>JAOPWV010000035.1 GCA_025965475.1 Frankiales bacterium | reverse complement strand
CCGGCTAGCCCAGACGACGCCGCAGCAGGCCGGCCGCGCCGGCCCCCAGGCCGAGGACGACGACAGCGGCCAGGCCGCGCACGCCGTTGCCGGCGCCCCCGGTCTGGTTGCCGACGCCGGCCAGCGTCAGGTCGAACGCCGACTTGTTGTCGACCGTGTTGGCCGGCGCGCCGTACGGCAGTGCGCCGTCGGCACCCTTCTTGTCCAGCGCCTGCATGATCGCCAGCTGGCGGCCGTAGCTGCGGGCCGCCTCGTCACCGGAGCTGATCAGTTTCTTCGAGCCCTGCGCGCTGAGCTGCCCGGCCCCGTCGACGATCAGCTGGTCGCCGGCCCTGGCCGCACCCGCGCCCTCGGCGATCTTCCGGGAGCCGTCGACCGCGGCGGTCAGGCCGGTGAGCTTGGTTGCCAGCTCGGACGCTCCGGGAGCGAGCTGCCCGTTCAGGCCGTCGTAGAGCGTCTTCGAGCCGGCCGCGAGCTGGTTCGCACCAGGCACTGCGGTCACGACACCCTGGGACACCTTCTGCGCTCCGGCCGCGAACTGGCCGGCGCCGGCGGCGTACTGGGTGGCTCCTGTCGCGAACGTGCCCGCACCCACGGCCAGGGCGCTGGCCCCGGCGTGCAGCTGCGCCACTCCCGCGCCGGCCTTGCTGATGCCCTCGGCCAGCGAGCCCGCTCCGGTGCTCGCCGCCTTGGCGCCGGGGCTGAGCTGCCCGACCACGCCGTTGACGGCGGTGGTCAGACCGCCGACCAGCTGGTCGAGACCTGCGCCGACCTGGCGGAGACCCTCCGCGAGACCGCAGTAGTTCTTACCGCCCGGGGTGACAGTGGGGTCGCACGCGACGTTGCCGCCGTTGGTCAGGCCGCCCTGCAGGGAGGTCAGCCCGCCGGACAGCGCCTTGAGCGCGCCGACGACGGTGGCCGCCTGCGGGTTGCTGCTCGCCGGGGAGGACGCGTCGCCGATGCCGGCCAGCACCTGCGCCAGCCCCTGCGAACCGGCGGTGGTCTTGGTCCGCAGCGTCTTCTTCGTCACGAGCGTGTCGTAGAGCTGGTCCACGACCGCCTTGCAGGCACCCTGGCAGCTCGCGGCGGCCGACTGGCCCGGCGCCGGAATGTCCGCGATCGTCTTGAGCGCGATGATCGCGCGCTCGAGCTGGTCGACCTCGCCACCGGCCTTGAGACTGTCGTCGAGGCCCGCCTTGACGAGGCCGACGCCCTGACGCAGCCCCGGCCGGGCGGTGCCGGCCGCGGCGGCCGACGGATCCACCGTGGCCAGGATCGCCTGCTGCAGGGCGGAGGCACCTGTCGTGAGGGTGGCGACGCAGCCGAGCACGGTCTGCTTCTTCGGGTCGCTGGGGTCGCAGACGTCCTTGGAGGTGCCGAACGCCGGCAGGATCGCACCCTTGAGGGCGGCCTGGAGCGCCTTGGTACCCGCGAGCGCGCTGGGCAGCCCGGTCTTGACGTTGCCGAGGTCCTGCAGGCCGGCGGAGATCGCGCCGAGACCGCTGGCCAGCGCCTGGCTGCCCTTGGTGAGGTCCTCGCCCTTGGGGTTGGCGAACGCGGCCCCGAGCTGGTCCGCGCCGGTCCGGAACGCACCCGCGCCGGCGTCGAGCCGCTTCGCTCCGGCTGCCAGCTTGGGCGTGTTGGCGCCGAGCTGGCCGGCACCGGCGCTGAGCTGGGGACCGGCCGCGGCCAGCTGGCCCAGACCGGCGGCCAGCGTGGCGTTGCCGTCCGCGATCTGCTTGGCGCCGGACGCCGCCGTACGGGCCCCGGCAGCGACCCGTCCGCTGCCCGAGATGGCCGCCGGGACGCCGCTGGCCAGACCCGCGTTGAGCTGGTCGGCGCCGGCCTGCAGCTGTGCCAGGCCGGTCAGCAACTTGCTCGCGCCGGCCCGCAGCTTGAGCAGGTTCTCGTCGATCTGCACGCCGCCCGCGGTGATCTGCTGCCCACTGGCCGCACCGGAGGCGAAGCCGTGCTGGCCGAACATCAGCTCGGGGTGCCGCTCCGGCGCGACCGGCGCCAGCTGGATGTGCGTCGCCGGGACGGCGGCGTTCGTCACCTGCGCCGTGTAGCTGAACGTCTGCGCGATCTGGCCGATCGGCTCGAACAGCACCATCGTCCACTGCAGCTGGTGGCCGCCGTGGCCGTCACCGGCGGTGTCGGAGCGGTCGGACTTGACCGCCGAGAAGCTGCGGGGCAGGACGATCGTCGCCTGTCCGACGTACGGCGTCACGAGGTCGACCGTCTCCGTGACGTTCTTGCCGTGACCGTCCTGGTAGCTGATCTCGGTGGGCGCCGCCGTCGTGTTCTTGACGTGGTAGGTCACCTCGAGCGTGCCGCTCCTGCCCGCCAGGTCGGCGGGGGCGATCGGCTTGCCGTCGAGCGTGTACGTGACCTCGACGGTCACCGGCAGCTTCTTGTCGAAGTCCGCCACTGTGCGGAAGCTCTTGGACCCGTCGACGGTGAAGCTGTAGACGGCCTTGCCGTCCCGGACGCTCGGCGCACCGAAGCCGTCGAGGTTGCGCAGGGCCTGCGTGGAGGTCGGGTCGGCGAGCTCGACGTGACCCTTGCCCGAAGCCTGGATCTGGCTGAAGATCCGCGCCACGTCGACCTTCCCGGTCGAGGTGAGGTCGGCCTTGACCGTCTCGGTGGTGGAGACCTGCGGCGTGCCGCTCTGGTCGGCGGCGAAGGCCGTGCCGAGTGGACCGCCGAGCGCGAGGAGCGCGGCGACGCCGCCGGCGCCGGTGGCCAGAAGCGCCCTGCGCGGCAGGTCCCCGCTCCGCTCCATCAGGCGGCGGCGACTACGAAGGATCGAGGACATGGATCAGGCCTCCGAAGGGCGGTCGTGGCGTACGGCGATGCCCGGTGCGTCGGGCGAGGTGAAGGTCGTGCCGGAGGGGCGGTCCGCCACGAGCTCGTCGTCACCGGCGAAGGCGACGCCGACCGCCGAGACGAGGAACCCGACAGCGGCGGCGAGGAGCACCGTGGTGGCGGCGGTCACCGACTGCGAGGTGAAGGCGGTCGGGTCGATGCCGAACGCGTACTCGTACGCACCGGCGATCGCGGCGACGCCGAGCAGGGCCGACCACAGCGGAAGCCGGCCGAAGCTGGCCGCGCAGACTCCGGTGAGGACGGCGATGACGAGGAAGGCGGCGATGGCGCGCCCGCCGGGGCTGTCGGGCAGGACGCCGGCTCGCAGCGCATAACCGGCCCAGGCCAACACCACGCCGGCGAGGAACGCGCCGGCGCGGCTGAGCGGCCCGGCCGCGCCCGGCACGAGACCGAGCGACGCGCCGAGGGTGGCACCGAGCAGGGCCGAGCGGATCTGCTCCATCCCGAGGGTGCCGCCGAACTGGGCGAGCAGCGCGGCGAAGACCGCCAGCAGCCCACCGACGATGAGTGTGCGTCGCATGTGTTGATCTCCTACCGGACTGGCCAGGCGGACGGGGTGAACGAGCGGGTGAGGCCAGGAACCGCGGTCTCCGCGGCCCCGAGGGCGATGGGTGTCGGCGCCGTACGTGAACGCACCCAGCTGTCGAGCAGGGTGAGGGTGCGGACCCGCTGCGCCGGGGTGAAGGCGCAGTGGCCGGCCCCGTAGGCGGCGGGAGCGCCGGTCGGCGGCATGGCCGACGCGTCGGCGAACCACGGCGCCGACGGCGGGGTGACGTAGAGCTGGCGGAGCAGACCGGTCCGCCCCTTCGCGGCGACGCGGCCCGCGAAGCGCGCCTCGTTCTGCACGAGGACCAGCGGGTCGTACGCGGTGTGCAGGGTGATGGTCGGGTCGCTGAGCACCCCCGTGGGGGTACCGGTGGCCGCGAAGGCGGCGCGGGCCGGGCCGTCGGCCTGGACCCGGGCGCCGAGCCAGTCGACGGTGCGGGCGTAGGACCGCAGCAGGCCGGCGGAGAACCCGAGCGCGGCGTAGTCCCGCTCGTCGGCGGTCACGACGGCAGCGGCCTTGTGGTCGGCAGCCCCGGCGTTGCTGACCCGTGCGAGGTAGGACACCCCGACGTTGGTGGTGGGGTTGCCGGCCACCCGCTGCTCGACGTCGTAGCGGCCGAGCGTCGCGTAGAACAGGCCGCTGAGCACCGACTCCGCAGCGGCAGCGGTCGCATGCTGCAGCGCCGTCGTCGTCGTCGGCCCGACGCCGTCCGAGGTGGATGTCTTGGCCGGGGCGTCGAGCATCATGCGGATCGCGACGAGCCGGGCGGCCATGGGCGCCTGGGTCGTCGGGTCGGCGAGCCCGTTCATCACGATGCTGTAGACGTGGTCGTACGCCACCTGCGCGTCGGCCCACGTGGCGAAACCGGTCAGCGCCAGGCTCGGGTCGATGAGCGCCTTGATGGCGACCCCGAAGTCGAGCGCCAGGTCGAGGTTGTCGACCGGGCCGCCCAGCACCCCGCACATCGGGGCCACGCCGGCCACCGTTTGGGGGTTCTTCTCCGCGAACACCTGGGTGACGAGCCCGCCGAGCGAGTCGCCCCAGGCGTACAACCGCTGCGGGGTGCCGTAGCTGCGCCGGAACTGCTCGACGAGCAGCTCGTCGGCACGGACGCCGTCGGCCACGGCCCAGCCGTTGCGGGCGTACGACGAGCCGGCGAGGGCGTAGCCGCGGGCCAGCAGCTGCTGCGCTGTCGCATCGTCGGAGGCCACCTGCGGGGCGGTCCCGGCCGGCGCGGTCGGCTGCGGCTGCCCGCCCCGCGACCAGGTCTCCAGGGGCCGGTAGCCGTGCGAGTAGAGCAGTAGCGTCCCGGTCTTCGCCGACCAGCCGGGCGGCACGCGGATCGAGAACTGGGACCCGTCCGAGGTGCTCCCGGTGAGGGTCCTGACCGGCGTCGCCGGAGCGGCGGCCTGGGCCGCGGGCGAGGCCGCGAGAGCGGCCACCACCATGGCGGCCGCGACGCCAGCGGCTGCCAGTGCGCTGCCGCGTGTTCGCAGTGATGCGCTCATAGGTCCCTTTGCCAGAGCCAGGCCGTGGCGGGTGACGGGCAGCGTCCGGCACGTCAGCAGAGCTGCGTCCCGTCACTGTGCGTCATGCGTGACGTACCTGTAGCGATGTGATCGCGGCCACACTACCGACGAGTAGCAAGAAATTTTCAGTAAACGCGCAGAAATCCCACGGGAGCTGCGGCGGTCGCTGGACGGACCGGAAGATTTGTGGCGAAACGGACGTCGTTCTCGGGGCGGCTGGTGATCAGGCGCCGACGGGTTGATCCCCGCGCAGCCGCTCGTGCGGGTCGACGTCCGCCTCCTCGGCCGCGCCCGGCCGCCGGAGCAGCGCCAGCGCGACGAGGGTGACGACCGCGCAGCCGACGATGTACCAGGCGATCGCGTCGGACGTGCCGTAGTGCTGCAGCAGCGCCGTGGCGATCAGCGGGGCGGGGCCGCCCGCGACGATGCTGGCGAGCTGGTAGCCCAGACCGGCTGCGGTGTAACGCACCTCGGGCGCAAAGCTCTCGGCGATCAGGGCCGCCTGCGGGCCGTACTGCAGGTCGTGGACGATCAGGCTGACCACGATCGCGGCGAGCACGAGCCCGGTGGACCGGGTGTTCAGCAGGGCGAAGTACGGGAAGGCGAACAGGCCGGTCAGGACGGCGCCGATCGTGTACACCGTCCGGCGGCCGAACCGGTCCGAGAGCATCCCGGCCACCGGGATGGTCACCAGACTCACGGCGGCCGCCACGAGCGTGTCGTTGAGCAGGTCGCCCTTGGGCAGGTGCAGATGCACCGTGCCGTACGTGAGCACGAAGGTGATGAACAGGTAGAACGGGGCCTGCTCCGACATCCGGACGAACGCGATCAACAGGATCTCGCGCCAGTACCGGTGGAACGCCTCCACGAGCGGCAGCTTCACCGGGCCGGTGGTCTTCTTGACCGCCTCGAACGTCGGACTCTCCAGGACCTTGAGCCGCACGATGAGCCCGATGATGATGAGCACGAAGCTGGCCAGGAAGGGGATGCGCCAGCCCCAACTGTCGAAGCCTTGGCTGCCGGTCAGGCTCGTCACGAGCTTCACGGCCAGCGTGGCCAGGAGCAGGCCGAGGGGGACGCCGAGCTGCGGCCAGGAGGCGGACAGGCCACGCCGGTTGCGCGAGCCCCACTCCATGCTGAGGAGGATCGAGCCGCCCCACTCGCCGCCGACGCCGATGCCCTGCACCGTGCGCAGGGCGACCAGGAGGATCGGTGCCGCCACCCCGATGCTGGTGTAGCCGGGCAGCGCCCCGATGAGCACCGTGGCGATCCCCATGATCAGCAGGGTGGACACCAGGGTGGCCTTGCGGCCGACCCGGTCACCGAAGTGGCCGAAGATGGCGGCCCCGATCGGTCGCGCCGCGAAGCCGACGAACTGGGTGGCGAACGAGGCCAGGATCCCGGCGAACGGCGAGATCCCGGGGAAGAACACGTGCGGGAAGACGATGGCAGCCGCCGTGCCGTACAGGAAGAAGTCGTACCACTCGATCGTGGTTCCGACGACGCTGGCCAGGATGGCGCGGCGCGCCGGCCGGATCCGACCGACGGACCGGTCGAGTGACGTGTCGGTCATGGCATCCACCTCGGGGTGAAGGGGCCTGGTCCCCGCACACTTCGGCACCAGGGCCGGGGCACCTGCTGCGGCGTGTTCACCGGGTTCCTCACGGGAGCTTGTGCGCCAGGACCCCGATGCGGTTCATGTGGGGGATCCCACCGAACAACGACAGGGCCTTCTTGCCAAGTCCCTTGGCCACAGCGCCGGTGAGATGCTCCCAGCGGCCACCCTTGTCCGGGAACGCATCGAAGATCCCGTACTCCCCGGAGCCGAAGCGAAGCGCGAACCACGCGACCGTCCCCGACTCCCCCTGGACGACGGGCAGCGCATCGCGCAGGAAGCTGTCGACCTCCTCCGCCGTGTCCGGCCTGGCCTCGAGCCGGACGAGGAGCGCCTTGCTCACCATCGCCAGTCCTTCCTGCCGCGGACCCCGAGTATCGGCTCGGTACCCGGGGGCATCCCAGCCACGCCAGGCCGTTGCTACCGTCGGCGCTCCCCCCGCCCACGATCGAGGAGTTCCTCCGCGTGCCGCAGTCGCGGATGGACCGCATCCCCGCCCCCGGCCTGGTGCTCTGCGCCATCGTGTCGGTGCAGGTCGGCTCCGGCATCGCCCGCCGGCTGTTCGGCGAGCTGGGGGCATCCGGCGTCACCCTGCTGCGGCTCGGCCTGTCCGCGCTGCTGCTGCTCGTCCTTCTGCGCCCACCGGTCCGACGCTGGTCCCGGCAGGCCTGGCTCGCGGCCGCGCTGCTGGGCGGCGCGATGGCCTGCATGAACCTCGTCTTCTACCTGTCCCTGCGGACCGTCCCGCTCGGCGTCGCCGTCACCGTGGAGTTCGTCGGCCCGCTGCTGCTTGCCCTGGTCCAGACCCGTCGGTTCGTCGACCTGCTCTGGGCCCTGCTCGCCGCGTGCGGGGTCGTGCTGCTCGGGTTCAGCCCGGCGGCGGGAATCCCGCTCAGCGGGCTCGTCCTGGCCTTCGTCGCCGGGCTGTTCTGGGCCGGGTACATCCTCGCCAGCGCGCACGTCGGTCAGGTGCTGCCCGGCATCGACGGGCTGGCGGTGGCGCTGGGCATCGCGGCGCTGCTGGTCCTGCCCTTCGGCATCGGCGGGGCCTCGGCCGTCGTCGACAAGCCCACCCTGCTGATCGCCGGGGCGGCGGTCGCGCTCCTGTCGTCGGTGGTCCCGTACGGGCTGGAGCTGTCCGCCCTGCGGCGCCTGCCCACCCGTGTCTTCGGGATCCTCATGAGTGCGGAGCCGGCGGCCGCCGCCATCTCCGGGCTGCTCGTGCTCGGGCAGAAGCTGCACCTGCGGGAGCTCGCCGCACTGGCGCTGGTCAGCGTGGCCAGCGCGGGCATCACGCTGGCCCGCCGCGACGACGCACCGCCCCTGCAACCGCTCGAGTAGCAGTGGCTCAGTGGCCGAGGGTCCGCCAGAACGCGGCCGCCGCCCGGGACGGCCGGCCGGTCCGCTGCTCTGTCCGGTCGGCGTGCGTCATGAGCGCCGTCACCGCGTTCACCCCGAGCCAGCGCAGCGGCTCCGGTTCCCACGCCTTCGTCCGCCGCCGTACCCAGGGCAGGCCGGTGAGGCCGGTGTCCCGGCCGAGCACCAGGTCGGCGACCGTCCGGCCCGCGAGGTTGGACGTCGCGACCCCGTCGCCGACGTAGCCGCCGGCCCAGGCCAGGCCGGTGCTGCGGTCGAAGCCGACGGACGGATACCAGTCGCGCGGCACCCCGAGGTTGCCGCCCCAGCGATGGGTGACGGTCACGTCCCGCAGCACCGGGAACAGGTCGACGAGGCTGCTCCGGATCGCCTCGTGCACCCGATCGTCACGGTCGTACGCCGGCGAGATCCGTGACGCGAAGTGGTACGGCGCGCCCCGGCCGCCGAAGGCGATGCGGCCGTCCGCCGTGCGCTGGCCGTAGATGGTCAGATGCCGCTCGTCGCTGAACGTGGCGCGGTCGGCCAGCCCGATCTGCGCCCAGACGTCCTCGGGCAGCGGCTCGGTGGCCAGCATCAGGGAGTACACCGGGGCGAGGTCGCGGCGACGGCCTGGCAGCGCAGGGGTGTAGCCCTCGGTTGCCGGCAGGACCACATCGGCCAGCACCGTGCCGTGCCTGGTGCGCACCCGGCCGGGTGACACCTCGAGCGCCGCGGTGCCCTCGTAGATGCGGACGCCGCGACGTTCCACGGCCTCCGCGAGGCCGCGCACCAGACGCGCCGGATCGAGCGCGGCGCAGTGGTCGGTGACCACCGCCCCGAGCGCCCCCGCCGCGCCGACCCGCCGCGCGGTCTCGGGGCCGTCGAGAAGGTCCAGCGTGTCCGGCCCGAACCCGTGCTCGCGCGCCTCCGCCACGTGCGCCCGCGCCCGGGCGAGCTGGGCGGGGTTGCGGGCCACCGACACGGAGCCGCCCTTGACGAACGCGCAGTCGATGCCCTCGGCGGCGGCAGTCCGGCCGACCTCGTCGACCGCCGCCTCCAGCGCCCGCTGCATCGCGGTCACGGACCCGGCGTCGGCCTCCCTGCGCATGCGGTGCCAGGACGTGGGAAACAGCGCCGAGCACCAGCCGCCGTTGCGGCCGGAGGCACCGAAGCCGGCGACGTCGCGCTCGACGACGGCGATGCGCACCCCAGGGTCGGCGGACGCGAGGTGGTAGGCGGTCCAGAGCCCGGTGTAGCCGGCACCGACGATCGCGACGTCCACGGTGGTGTCGCCGGGCAGGGCCGGTCGCGGCTCCCACGAGCCTGGAAACGTGTCGTGCCAGAGGCTCAGCTGCCGGTAGGGCGCCGCCGCCCTGTCCGCGGCGGCCCGATCGGACGTCATGCCGGCATCATGCCCCGGACGAGCGAGTACGGGCACATCTCGCACTTTCACAACGGAATCGCTTGTCAACGCAGCAATTGTCTGCGAGAACCGTAGCCAGACGCCGAGCTGAGGAGCGCCATGCAGGACCGCGAGAAGATCCGAGTGGACGCCGGACCGGCCGGGGCCTCCGGCGCGACCTCCGAGAAGGGTCTGCGCACCGGCGCTCTCGGGCTCCTGTCGAGCGTCGTCATCGGGGTGTCGTCCACAGCCCCCGGCTACAGCCTGGCCGCCACCATCGGCTTCGTCGCCGCCGCTGTGGCCTTCCAGTCCCCCGCGGTGATGCTGCTGGCCTTTGTGCCGATGTTCTGCATCGCCTACGCCTACCGCGAGCTCAACGCGGTGGACCCGGACTGCGGCACCACGTTCACCTGGGCGGCGCGCGCCTTCGGCCCGCGCACCGGCTGGATGGGCGGCTGGGGCATCGTCGTCGCGGACATCGTGGTGATGGCCAACCTCGCGCAGATCGCCGGGCAGTACGGCTTCCTGCTGTTCGGGGCCGACGGCCTCGCGGGGTCCACGTTCTGGGTCACCGTCGTCGGCGTCAGCTGGATCGTGGTCCTGACCTACATCTGCTACCGCGGGATCGAGGTCTCCGCCCGCCTGCAGTACGTGCTCCTGGCGGTCGAGCTCGTCGTCCTGGCGCTGTTCGCGGTCGTCGCCCTCGTGAAGGTCTACACGGGCCACGCCGCCGCGGGCACGGTCCGGCCGGCCCTGTCCTGGTTCAACCCGTTCGACATCCCGTCGTTCGGCGCCCTGTCCGCGGGCGTGCTGCTGGCGGTCTTCATCTACTGGGGCTGGGACACGGCCGTGACGGTCAACGAGGAGACCCGCGACCGGGACCGCACCCCCGGCCGGGCGGCCGTCATCTCGACCCTCGTGCTGCTCGGGATCTTCCTGCTCGTCACGATCGCCTGCCAGGCGTACGGCGGGGTCGGCGTACTCACCAACCCGGACAACCAGGGCGACGTGCTCGCCGTGCTCGGGGACCAGGTCCTCGGGACGACGCTGGGCAAGGTGCTGATCCTCGCCGTGCTCACCTCGGCCGCGGCGTCCACCCAGACCACGATCCTGCCGACGGCCCGCACCGCCCTGTCGATGGCGGCGAGCCGCGCCATCCCGGAGTCGTTCGCCCGCGTGCATCCCCGCCACCAGACCCCGACGACGTCGACGCTCGCCATGGGCGCCGCGTCGGTGGTCTTCTATGTCGGGCTCGTGTTCGTCAGCAACGGGCGGGTCCTCGCCGACTCGATCGCGGCGCTCGGGCTGCTCATCGCCTTCTACTACGCACTGACCGGCTACACGTGCGTCTGGGTCTTCCGCCGCGAGCTCCGCCGCGGCTTCCACCAGGCCCTGGTCAAGGGTGTGCTGCCGTTGGTCGGCGCGGTCGTGCTCACGCTGGCCTTCTACAAGAGCGCCCACGACATGTTCGCCGCCGACTACGGTATGACGTCCTTCGCCGGCGTCGGCGGCGTCTTCCTGCTGGGCATCGGCTCCCTGGTCCTCGGGGCGGCACTCATGGTCGTGTGCGAGGTCGCGATGCCCGACTACTTCCGCGGCCGCACGCTGCCCCGGACGTTCGGGCCGGTCGCGGTGCCGGTCCAGGGCAGCGTCGCCGAGCCCGTCGGCGACGACCTCCGCACGGAGGGCACGCCGCGCTAGGGGCGTCCCGCCCGGCGCGCGGGCCACCGCGTACGAAGTGCCAGTCCTACCGCCAGGACCAGCAGTCCCGCGTAGAGCAGCAGGATGCCCTGGGACGTCGTCCGAATTTCTACGAGCTGCGGCAGCATGACCGGCGCGACCGCCCACGAGACCGCCGAGGCCAGGGCCAGCGCCCCGCGCGGCGGCCGGGCCAGTACCAGGGGCGCCAGGGCGATCACGATGTAGTGGCTCCAGAGCACAGGAGTCAGGACCAGCGCCGCGACGATGGAGGCGGCGTACAGGGCCAGGTCCGAGCCCGGGTCGGTGCCGCGGCGCACCAGGGCCACGGCGAGGAGCACCGCGAGCGCCAGCACCGCCGTCAGGACCCGCCCAGCCGACGGCCCGACGTCGTGCTCCAGCACCCGGTACAGGGAGAAGCCCTGAACCCCCTCGTGCCGGGCCAGGCTGCCGAGCAGGCTGAGGTAGCCGGGTCCCGACAGCGGGCCGAGGACGAAGGACGCCCCGAGGACCACGAACAGGCCGAACAGGGTGGCGCCCAGCGCCCGCCACCGGCGGCTCAGCACGAGCCAACCCAGGATCGGCGCCAGGAAGATCTTCGTCCCGACGACCAGCGTGAGCACCCCGGCGACCCGCAGCACGTGGTCCCGGTACTTCCAGGCGAGCACGCAACCGAGGAAGAGCAGCGCGTTGAGGCTGCCGACCTGGAACCCGCGGATCGTCGTCGCGGCGGTGAGCACGAGGAGGACCGAGACCGGGTCGCGCAGGCCGGCCGCCCGGCACCCGACGACCACCGCGAGCCCGGAGAGGATGAAGTAGACGATGTCGGCCACCGGGTGCGGCAGGACCGACAGCGGGGCGAAGGCGAAGGCGCTGAGCCAGGGGTAGACGAAGGCGTCGCCCGCGTAGACGCTCGGCGTACCCAGAACGGGAAACGGATCCCGGCCGGCAAGGACGTCACCACCGGCGCGGACGAACACGAGCAGGTCGTACCGGCGCAGGTGCATCACGCACAGGAACCAGATCGCCGTCAGCGCTACCGCGGGCAGGAGCCAGGACCACACGTTCGAGGACCGTGCCCGCCGGGCGGACGATCGCATCACCCGGGGCACGGGCTAGGCCGCGATGCGCTCGGGGTGCGGCGTCCGGCTCGCGACCGGGGCCGGCCGGCGCATGCGCTCGCGACGCTGCCACCACTGCTGCGCGCGAGTCTCCACGAAGGTAAAGCTAGCGGCTGCGAACACCAGCGCCAGGCTGAAGCGCAACAGCTCGGCGGTCAGGCTGCCCCGGGGAGCGACGGCCTCGGCGAGCCGGTAGGCGACCTCGTGCCAGAGGTACAGCCCGTAGGAGATCCGGCCGACGTACGCCACCCACCGCGCCCCGAACAGCCGGGCCGCCCGCGACGACGCCGGCGCGTCGACGAGGCAGTAGATGAGCACCGCGGTGGCCAGGCCCGTCACCACCAGCGCGAGCAGCGCGGTGTGGGAGGTCCCCGCCTGCGTCCAGCCGAACATGCCGACCAGCGCCGCGACGGCAAGCAGGCACAGGCCGTCGCGCAGCCCCGTCCGGCGCAGCGTCCGCAGTGGCCTGCCCGGCCCGTGCAGCGCCAGCGCCAGGGCGCACCCCAGGAGCAGGACGAGACTCCGGCCGTCGGGCATGAACAGCACGCGGGCCGAGTCGACGCCGTCGGCGGAGCGGAGGATCAGCTGCCAGGTCACGGACAGTCCGTAGAGCGAGAGGCAGAGCGTCGTGGGCAACCAGACCGACGACGTCCAGCGGCTGCCGGCCGCGACGAGGGCCGCCAGGACCCACGGCCAGAGGAGATAGAACTGCTGCTCGGCCGCGAGCGACCACGTGACGTGCCACATCGCGCCGCAGTTCAGCGCCTCCGCGAAGGGCAGGTTCATGAGGTAGCCGCCGGCGGCGCCGGTACAGGCGAGCGCCCGGCTGCGCTCCGCCGTCGACCCGAGCAGCAGTACGACGAAGACGACCGCGGCCAGCGCGCCCATCAGGGCCGGCACGAGCCGTACTGCGCGCCGGACCAGGAAGTCGCGATAGGCGGCGCGTCCAGGCGCCCGGAGCAGAACCCGCGTGATCAGGTAGCCCGACAGCACGAAGAACACGTCCACGCCGAGGTAGCCACCCAGGACCGTCTCGTAGTGCGCGTGA
>JAOPWV010000033.1 GCA_025965475.1 Frankiales bacterium | reverse complement strand
ACCTCGAGCCCGGTGGACCCGAGCCGGACGTACTCCATGCGTGCTCCTCGCGTCGTTCCCCGTGAGCCCCCTACCCCGTTGCCGGCCGCGGGCGAACCGGCAACGGGGTAGGGGGCGGCTGACCGGCGGGCTCGTTTGCCTGAGCAGGGCGCGGAAAGATCACTGCGGTGGACATCGAGGCCCGGCTGGAACGGCTGGCCCGCCAGCCGTTCCGGGCCAAGTTCCACCTGCGCGGCCCGGACCGGGCGACGGCGGAGATGCGCGGACCGCGCACCATCCGCGCGCACGCGGCGGACCTGATCGCGGTCCGGCTGGCGCCGGCGGAGCCGCCCAAGGACGGTCGGCAGACGCCGTACCGCGGCCACCCGGTCTTCGTCGCCCAGCACGCCACCGGGACCTGCTGTCGCAGCTGTCTCGAGCGGTGGCACGAGATCCCGAAGGGCCGGGATCTGACCGCGGACGAGCAGACGTACGTCGTGACCGTGATCCTCACCTGGATCCGGCGGGAGCTCGTCGGCTAGGGGAGCCGGCGCCGGCCGAGGAACCCCAGGTCGGTGCGGTGGTACCACTCGAGCGCCTGGTCGCCCTCCAGCCAGCAGAGCAGGACCGGCACCCCGTCGAGCGTCGACGGGAAGTCGAGCAGCAACGGCGCGAACCCCTTCAGCTCGACGCCGTGCGACTGGATCTCGGTCATCAGCTCGTCGAGCCGCGCCTCGGCCGCCTTGCCCTCCGGCACGCCACCCAGCGTCGTGGGCAGGCCGCCGCGCACGGCGGCGGACAGCTCGGCGGCGTCGGCGCGCAGGCGCACCAGCTCGTCGAGTGAGGGCCGCAACTCGGCCAGCACGGCCCGTGCCTCTGCGAGCGTGAACAACCCCGGGTCCGCCATGCCCTGATCGTCGCAGAGGGTCGGGTCACACGGTCGCGTGCTGGCCGATCCCGGTGATGCGGAGCACGGCGGTGCCGGCCTCGTCGGAGGCGGGCAGGTCGACCTCCGCGCTGATGCCCCAGTCGTGGTCGCCTTCCGGGTCGTCGAAGGTCTGCCGCACCGTCCACACGTCCGGCTTCCGGTCGATCCGGAGCAGCGCCGGGCCGCGGGCGTCGGGGCCGGTGCCGAGGCGGTCGTACTCCTCGAAGTACGCCTCGATCGGGGTCTTCCAGTCGATGTCCGGGTCGAGCTCGGCGAGCAGGTCGTAACGCCGGATCGCGGCCAGCTCCACCCGGCGGAACAGCTGGTTGCGGACGAGGACCGTGAAGGCCCGGGCGTTGCGGGTGACCGGGGGAGGCGTGTCGTCCACCGGGCCGGCTGCGACAGCCGGGTCGGCCGGGTTGCGCAGCTGCTCCCACTCGTCGAGCAGGCTCGAGTCGACCTGCCGGACCAGTTCCCCGAGCCACTCGGTCAGGTCGGTCAGCTCCTCGGTCCGCAGCGCGTCGGGGACCGTCCGGTCGAGGGCCTTGTAGGCATCGGCGAGGTAACGCAGCACCAGGCCCTCGGACCGGGCCAGCCCGTAGAAGCCGACGTACTCGACGAAGGTCATGGCCCGCTCGTACATGTCGCGGGCCACCGACTTGGGGGCCAGCTCGTAGTCGCCGATCCACGGCTGTCCAGCGCGGAACGTCTCGAACGCGCCCTCGAGCAGCTCGGCGAGCGGCTTCGGGTAGGTGACCTCGTCGAGCAGCTCCATCCGCTCCTCGTACTCGATCCCGTCGCCCTTCATCTGCGCGACCGCCTCGCCGCGCGCCTTGTTCAGCTGCGCGGACAGCACCTGGCGGGGGTTGTCGAGCGTGGCCTCCAGCACCGACAGGACGTCCAGGGGGTACGACGGCGACTCGGTGTCGAGCAGGGAGAGCGCGGCGAGCGCGAACGGTGACAGTGGCTGGTTGAGGGCGAAGTCGGGCTGCAGGTCCACGGTCAGGCGCAGGGTGCGGCCGGCCGTGTCGGGCACCTCGAGCCGCTCGACGATCTCCGAGGTGACCAGCCCCTCGACGATCTCCTCGGCCTGCGCGAGCAGGCGCTCCTTCGTCTCGTCGCTCTCGTGCGTGCGCTCGATGAGCTCGCGTAAGGCCTGCAGCCCGTCGCCGGGCCGCTGCAGGACGTTGAGCACCATCGCGTGGCTGACCCCGAACGACGAGGTCAGCGTCTCCGGCTCGGCGCCGACGAGCCGGTCGTGCGTCGGCTGCCCCCACGACACGAACCCCTCGGGCGCCTTCTTGCGTTCGACCCGCTTGAGCTTCTTCGGGTCGTCGCCGGCCTTGGCGATCCGCCGGGCGTTCTCGACGTCGTGCTCCGGGGCCTGTACGACGACCGTGCCGGCGGTGTCGTAGCCGGCGCGGCCGGCGCGCCCCGCGATCTGGTGGAACTCGCGCGCCTTCAGGTGCCGGGTGCGCACCCCGTCGTACTTCGTCAGGCCGGTGAACAGCACCGTGCGGATCGGCACGTTGATGCCCACGCCGAGCGTGTCGGTGCCGCAGATGACCTTGAGCAGACCGGCCTGGGCGAGCAGCTCGACGAGGCGGCGGTACTTGGGCAGCATCCCGGCGTGGTGCACGCCGATGCCGTGGCGGACCAGCCGGGACAGGGTCGGGCCGAACCCGGCGGTGAACCGGAACCCGCCGATCAGCTCGGCGATCGCGTCCTTCTCCTGCCGGGTGCAGACGTTGATGCTCATCAGGGCCTGCGCCCGCTCGACCGCCGCGGCCTGGGTGAAGTGCACGACGTACACGGGCGCGGCGTGCGTCGCGAGCAGCTCCTCGAGAGTCTCGTGCAGCGGCGTCGTGACGTACGAGTAGTACAGCGGCACCGGCCGCTCCGCACCGCTGACCACCGCCGTGTCCCGGCCGGTGCGCTTGGTCAGCTCGTCCTCGAACCGCGTGACGTCGCCGAGGGTGGCCGACATGAGCAGGAACTGCGCGCCGGGCAGTTCGAGCAGCGGCACCTGCCAGGCCCAGCCGCGGTCCGGCTCGGCGTAGAAGTGGAACTCGTCCATCACGACGAGGCCGGCCTCGGTGTCAGCACCGCTGCGCAGCGCGAGGTTGGCAAGGATCTCCGCGGTGCAGCAGATGATCGGGGCGCCCGGGTTCACCGCCGCGTCACCGGTCATCATCCCGACCTGGTCGGCGCCGAAGGTGTCGATGAGCGAGAAGAACTTCTCCGAGACCAGCGCCTTGATCGGCGCCGTGTAGAAGCTGCGCCGGCCCTGGGCCAGCGCGGCGAAGTGCGCGCCGACGGCGACCAGGCTCTTCCCGGACCCGGTGGGGGTGCTCAGGATGACGTTGGATCCGGAGAACACCTCGATGAGGGCGTCCTCCTGCGCCGGGTACAGGGTCAGACCCTGCTCCTCGGCCCATCGGTTGAACGCGTCGAAGAGCGCGTCGGGTGTCGGGTCCGCGGGCAGCAGGTCGAAGAGGGTCATGACCGGCTCATCCTGCCCCGTGCCCGCGCTGGTACAACGACGCGGTGACCGAAGAGCCGCTGACAGCCGAACTGCGCACGCCCTGGGCCACGCCTCGCCGGCTGGCCCTGCAGGAGGAGGCCCGGCACTTCGCCCGGGACCGCGTCCTGCCGGTCGCGGACGAACTCGACCCGCAGAAGGCCGAGATGCCGCGCTCCCTGGTGGAGGAGATGGCGTCGTACGGCTGGTTCGGCATCACCATCCCCCGTGAATACGGCGGGATGGGGCTGGGCGTGTTCGAGTACTGCCTCGTCTCCGAGGAGCTGGCCCGGGCCTGGCTGAGCGTCGGCAGCATCCTGGCCCGCGGACAGGGCCTGGGTACCCAGGTGCTCGACGACCAGCGACGGGCGGACCTGCTGGCGCGCAGCGCCAAGGGCGACTGGATCGGCGCCATCGCGCTGTCCGAGCCGACCGCCGGCTCCGACCTGGCCGGGGTGCAGACCCGCGCGGTCCGCGACGGCGACGGCTGGGTGCTGACCGGGCACAAGCGCTGGGCCGGCAACGCCCTGGCGGCGGACTTCGTCGAGGTGCTCGCGCGGACCCGTGAGCCGCGCGAGGGGGAGTCGCGTTCGGCCGGCCTCGAGCCCTTCCTCGTGGTCAAGGAACGCGGGTCCTTCCCGTCCGGCATGACCGGCCACGTCATCGACAAGATCGGCTACCACGGGTTCCTGACCTGGGACCTCGAGCTGGACGGGGTCCGGGTCCCGGACAGCGACCGGCTGACCGGGCTGTACGGCGACGAGGGCAGCGACCAGGACGAGGGCGGTTTCTCCTCGGTCCAGCGCGGCCTGAACATCGCCCGCGTGCACACCGCGGCCCGTGCGGTCGGTGTCGCCCGCGGCGCGGTCGAGGACACCGCGGCGTACCTGCAGGAGCGCGAGCAGTTCGGCCGGCCGATCGCACAGTTCCAGGCGCTGCGGTTCGCCCTCGCCGACATGGCCGCCCAGGTCGAGCAGGCGCGGGCGTTCACCCGGCAGGTGGCGCACTGGCTCGACGAGGGCGTGCCCTGCGAACGGGAGGCGGCCATGGTCAAGCTGCTCGCCACCGAGATGGCCGTCCAGGTCACCGGGCAGGCCATGCAGCTGCACGGCGGCAACGGGTACACGACCGAGCGGCGGGTGGAGCGCTACTGGAGGGACGCCCGGCTGACGACGATCTTCGAGGGGACCAGCGAGATCCAGCGGCGCATCATCAGCGACCGGATGCTCCCCGCCCGGGCTCCCGTGTCATGAGCGAGTCGCGGATCGTGCTCGGCCTCGTGGTCGCGCCCGGTCCGCTCGCGGAGGTCACCGCCGAGCTGGCGGCGGACCTCACCGCGCTGCTCGAAGAGCGGCTGCCCGGCGCGGACTGGCACATCGACGTCCTCATCGAGGAGCTGGTCGTGCCGCCGGCCGACGACGGCGAGCTGGTCGACGCGCTGCGCCGCCGGCTGCTGAACGAGAACTGGGACCTGAGCGTGCTGCTCACCGACCTGCCGCTCGCCGTACGCGGCCGGCCGGTGGTGGCGCACGCGAGCCCTCTGCACGGTGTCGCCGTCCTGTCGGTCCCTGCGCTCGGTGCCGTGGGCGTACGCCGGCGGGTCCGCGACGCGGTGCTGCAGCTGATCCAGACGCTGGTCGCGGACGGCGAGCCCGACGATGCCGCGCCAGACCGTCGAGGGCTGCACCGCCGGGTGCGGGCTCTGGGTCTGGACACGGACGCCGCGCACGAGCTGGGCACGGTGCGCTTCACCCGTCGGGTCCTCGGCGCCAACCTCCGGCTGCTCGCCGGCATGGTGCGGACGAATCAGCCGTGGCGCCTGGCGCTGCGGTTGTCCCGGGCGCTGGTCGGGGCCGCGGCCGTCGGTGTCTTCGCCCTGCTCAACAGCGACATCTGGCGGACCGCCGATCGCCTCGGCTGGGTGCGGCTCGTCGTCGTGGGACTGGTCGGCGTGGCCGTGACGACGGCCACCCTGGTCATCGGCGGCGGGCTGTGGGAACGCGCGCACGGCCGGGCGGCCCGCCAGCAGGTGGTGCTGTTCAACGTCGCCACGACCACGACGGTCCTGCTCGGGGTCCTGTCGCTGTACGGCGTCCTGCTCGTCCTGGCCGCGGTGTCCGCGGGCGGCCTGGTCGTACCGGGCCTGCTGGCGGCCGCGTTGCAGCACCCGGTGGGGTTGGCCGACTTCGCGCAGGTCGCCTGGCTGGCCGGCTCGCTCGCGCTGGTCGGCGGTGCCCTCGGGGCGGGCCTGGAGAGCGACGACGCCGTACGCGAGGCCGCCTACACCTACCGCCCCGGCCGCACCGAGGAGGGCTGACACTGACCGGCCCGCCGCCCGGCCCGCCCCGCCCCGCCGGGCGCTTCCCTTTCGGAACTTCCACAGCATCAGGGTGCTGTGGAAGTTCCGCAAGCCCCGGCGGCGGGCGGCTCGCCGGCGGTCAGCCGGTGCGCTTCTTGCCGAGCACCCGGTTGAGCACGGCGGACACGAGCGAGATGACGAGCGCGGCGAGGATCGCGCTGAGGAACCCGCCCACGTCGAGCTTGTCGGACAGGCCGGCGGTGATCGCGACGAGCAGCCCGTTCACGACCAGGGCGAACAGCCCCAGGGTCAGCAGCGTGAACGGCAGCGAGAGCAGGCGCAGGATCGGGCCCAGGACCGCGTTGACCAGGCCGACGAGCGCGGCGACCCAGAGCGTCGCCAGTACGCCGCCGTGGACGGTCACCCCCGGCACGATGGCCGCCGCGACGGCGACGGCGACCGCCAGGACGGCCCAGCGGACGAGCAGCTTCGTGATCATGTCCGTGATGATGCCCGACCCGCCTACGGTGACCCCCATGAGCCGCGAGGAGTTCGTGGTGGCGCACACGCAGGTACGGCGTCCCGCGTTCGTGCCCGAGGTCCAGCTGCATCTGGCCGATGACATCGACGTGCTCTGGCGCACGGTCGGCATCGACACGCCCCCGCCGTACTGGGGCTTCGCCTGGCTCGGCGGGCAGGCTGTGGCCCGGTACGTCCTGGACCATCCGGAGCAGGTCGCCGGGCTGCGCGTCCTGGACCTGGCGACCGGCTCCGGGCTGGTGGCCCTGGCCGCGGTGGCGGCCGGCGCGGCCGAGGTGACCGCCGCCGACATCGACCCGTACAGCGCGGCGGCGGTCGCGCTGAACGCGCGCCTGAACGGGGCCACCGTGCGGTTCGTGGCCGACGACCTGCTAATGGCTGAGCCGCCCGCCGTCGACGTCGTCCTGGTCGGGGATGTCTGCTACGAGCAGGAGATGGCGCGGCGGATGCTGAGCTGGCTGGCCCGCACCGAGGCGCGGGTGCTGCTCGGGGATCCCGGCCGGTCGTACCTGCCGCAGGGCGGGCTGGTCACGCTCGCGTCGTACGAGATCCCGACGACCCGGTCGTTGGAGGGCGTGCAGGTCAAGCGGGTGCGGGTGTTCAGCCCGGCAGCTCGCTGAGCCGGTCGAGGAACGGGTGCTGCGCCGTGAGCAGCTTCTCCCGCGCGGCCGGCAGGCCGAACCACGCCGCCCGGTCGATCTCCGGGAAGCTCTGCAGCCGCCCGCGCCAGGGCATCTCGAACAGCCCGGGCACCACCGCGTCGACGTCGACGTCGCCCTCCATGGCCCAGGCCGTGACGATCTTGCCGCTCCTCTGTCGGACCTGGCCGAGTGGAACCGGCTCGCCCGCCGGCGCCGGGAGACCCAGCTCCTCCTGGAACTCCCGGTAGGCGGCGGTCAACAGGTCCTCGCCCTCGTCGACCTCGCCCTTGGGCAGCGTCCACACGCCGTCGTCCTTGCGCGCGTAGAACGGCCCGCCGGGATGGGCCAGCAGCACCTGCAGGTCGGGGGAGCGCCGCCACACCAGGAGTCCTGCGCTCTGAGGGGGCACCCGGCCAGTATCCGCCGATCAGACGCATCCACCTCCGGGTGCTCGGCGAGCCGTGGCCGAAGCAGCCGGGGAACTGGATGCCGGAGCTCCTGGAGCGGGCAGCGCCAGGTGGCCCCAGAAGCGGGCAGCGCCAGGTGGCCCAGAATGGGTCCATGAGTGGCCCGGTCAGTCCTGTCGACGCACCTGGTCCCGGCGCGGCCGCCCCGGAGCCGCCGGTGGTGGAGGTGCTGGACGCCCGTGAGGCGAGCGTGGGCTCGATGCTCGTGCAGCGGGCGCTCCCGCGCCGCCGTCGGCGCACCGTTGGGGCCTGGTGCTTCGTGGACCAGTTCGGACCGGCGACGGTCGACGTGGACGGCGGGATCGACATCGGGCCGCACCCGCACACCGGGCTGCAGACGGTGACCTACCTGACGGACGGGCAGGTGCTGCACCGCGACAGCCTGGGCTCCGAGCAGGTGATCCGGCCCGGTCAGCTCAACCTGATGACGGCGGGGAACGGCGTCGTGCACGCGGAGGAGCCGACCGGGCACTACCGCGGGCTGCTGCACGGCGTGCAGCTGTGGGTCGCCCAGCCCGATGCGACCCGCGCGGGCGCGGCCGCGTTCGAGCACCACGCCGAACTCCCGCAGCTGGAGCTGCCGGCCGCGCTGGTCACCGTCCTGGTGGGGGAGGTGGCGGGCACCCTCTCGCCGGCGCGCCGGGACACCGACCATGTCGGGGCGGAGGTCCTGCTCCGGGCGGGTACGACGGTGCTGCCGCTGGAGCCCTCGCAGGAGCACGCACTGGTGGTCCTGGACGGCGTCCTGGTGCTCGACGACCGGCTGGCCGTGCCCGGTCAGACGGTGTACCTGGGCATCGGCCGTGACGAGGTTGTGCTGGCCACGGCCGAGCCGACGACCCGGGTCCTGCTGCTCGGCGGGACGCCGTTCGAGGAGCCGCTGCTGATGTGGTGGAACTTCGTCGGGCGCTCCCGCGAGGAGGTCGCCGAGGCGCAGCGCCAGTGGGCGGCGGACGACCGCTCGCGGTTCGGCGCGGTGGCGACCGGCCTCGCGCGGGTGCCGGCGCCCGCACCACCCTGGACCCGATGAGCCGTCAGGCCCGATGACCTTTCAGGACAGGACCGTCCGGTAGACCTGCTCGTAGCCCTCCACCATCACGGCGGGGCAGTACCGCACCTCCACGCGGCGCCGGCACGCCTTCGGGTCCAGCTGACCCACCGCCGCCACAGCCGCCGGCAGCTCGGCGATCTCGTCGCGCACGTAGCCGGTGATGCCGTCCAGGACGATCTCCGGCACCGCGCCCCTGCGCAGGCCGACGACCGGTGTGCCGCAGGCCATCGCCTCCAGCAGCACCATGCCGAACGGTTCCTCCCAGGCGGCCGGGAAGACCAGGCAGGAGGCGCTCGCCAGGAGCTGGCGCTTGCGCACGCTGTCGACCTCGCCCACCCACTCGACGTCGGGACCCAGCCGCGGCCGCACCTCGGCCTCGAAGTACGCGAGCTCGTCGCTCTCCACGCACTTGCCGGCGACCACGATCGCCCGGCCGGCCGCCCGCGCCACGTCGATGGCGACGTGCGGCGCCTTGCCCGGGCTCATCCGCCCGAGGAACAGGACCCATTCCTCCTTCATCTCCTCGAACGGGTAGCTCGCGGCGTCCAGCGCGTTCGGCACCGTGGCGACCCATGCCAGCTCCGGGGCCAGCCGCTGCTGGGCCGCGCTGATCGCCACGACGTGCACGGCCGGACCGAGGTTGCGCAGGATCGCGCCCGGTTCGCCGGTCACGTCGTTGTGCACGGTCACGACGGTCGGCACCCGCCGGCCGGCCGCCGCCAGCGGGCCGGCCAGGGAGTGGTCGTGCACCAGGTCCACGTCGAGCTCGCCGAGGATCCGGGCCGCGAACGCAGCGTGCAGCAGTTCGGGCAGGGCCTGCCCGACCCGGCTGCTCTGGGGTGCGTCGTACGACGCAAGATGGGTCAGCGCTGTCGTGCCGGGCGGCCCGGTGGCCACCAGCACGACGTCGTGCCCGCGCGAGACGAGGCCGTCGACGAGCAGCGCGACGACCAGCTCGATGCCGCCATAGGCCCGCGGGGGGATGGCGTACCACGGAGTGGCCACCATCGCGATGCGCATCAGGTCCCCGGCCGCGCCACCGGTGTCAGGTCCAGGGGTCGCGGTTCGTGCTCGATCCGGATGTCGTCCGGCAGCCCTTCGATGGACACGTCCTCACCGGTGACGCGGAGGGTGACGCGGCACCCGCCCACGGGAACCTGCGTGAGGACGAGCGACTGCCACTGCTCCGGGAGCACGGGTGCGATCCAGCAGCGGCCGGCGGGGATGTCCGGGTCGAAGCGCAGAAGCGTCCGCAGCACCAGGGCCGGTGCCGCCGACGCCCATGCCTGAGGGGAACACGAGGTCGGATACGACACGGGTCTTCCGTACTGCATGCGGTCGAAACCGCAGTACAGCTCGGGAAGCCGGCCGCCGAAGTCGACGGCCGCCTCGAGCAGCGCCATGCACACCGCGCGGGACTCCTCCACAAAGCCGTAGCGCATGAGGCCGGCTGCGCACAGTGCCGAGTCGTGCGGCCAGACCGCGCCGTTGTGGTAGCTCATCGGGTCGTACGCACCCATCTGCGAGGACAGGGTGCGCACCCCCCAGCCGGTGAACATCTGCGGCGACAGCAGGTGCCTGGCGTACTCCTCGGCCCGGTCCGGACGGGCGATCCCGGTCCACAGGCAGTGCCCCGGATTCGAGGCGAGGGCGTCCACGGGCTCCCGGCCCCCCTGCAGCGCCGTCGCGTACCAGCCACGGTCGGGGAGCCAGAACTGCTCGTCGAAGCGGTCGCGGAGCGCGGCGGCCTGGCTGCTCCACGCGCTGCCGTCCTCGCCCAGCGACCAGGACAGCTGCGCGCGGGCCTGCAGCGCGGCGTACCAGTAGCCCTGCACCTCGGCGAGCGCGATCGGCGGCATGGCGACGCCGCCCGAGGCGAACGTGATGCCGTCGACCGAGTCCTTCCAGCCCTGGTGCAGGAGCCCGCTGGGGGAGAGCCGGTCATAGGTCAGGAACCCGTCGCGTCGCGCGTAGCGCCCGCACCACTCGAGGGCCCGGTCGGCGTGCGGCAGCAGATCGCGCAGGGCCTGGTCGCCGAGGCCCCAGCGGCGCAGTTCGCCCAGCACCATGACGAACAGCGGGGTCGCGTCGACGCTGCCGTAGTAGACGCCGCCGCCACCGAGGACCAGATCCGCGTCGCTGCCGAACCGGGTCTCGTGCAGGATCCGGCCGGGTTGTTCCTCGGTGCGCGGGTCCTCCTTGCGGCCCTGTCGGCGGGCCAGAGTCCGCAGCGTGCCGGACGCGAGTCGTGGGTCGACGGCCAGTGCCATGTACGACGACAGGAGGCTGTCGCGGCCGAACAGCGCCATGAACCACGGCGCCCCGGCCGCGACGGCGACCTCGTCGGGGTGCTCCGGGTCGTGGATGCGGAGTGCCCCGAGATCCCGCCGGGTGCTCTCCAGCACCTCGCGCAGCCGCTCGTCCATGGTGTCCAGGACGGGGACCGCGGCCTCCCAGTCCCGCAGGCGGCCGTGCGCCACATCCGGCTCCGGGATCGCGGCCGGCAGCCCCCCGTCGCTGGGGAACACGCCGAGGACCGCGGACCAGTCCGCACGGGCTGCGAGGTCGATCGACCAGCGCAGCCGCGCCGGGGCGGAATCGGCACTGATCGGGGCACCGCCCCGCGCCTCGCTGACCAGCTCGGCGCCCTCGACCACGATGTGCACACCGCGCTCGTCGCCGCCGAGGATGAGCCCGTTCCCCACCGTCCGGACCGCCCGCGGCGGCCGGGGCCGGACCCGCGACTCCTTGACCTCGAAGATGTCCGCCAGGTCGGCGTCCACGAACAGCTCCAGCGTCAGCCGACGGCTCCGCGGCCCGGGGTTGTGGAGGCGGAGCTCCTCACGCAACCCGCCGCTGACCTGCCGGACGCGCTCGACGAGGACACCCGGGTCGCCGGGACCGGTGAGTGCCGGGACGCGGCTGAGCACGGTGTCCCGGAACGCGGTGTCCGGCAGGACCCCGAGCGGCTCGAGCGGCCGGCCGTCGAGCCGGAGCTGCCACGTCGACAGGAGGCGGGTGTCCCGGACGAACAGCCCCTGCGGCAGGGACGGCAGGACGTCGCCGGTCTGCGTGCTCAGGAGGAAACTCGAGCCCTCGATGAGGGTCACGCCTTCGGCCGGCGTGGCGACCGGCTCCCCGGCGAACGTCCAGCCCTCGCCCATCGGAACCTCCCCGGTGGCCCGGCAGTACGCCTGCCCGGCGGTGCGTCGGGTCTGTCCGGCGGCCGCCGACCCACACGCGCGGCACGGTCGGACGCCCGGCGATGCGGCGTGTACGGCGTCGCGCGGCGCCTAAACTGGAGGTCACATGGAGACGCAGCAGCTGACCGAGCGCCTCGACGGCGTGATGCTGCGGGACCGCAAGCGCATCGAACGTCGTCTGGCGTCGCTGCGCCGTGGCCACGAGGGCGCACGGCAGCCCGCCGACGACCAGCTCGCGCGGCTCACGTCCGAGATCGACGCCGCCGAGGCGCGGGTCGCCGCGCGCCGGGCAGCGGTGCCCAAGCTGGAGTACCCGCCGCAGCTGCCGGTCAGCGAGGCGAAGGACACCCTGATCGCGGCGATGCGCGACAACCAGGTCGTCGTCGTCGCCGGTGAGACGGGGTCGGGCAAGACCACCCAGCTGCCCAAGATGCTGCTGGAGCTCGGGCGCGGAATCACCGGGCTCATCGGGCACACCCAGCCCCGCCGGATCGCGGCTCGCACGGTCGCCGAGCGGATCGCTGAGGAGCTCGGCACCGAACTCGGCACCACGGTCGGCTACAAGGTGCGCTTCCACGATCAGGTGGGGGACGGCACGCTCGTCAAGCTCATGACCGACGGCATCCTGCTCGCCGAGATCCAGCAGGACCGCAACCTCACCCAGTACGACACCCTGATCATCGACGAGGCGCACGAGCGGAGCCTCAACGTCGACTTCCTGCTCGGTTACCTCAAGCAGCTGCTGCCGCGCCGGCCCGACCTCAAGGTCATCATCACCAGCGCCACCATCGACCCCGAGCGGTTCGCCCGGCACTTCGCCGGCGCCCCGATCGTCGAGGTGTCGGGCCGCACGTACCCGGTCGAGGTGCGCTACCGGCCGCCGGCACCGGACGACGACATGGTGCAGTCGATCGCCGACGCGGTCGACGAGCTCGAGCACGAGGCGCCCGGCGACGTGCTGGTGTTCCTGTCCGGGGAGCGCGAGATCCGGGACACCGCCGAGGTCCTCAAGGGCCGGGTCGGGGAACGGACCGAGGTGCTGCCGCTCTACGGCCGGCTCTCGATCGCCGAGCAGCACAAGGTGTTCACGCCGCACCAGGGCCGCCGCGTCGTGCTCGCCACCAATGTCGCGGAGACATCGCTGACGGTGCCGGGCATCCGGTACGTCGTCGACCCCGGCACCGCGCGCATCTCCCGCTACAGCAGCCGCACGAAGGTCCAGCGCCTCCCGATCGAGCCGATCAGTCAGGCGTCCGCGCGGCAGCGGGCCGGCCGGTGCGGCCGCGTCGCGGACGGCATCTGCATCCGGCTCTACGCCGAGGAGGACTTCGAGAACCGGCCCGAGTACACCGATCCGGAGATCCTGCGGACGAACCTCGCGTCGGTCATCCTGCAGATGACCGCGATCGGGCTCGGTGACGTCGCCGCTTTCCCCTTCCTCGACCCGCCGGACCGGCGCAACGTCAAGGACGGGCTCGACCTCCTCCACGAGCTCGGCGCCCTCGACGACGCCCGCCACATGACGCCGCTCGGCCGCAAACTCGCCACCCTGCCGATCGACCCGCGCCTGGCGCGGATGGTCGTGGAGGCCGACCGACAGGGCTCCCTGCGCGAGGTGCTGGTGATCGCGGCCGCGATGTCCATCCAGGATCCCCGCGAGCGGCCGACCGACAAACAGCAGGCCGCGGATGAGATGCACGCCCGGTTCACCGATCCGACCTCGGACTTCCTGACATACCTGAACCTGTGGCACTACGTGCAGGAGCAGCAGAAGGCCTTGTCCAGCAGCGCCTTCCGGCGGTTGTGCAGGTCCGAGTACCTCAACTGGCTGCGGATCCGCGAGTGGCAGGACCTGCACAGCCAGCTGCGCCGGGTGGCCCGCGGCCTCGACCTGACGCTGAACAGCGCGGCCGCCGCGCCCGACCTGGTGCACCAGTCGCTGCTGGCCGGACTGCTGTCGCACATCGGGCTGCGGGAGCCCGAGAAGCGGCAGTACCTCGGTGCCCGTGGCGCCCGCTTCGCCGTCGTACCCAGCAGCGCGCTCTACAAGAAGCAGCCGCAGTGGGTGGTCGCCGGCGAGTTGGTGGAGACCAACCGGATGTGGGGGCGCGTCGTCGCGCGCATCTCGCCGGAGTGGGCCGAGAAGCTCGCCGGCCACCTGGTACTGCGCAGCTACAGCGAGCCGCACTGGGAGAAGAAGCAGGGCGCCGTCATGGCGTACGAACGGGTCACGCTGTACGGCGTGCCGCTCGTCTCGCGGCGCAAGGTCAACTACGCGCGCATCGACCCCGAGCTCTCGCGCGACCTGTTCCTGCGGCACGCCCTGGTCGAGGGCGACTGGGAGACCCAACACGGGTTCTTCTTCGACAACCGCCAGCTGCTCGACGACGTGGAGGAGCTCGAGCACCGGGCTCGCCGGCGCGACATCGTCGTCGACGACCAGACGCTGTACGACTTCTACGACGCGCGGATCCCGGCCGATGTCGTATCCGGCGCGCACTTCGACGCCTGGTGGAAGAAGGCGCGGCACGAGACGCCGGACCTGCTGACCTTCTCGATGGCGATGCTCGTGCAGGACACCGCCGCGATCGACCCCGGGGACTACCCGGACGTCTGGCGGCAGGGCGAGTTGCGCCTGCCGCTGACCTACCAGTTCGAGCCGGGTGCGGACGCCGACGGCGTGACAGTGCACATCCCGGTCGAGCTGCTCGGCAGCGTCTCGTCGTACGGGTTCGACTGGCAGGTACCGGGTCTTCGGCAGGACCTGTTCGTCGCGCTCATCAAGTCGCTGCCCAAGCCCCTGCGGGTCCGGCTGGTGCCGGCACCCGACACGGCCCGGGAGGTGCTGTCCCGGCTGGAGGCGCGCGAGGAGCCGCTGCTCGACGCGCTCGAACGCGAGCTGCTCCGGCTGCGCGGGGTCGACGTACGCCGGGACGACTGGCAGCTGGACCGCGTACCGGACCACCTGCGGATGACCTACCGGGTCGAGGGCACGGACGGCCGCACGCTCGCCGAGAGCAAGGACCTGGCCGCGCTGCGTACGCAGCTCGCTCCCACCATGCAGCGGGTGCTGTCCACGGCTGCCGGGGACGTCGAGCGCAGCGGCCTCACGGCCTGGGCCGACGTGCCGCGCTCGGTGCCCGCGGGCCCGGGTGTGACCGGGTACCCGGCGCTCGTGGACGAGGGCGCGACGGTCGGGCTGCGGGTCCTGCCGAACCCGCAGGAGCAGGCGACGGCGATGCGGGCCGGGGTACGCCGGCTGTTGTTGCTCGGCATCCCGTCACCGGCCAAGGCCGTCGCGGGACTGCTGACCAACGCGCAGAAGCTGGCGCTGAGCGCCAACCCGCACGGCAGCGTCGCCGCGATGCTCGACGACGCGGTGACCGCCGCCGTGGACAGCCTGATGGGTCCTGACCTGCCCTGGGACGCCGAGGCGTTCGCGCAGCTGCGCGAGCACGTGCGCGCCGAGGTGGTCGACCGCACCCGCGAGGTCATCCGCCAGGTCGAGAAGGTGCTCGTGCTCTGGCAGGCCCTGCAGCCGCAGGTTGCCGGGATCAGTGCGGCGCAGGTGGACATGCGGGCGCAGCTCGGGAGGCTGGTGTTCCCGGGGTTCGCGACGCAGGTCGGCGCGGACCGGCTGCCCGACCTCGTGCGCTACCTCACGGCGATCGAGATGAGGCTGTCCCGGCTGCCCGCCGACGCCGACCGTGACCGGGTCAAGATGCAGACCGTGGCCGCGGTCGAGGAGGAGCTGTCGACGCTGGGTCCCCGTCTCAACGGCGCCGGCGCGGAGATCCGCTGGATGGTCGAGGAACTCAGGGTCAGCCTGTTCGCGCAAGGGATGCGGACGAAGTACCCGGTCTCGGAGAAGCGGATCTACAAGGCGATCGACGCGCTGCTGGGGTAGCGCCCGTCAGTCCTCGGGGACCACGGTGCTGAAGTACAGCCGGTGTTCCTCGAGGCTGCGCACCGCGACGTCCGCGGCCGCCACCGCGTCCGCACGGGCGACCGCCGCCGGCCCCCGGCTGTCGGCCAGCGCCGCCGCGTCGCGCCAGACGTTCTGCTCGAGGCCGCGCCCGGTACGCCGGTCGACGAGCAGCATCGCGCTGCAGAATCCGTCGGCCTCGGTGAGCCAGGGCAGAACCAGGTCCTCATAGGCGGTCACCGCCGCCTCCAGGTTCGCCGGCTCGGTCTCCAGCCGGGTCAGTCGCACGCCCGCACCGCCGGTCGCCGGGTGCGACCGCACGAAGTCGGCGAGCCGGTAGCGCTCGACGGACATCGTCGCCGCTCCGCGCTCGAGCACCTCCTCCCGGCGCGGTGCGACGCGCGGCTCGCTCTCGTGCATCGCGTCGCCGGACACCCAGAACGACATGACGACAGCCAGGCCGACGTCCGCGTCGGCCTGCAGCGACATGCCGGTGCAGCCGACCTCGTCCTCGATCGACGGCCGTACCTCGTTCACGTAGTCGACGACGGCGCCGAGGTTCGCCGGGTCGGCCGTGACCACGCTGACGCGGGCGTGCACGTCAGCGCTCCCCGTCGTGGCGGTACGACCTGCCCGCGGGCACCTTGTGCGGCTCGAGCATCTGCCCACCTCGCCTTCCTCCTCGGCCGTCGCGTGCCCGGGCTCCCGCGGTTCAGACCGTGCCGCGGCGGGTTCTTGTGGGGGGCGGTGCGGTAGAGATCGGTGATGGAGACCCGACCCCTCGGTTCCACCGGACTCGATGTGCCCGTCGTCGGGATGGGTACGTGGAAGACCTTCGACGTGGATCCCACCGAGGAACCCGCGCGGCGGGAGGTGTTCGAGGCGGCGTACGCCGCGGGCGTCCGGCTCGTCGACACCTCGCCGATGTACGGCCGCGCCGAGGAGGCGCTCGCCCGGATCGTGGCGCCGCGGCGGGCGGACGTCCTCGTGGCCGACAAGGTCTGGACGAGCGACGACCGGCACGCCGCCCGGCAGATCGAGGACGGGCTGCGCTGGTACGGCGGCCGGATCGACCTCTACCAGGTGCACAACCTGGTCGCCTGGCCCCGGCGGCTGGAGCAGCTCGAGCGCGAGCGGGAGGCGGGCCGGGTCCGCGCGATCGGGGCCACGCACTACTCGCCGGCTGCCTTCGGCGACCTCGCGGACGTCATGCGGACCGGGCGCATCGATGCCATCCAGGTGCCGTACAACCCGGCTGAGCGCGAGGTCGAGCGGCGGATCCTGCCGCTGGCCGAGGAACTCGGGCTCGGCGTCCTGCTCATGCGGCCGTTCGGGGAGGGGGCCCTGCTGCGCCGGTCACCGTCACCCGAGGCGCTGGCCCCGTTGGCGGAGTTCGGTGTACGGACCTGGGCGCAGGCCCTGCTGAAGTGGGGCCTCAGCGACCGCCGGTGCACCGTCGCGCTGCCGGCGACCAGCAGACCGGAGCGTGCCCGGGACAACGCCGAGGCCGGGCGGGAGCCGTGGTTCGGCCCCGAGCAACGGGCCCTGGTGCAGCGCCTGGCCGGCTGACGGGTGTCGCTGCGCCGAGCGGGCGGGCGCACCGCCTACCGTCTGGGTCGACGAGAATCGGCGAGCAGCGGAGGGTCGCATGTCCACGATGGCAGTTCCCCAGGGTGTGGCGGGGCGCGTCCGGTTCAGCCGGCCGGCGCCCTGGGCCTACGCGCTCGTCGGCGCCTTCGCGGTGGCCGTCGTGGTGGGCGGTTCGGTGGCCGCCACGCAGGCCGTCCTGGGCGACCGCCTCGACGCCGTGTCGACGCAGATGACGACGCAGGTCGCCGAGCAGACGCGGCGGGCCGAGGCGGCGCAGTCCGACCTGACCGCCCTCCGGAGCCGGGTCGAGGGGGAGGCTGCTCTCGCGGCACGCCGGGCGGCCGACGCGCAGGCGCAGATCACCGCGCTGCGCACCCAGCTCGCCGCCGAGACAGCCCGATCGGCCCAGGCCCAGCGGCAGATCCTCGACCGGGTCGCCGCCGGCCGTCCCTGACATGCCGGTGGCCCGTCCCCTGTGCGGGAACGGGCCACGGGCGGCTCGGGGTCGAAGGGCGCCGAGGGTCGAGCGGCGCCGAGCGTCAGACGGTGGCGCCGTCGCGGGTCTCGGCCTCGGTCGGGTAGACCGGGGCGTCGTTGCGCAGCGCGGCGTGGGCCCGGCCCACGACGATCAGTGCGCCGAGGACGCCGACGACCACGGCGATGATGCCGGCGGTCGTGCCGGACCAGTCCTGGATGCCGAGCGCGTTGTCGAGCGACCACGCGCCGGGGCCGGTGAAGCCGAGCACGGCCGCGGCCGTCACGAACAGCAGCGGGATCTCGTAGCCGCCGTTGGACGCCCACAGGCCCTTCGGCAGGTGCGTGGACGCGGCGACGACGAGCGTGCCGACGATGATGGCCGCGGCAAGCGGGGTGAGCAGCCCGAGCGCGAGCAGCAGGCCGCCGCCGAGCTCGGCTGCGCCGGCCACGAAGGCCATCTGCTTGCCGGGGCGGAAGCCGACCGACGCGAACCAGCCGCCGGTGCCGGTCAGGCCGTACCCGCCGAACTTTCCGAAGAGCTTCTGACTGCCGTGGCCGACGAGGAGCAGGCCGAAGACGAGGCGGAGGATGAGCAGACCGGTGTTCATGAAGACTCCCTGTAGGCGCGTGGTGACTGCCTGCTACAAGGAGGTTGAATGTTGAACAGTTCCCGTTCTCGGCATGACCTGGGTCACATCCTGCGTCACGCCGGACGACCGAGCCGCCAGGCGTAGAGGACGGCGGCGGTGGCCGTCGCCAGGTTGAGGCTGCTGACCCCGTCGCGCATCGGCAGTCGGACCACCCCGTCAGCGCGGGCCCGCAACTCCGGCCCGACGCCGGCGCGCTCGCTGCCGACCACCAGCACGGCGTCGTCGCCGACCGTGGTCAGGTCGTCCCCGTCCGCATCGAGCACGAGCAGGGGGCCGCTGACCTCGGAGGCGTCGACGGCGAGGACGGGCAGCGCGTAGTGCAGACCTGCGCTGCCACGCAGGACCGCCGGGTGCCACGGGTCGAGCCGGCCGGTCACGGCCACCCCGCTGGCGCCGGCGGCCGCCGCGACGCGGACGACCGCTCCGGCGTTGCCGGGATGTCGCGGGTCGTCGAGCAGCACGAGCGGGGTGTCGCGCCGGGCAAGCACGGACCGGTCCTCGACCGGCCGCCGGGCCGTACCCCGCACCCCGGTGGGGTGGTCGACGGTGCCGACCACGGCCCGGCCGAGCAGCTGCTCGGTGATGTCCGGCGCGAGCCGTCCGGCCAGCCCTCTGGCCTCGTCGAGGTCGCGCACGAGGACGGCCTCGACGAGATCAGGGGCGAAGCGCAGGGCGTGCTTCACCGCATGGAAGCCCTCGAGCAGCACGGTCACGCGTACAGAGTGCCCGAGAACGCCGACGGCGGGCCGCCGCAGGTTCTGCCTGCTGTGCGGCCCGCCGTGTCGAGCGAGTGCTGGGGTCAGTCGTCCCAGGGACCGAAGTCGTTCATGATGTTCCTCTCTGGTGCCGAACGCCGTACTACTGCTTCCCTGGCGTGGCATTTTCGAAGCCTGCGGCGCGTCGTGCGCCGGGCGAAGGGATCCGGGGGGAATCACCGGGCAGCCGCTGGGCGGGCTGCTGATGAGGAGCTTACACGTGATCGGCAAGGATGGCGGTGAGCTGAGATGTCGAGCGACGGGAGTGGACGTGTCGGGGTTGTCGAAGGCGGGCGACAGGCTGCAGGCGCTGGTCGGTGAGCGGCGTGGTCCGGGGGACTGGCTGCTCGTGGACCAGGCGAGGGTGGACGCCTTCGCGGATGCCACCGAGGATCACCAGTGGATCCATGTGGACGAGGAGCGCGCCAGGACCGGCCCGTTCGGGCAGACCATCGCCCACGGGTACCTCAGCGTGTCGCTGCTGCCGCACCTGGCCGGGGCGCTCATGCCGCCGCTGGAGGGCTTCCAGGGCGGGATCAACTACGGCAGCAACAAGGTCAGGTTCCCGACGCCGCTGCCGGTCGCGACCCGGGTGCGGGCGTTCAGCACCCTGACCGACGTGGCCGAGCACCCGCTCGGCGTGATGATCACGCAGAAGGTGGAGGTCGAAGGCGAGGGCCTGGCCAAGCCGGTGTGCGTGGCCGAGACGCTGTCGCTGCTGTTCGTCTAGCCCTGCTGGTCTAGCCCTGCTGGTCTAACCCTGCTGGACCGTGGCCGACCTGGTGCGCGGGTCGTAGGTGATCGACCCGTGCTGGAACCGCACCATCCGGACCGTCGGGTTGGCCGCGGAGTGCCACGGCCACATGCGCGTCAGCGTCTCGTCGGTGACCGGGAAGCCGAGTGAGGAGCTCTCGGCGCCCACCTCGATGTACTTGGCGGCGATCTCGCGCGACATCCAGAAGGCGCCGGTCGACGGGCTGAACGACACCCGCCCGTGCTCGAAGCGGCTGACCCGCCCGTCGGTGAGCACGTGCTCCTCGTCGGACACCGGGAAGCCCATCGGGCCCTTCTCGGCGCCGGAGCGGTCGTAGGCGTCGGCCAGGACCGTGAGCGTGGTGTATGCCGCCCCGCCGGTCCGCTGCGAGATCCGTGCGCGCTGGAACCGGGCGGTCTGCCCGCCGGGTACCGCGAGCGAGTCCGTCACCGGGAACCCGAGCGGCCCGTCCTCACCGCCGAGGGCGCCGTACCGCTGGGCGATCGCCCCGGTCAGCACATGGGCGCCGAGCCCGGGGTGCCAGCTGATCCGGCCGCGCTGGAAGCCGTTGACGCGACCCTGGCCGTCCTTGGTGATCCGCGTGCCGGTGACCGGGAAGCCGAGCGGCCCGCCTTCGGCCCCGGTGGCGACGTACCGCTTGCTCACCTCGCCGAGCGTCTCGAAGACGCCGCTGGCGGTGCTCCTCGAGATCCGGCCGAACTGGTAGCGCTGCGCGCGCCCGCCGGCCACGGCGACCTCGCCGTACACGGTGGCGCCGAGCGGTGAGCCGTTCTCGCCCAGCGCGATGTAGCGGGCGGAGATCGCCGTGAATCCGGCGGGCAGCTGGGCGGACGAGTGGTCGCGGGTGTTGTTGTCCGTGGCCGGGGCCGTGGAGCACTTCTCCCACTTCCACGGCGGGGTGCACGACACGACGCGGCAGTGCACGCCGCCGACCTGCGCGACGTCCTGGTGGCACTGGCCGTACCGGAAGGCGTTGCAGCAGCTCTTGCGCTGGTCGCAGGACGAGCTCGGCCCGCACCCGCAGTTGCAGGACCAGCAGGACGGCGAGCAGATGCCCGAGCCGCCGCCTCCGCCGCAGCGTGAGCAGGTCGCGTTGCAGTCGATGATGTAGCGCGCCTTGCCGCCGCACGACGAGGCACCGTCGGCCTTCCACCAGCCGGCCGCGATGGACCCGGGCGGGCAGGCGTTCACCCCGTTGTTGATGGTGGCGCAGAAGACCGTCCATCCCGACGAGCAGCTCGATCCCGGGCCGCAGACCGCGGCGTACGCCGTGCCGGGCTTGAGCACGAAGCCCACCGAGTCGACGGCGAGCGCGCTGCCGACGACCCCGGCGCGCACCAGGAACCCGCGCCGCGAGGTCCGGCGCTCGAGCCACCCGGTCGCGGCGTCGGACAGCCGCTGGGCCATCGATGCCTTGGGGGTGTAGCGGGTGCCCAGGGCGGCGAGTGCCTCGGTGGTCGTCGTCATGCGTCCCTCCCGATCTGCAGGCCGCGCAGGAGGGCGGCCACCTTCGTCGCGCCCGGTGCCCGCCGGCCGTGACTGCCGAGCACGGCGTAGAGCGAGAACGGCCGGCCGGCGAGGGAGAAGAACCACTGGGCTCCGGTGCCGCCACGGATCGTGCGCTGCAGGACGGCGGGGGAGAAGTCCGAGGGCCGCGGGACGGGCAGCCGCTGGGCGACGAACAGCACCTTGTCGTCGTCCCGCGGGTCGTACTCGAACATCGCCACGAAGGCGTCGTCCGGGCCCAGGGTCTCGACGACGCCGCTGCCGAAGTCGCCTCGGCTCGCGGGCAGCGCGACGGAGGCCGCGTGCAGCAGCACGTTGCCCTTGTGCCCGGGCTGCGACGGCGGCTGCCGGCGGATCCTGGCCTGCCACCCGGGCGGCAGCTCCAGGCTCAGGCCCCCGGCGACGAGCGTCATGTCGTCGCCCCGAGCAGCAGGACGGCCGAGGCCATGGCGAGGAGGCCGGCCGTCGTACGCGTGGCGGCGGCGCCGAACCGCTCGAGCCGGGCGGCCAGTACGTGCAGCGCGCCGGGACTCGTCGCCGTGCGCAGCCCGAGCAGCGGGAGGGCGCGGACCAGCCCGAAGGTGGCGCCCACCGCCAGCCCGCCTGCCAGGCTGCCGGTCAGCGCACACAGGGCGACGACGGCGTACGTCGCGGCGCTGGTCACGATCGTCACGACGCCCAGGCCCAGCTGGTAGCCGTAGCCGACGCCGTAGACCCAGCCGCGGTACCGGTCCAGCCAGGCCTCGTCGACCTGCCGCCGGCCGTGGGGCAGGAGCCCGGCCAGGTCGGCGAGGGCGGCGAGCAGGCAGACCACCGCGGCCAGCAGCAGGACGGGCGCATCCCGGGGGAGCAGCACGTCCCCGAGCAGGCCGAGCAGCCCGCCGACCGTCGCCCCGCCCAGGACGGAGCCGACGACGTACGCCGTCGCCGTGATCGTCCAGCGGTTGCCTCGGGCCCGCTCACCTAGCGGGCTGATGCTCGTCAGCATCGATTCACCTCAAGGGGACCAGGTCGCGCGCAGGGCAGCCGTCGCCGCTACGGCGAGGCCGGTCAGGAGCAGAATCATGAGCTCTCGGTCAGCGCCCGGGCCGAGCGCAGCCGGTCGTCCGCGTGCGCCTGCCCGAGCAGGTCGACGACCTGCGGCCAGCTGGCGCCGGAGCCCTCGCCGACGACCCGGCCGTCCTGCACCAGGACGAAGTACGGGGAGCCGGGGACGTCGAGGGTGTCCCAGACCTGGGTCGAGACGACGAGCGGTACGTCGCGCGGTGCGCGTTCGCGCAGCGCGCTCTCGCTCTCCTCGGCGAGGTCGCGGACGACGACGAGCACCTGGGCGCCGGCCGGCACCGCGGGGATGCCCTTGCGGAAAACCGACCAGAAGGTCTGGCAGGTGGTGCAGCCCGACGAGAGGAAGGCGAGCAGCGTCGGGGCCCCGCGCAGCGAGTACGCCACAGCCTCCCCGTCCAGCGTGCTCCCGGACAGGGTGTCGGGGGCCGCGGCGTCCGCCGGACGGGGCGGTATGACGCCGTCGATCGTCACGGGGACCGGACCCGGACCATCCCCGGTGCGGTCCAGCTCCAGGCCGGCGCCCAGCTCGTGCAGGGCCTTGAGGATCTCCGCATGGCTGCGCAGCAACCCGGCCACGAGAACCCCGAGGATCAGGACGGCCAGCGCCAGGCCCACCACGAGGGCGGTCATCGAGCGGCCCGCCGGGAAAGCAGGGGGAGCAGGGCGAGGGACAGGTAGGTGAGGTAGCCGAGGACGGCGGTCACGACAAGCAGAGGCAGCCCGGCCCACGGCTGATGCACCAGGAGCTCGGGCAGCAGGCCGGCGGGCTGGGTTGCGGCGAGGAGGGCGATCACCGCGAGGACGGCCGTGACGACCGCGTGGGTGCCGGTCGGCGGGGTGTCCGCCTTGCCGAAGCAGCCGCACGAGGCGAGCGGGCTGCCGGTGCGCATCGCGCGGATCACGAACGCGGTGAACCCGGCGTACGACGCGGCCACGGCCAGCGCCACCAGACCGCCCGGCCGGCAGATCGCCACGAATCCGAGGAGCGCTTCGGCTGCGGCGGCCACCCGCACGAACCGGGACAGGAGCGGGGCCCGCACGCGCAGCCCGGCGGCCCGCAGGGCGCGCACGAGTGAGAGCGGGTCGCGGGTCTTGGCGAGGCCCGCGACGACGAGCAGCAGCGCCGCCGCGAGGTACGGCGCGGCGACAGCTGGCATGTAGGGGACGCTAATGCAGGAAGCCGCCCAACCGCTGCAGATCGGACGGAACGACACGGATCAACCGGCCTGGATGCCCCAGCGACGGGTGACCGTCTCGTGCGGCTCGAGCCGGATCAGGTCCTGAGCCGTCACGAAGGCGTTCGGCGGGGCGGTCATCGGCTCGACGCCGAGGCCGTGCCGTCGACGGTCCACGTCCGGCACGGTGTCCCCCGTGAAGATCTCGAGGTAGGGATAGCCCTCGTCGAGCCACACCTCGACCGCCTGGTCGGGCGACTGGGCGGACTCCAGCCGGACCCGGGCCAGCCCGTCCGGGCCGCGCAGCAGGTCCGTGAACGCGTAGTCGATCGGCAGTTCGCCGATCTTGCGCGGCTCGCGGAAGTCGTACGCCGTCCCCTTCACCGCCTCCCGCCCGGTCGGGATCTGGTTCTCGTCGGTCGGCAACCAGGTCTGGGCCGGGATGGTCAGCACCGCGTCGTCGACCAGCCCGCCGACCGTGAGGTACGGGTGGGCGCCCTGGGCGTACGGCGCGGCCGTGGGTCCGACGTTCGTGGCGGTGGTCTCGACCAGCAGCCCCTCGTCACCGAGCGCGTAGCGGACGGCCAGGTCCAGCGTGAACGGGTACGCCGGCGAGGGGTGCAGCCGCAGCTTCATGGTGACCGCGGAGGCGGACTGGTCGGTGGCGACCCAGTTGCGGTAGCGCGTCAGACCGTGCAGCGCGTTGCCCTTCTCCGGCTCGTCCAGCGGCACCTGGTGCGCCTGGCCGTCCCACGTGTAGGCCCCGCCGTGCAGCCGGTTCGGCCACGGGACCAGCGGCTGGCCCCGGGCCGCGGTGACCATCTCGTGCGCCGCGTAGCCGTCGAGCACCGGTCGCTGCCCGATGTCGTAGGTGCGCAGCCCGCCCCCCGCCTCCACCACGGTGGCGTGCTGCTTACCGTGTGAGATCCCGACCTGCTGGCCTGAGGGCATCACCGTCATGTGCACCACTGTGCCCCGATGACCCGCCTCTACCCTGCAGGCATGCCTACCTACGACTACCGGTGCCGTGAGTGCGACGCGCAGTTCGAGGTCCGGCGGAGCATCGCCGACCCGGTGGTCGCCGAGCTGTGCCCGGCCGGGCACCCCGAGACCAGCCGTGTCTTCACCCCGGTCGCGGTGGGCGGGGCTTCCGCGCCGGCTGCCGCCGGTGGCGGGTGCTGCGGCGGCGGCTGCTGCGGCTGAGTCCCACACCCGGTCCCGACACATCTGCCCTCGGGCGTACGCGGGAGCAGTGGCGTTCAGCTGCTGCGGCTAGCTCTCGGTCGCGAGTCGGAGCCCGAACACGATCAGCACGCAGCCACTGAGCCGCTCGATGCGCCGGCGGACGACGTCGTCGCGCAGGGCCCTGGCCAGCCGGTCCACGAGCAGCAGCATCACCGCGAAGTACAGCGCGGTCTCCACCACGTACAGCCCTCCGAACAGCAGCGAGGTCGGGCCGACCGGCGCGCCCCCGGGGACGAAGCCGGGCAGGAACGTCACGAAGAAGACCCCGACCTTCGGGTTGAACAGGTTGGTGGCCAGGCCCGCGAGGTACCCCGCGCCCAGGAAGCCGCCGACCTTGGGCGGCGCCGCGGACCGGCGGCGCAGGGCCTGCACCCCGAGTGTGAGCAGGTACGCCGCGCCGACGAGGCGCAGGACGGTGTAGCCGACGTCGCTGGCCTTGAGCAGCGCGGCCAGGCCGATCGACGCGCTGACGGCCCAGACGACCAGGCCGGTGAGGCTCCCGGCCGCCGTACGGAGCGCAGTGGCGCGGCCGTGCACGGTGATCGCGCGCAGCATGAGCATGGAGTCCGGGCCCGGCAGGATCACGAGGACCCCGCCGGCGAGCAGAAACGTCACGACGGCCGTCGTCATGCGGCGGCCGTCGTGGCGTTGAAGGGCTTCGTGATCACCCGCGGGAGGTTATCCCTGCGGAGGCTCCTTGGCCTGCTCCGCGAGGAACCGTTCCAGCTCGGCGCCGAGTTCGTCGGCGGACGGCATCGCGCTCTCGTCCACGAGCAGTGACGAGGCCATCCCGCTGAGGAAGGCGTCGTACTGGTTCTCCAGCGCGTGCACCACCTGGGCGACCTCCGGAGAGCCGGCGACCTGCTCGTCGATGGCCAGCCGGGTCCTCGCCGCCGCCTCCTCGAGCGCGTCGAGGGGGAGCGCGAGGCCCGTTGCGCTGGCGACCTCGGTGAGAAGGGCCGCGGACGCTGCCGGGTACTCGCTCTGGGCCACGTAGTGCGGCACGTGCACGGCGAAGCCGATGGCGTCGTTGCCGGCCTGGCCGAGCCGGAACTCGAGCAGGTGGCCGGCCGTGCCCGGGACCTGGACGGCGCTGACCCATGGCTCGTACGCCGCGGTGAGCTCCTTGCGGCTGCCGTGCGCGATCACGCCGGTCGGCCGGGTGTGCGGCACGCCCATGGGGATGGCGTTGAGGCCGACGGTGAGCCGTACACCGAGCTCGTCGATGAGCATCCTCACCGCCTCGGTGAAGCGCTCCCACTGCACGTCGGGCTCCGGACCGGCGAGCACGAGGAACGGCGTACCGGCGGCGTCGTGCAGCAGGTGGATGGCCAGCTGCGGGTCGTCGTACGACTCCCAGTGGTCCTCGACGAAGAGCATCGCCGGCCGCCGGGCGCGGTAGTCCAGCAGCTGGTCGACGTCGAAGGTCGCGAGGACGGTCGACTCGTGGGTGGCGAGCAGGTGCTCGCGGGCGAGCCGCTTGGCGCCGCCGGCGTCGACGAACCCGTCGAGCGCCTGGATGAGCACCGGCTGCCCGAGCTCGGGCCGGTCGGCCACGAGCTCGAACAGCTCGCTCGGGTCGAGCCTGCGCATGTGTTCCTCCTCTGACGGTCTGTCAGAGGAGTCAACGTCCGGCGCGGCGCATGGTGTTCCATGCGGCCGCACCGGACGTCGGTCCTGCAGGTGGGCGTCCTAGAGGACGGCTGTTTCGGTCTTGACCGTGTCGAGCTTGGCCTCGCTGGTGGCGTCCTCGTGCGCGGCCGCGATGCCGCTCTGGGCGCGCAGAGGCACCTCCTTGATGAAGAAGGTGAGCACGAAGGCGGGGATGAGCAGCACGGCGACGGTCAGGAAGACCGTGTCCATCGAGTCCGCGAAGCCCTCGAGCACGACCCGGCGGACGGCCGGCGGCAGGGTCCCGATGACCGACGTGTCGTTGAGCGCGGTCGCGTTCTGGAACTTGGCGAGCACAGCGGCCGGCAGGTTCGCCTGAACGGCCCGGTCCCGGATGTTGCCGATCAGCGAGCCGAACAGGATGGCCAGGGCGATGGCGACGCCGAACGTGCCACCCATCGAACGGAAGAACGTCACCGAGCTGGTGGCGACGCCCATGTCCCGGGGAGGGAGTGCGTTCTGCACGGAGATGACGAGGGTCTGCATGGACAGGCCCAGCCCGCCGCCCATGACCGCCATGAAGGTCATCGTCTGCCACAGCGGCGTGTCGACCGACAGCGTCGAGAACATCAGCATCGACGCGAACATGACCGCCGTGCCGAGGATCGGGAAGATCTTGTAGCGCCCGGTCTTCATCATGATCCGGCCGGAGACGGCGGAGGTCACGATGATGCCCACCATCAGCGGGATCAGCTGCAGGCCGGCGCGGGTCGGCGACTCGCCGCGCACGATCTGGAGGTAGAGCGGCAGCGACGTCAGCCCGCCGAACATCGCCGCACCGACGAGGAAGCTGACGGCACTGGATACGGTGAAGACCCGGTTGCGGAACACCCGCAGCGGGAGGATCGCCTCCTCACCCATCTGGGCCTGCCGCGGGACGAACAGCACCAGCGCGACGACGCCGACGGCGATGAGGCCCAGGCTGAGCCCGGAGCCCCAGCCCCACTCGCGGCCCTTCTCGGCGACGAGCAGCAGCGGGACGACGCCGGCGGTGAGCAACCCGGCGCCGAGGAAGTCGATGCGGTGCGCCGAGCGGCGCTGCGGCAGGTTCAGGTTGCGCAGCACGACGAAGAGCGCGAGCACCCCGATGGGCACGTTGATGTAGAAGATCCAGCGCCAGCCGTCGATCCCGAGGATCGACTGCTGCCCGGCGAAGAAACCGCCGAGGACCGGACCCGCGACGCTGGACACCGCGAACACGGACATGAAGTACGCCTGGTACCTGCCGCGCTCGCGGGGCGGCACGAGGTCGCCGACGATGGCGAACGCCAGCGACATCAGGCCACCGGCGCCGATGCCCTGGATGGCGCGGTACCCGGCGAGCGTGTACATCGAGTTGGCGGTGCCACACAGCATGGAGCCGACGACGAAGATGGCGATCGCGAACAGGAAGAACGGCTTGCGCCCGTACTGGTCGGACAGCTTGCCGTAGAGCGGCGTGCTGACCGTCGAGGTCACGAGGTACGCCGTGGTGACCCACGCCTGCGCGGTCTGGCCGTTGAGCCGGTCGCCGATGGTCTTCATCGCGGTCGAGACGATGGTCTGGTCGAGCGAAGCCAGGAACATCCCGAGCAGCAGGCCCGAGAGCACGACCAGCACCTGGCGGTGGGTCAGCGAGCCTGGGCCTGCCGCCTCGGGTTGTCCAGGCGACGTGGTGGAGGCCGTCATGCGTTGTTCTCCTGTCCGGCAGCGGCACCCGCGGGGGCGAGCGTTGCTGCATTGCGGTGGGTGGTGATGTCGGCGTTGAAGCGGGAGAGCTGGCCGGCGAATGCGGTGAGTTCGCTCTCGGTCCAGTCGGGGAGGAGGCGGCGGAGGACTTCGGACCGGGCGTGGCGTACGCCGGCGAGGACCGCGCGGCCCGCGTCGGTCAGGTCGAGCAGCTGGGCCCGGTGGTCCTCCGGATCGCGCTCGCGGGCCACCCAGCCGTGCCGTTCGAGTGCGGGGACCTGCCGGCTGACGGTGGAGATGTCCAGGCAGAGCGCCCCGGCCAGGGTCGAGAGCCGGGACGGGCCCAGCTCGTCGAGTCGGGCCATGACGGCGGCGGCCGACGGGTCGATCGGGTGCTCCGATGCCGCGGTCACGGCGCCGTGCAGGTCGCGCAGGCCGCGCATGAGCGACACCAGCTCGGTGGCCAGCGTCTCGGTCGCTGTCACGCAGGCCTCCTCAGTTGGTTGTTACAAGCACAAGACCGTACGCCGCTACACCATTCCCTGGCCACCGAATAACCCGCTGGGGCGGCGAAACGTGGTCTTTCCCACAGTTCGCCCGAAATGCAGGCACAACGGGCACCGGTGACGCAAGGTGGTTCCTCTACACACACCGCGCCAGCCGGAACGCCGAGTCCCGCCCCCGGCTGCCAGGCGCGCCACCCATACCCGGGCGGGAGCGGGGAACCCATGGTTCCTCGGACGGATGCATGCCCCGTGCATGCGATGTCCTAGGGGTGAAGCGCTGGCCCAGCGATGGGCGGCGCCGGGCGACCTTCGCGCCCGAACCCGACAGCTGACCTCGTAGGCGTCCGAGAGGTCAGCTTCCATGCGTTCCTGCACGTCCCTGTCCCGGCCTGCCCGCATCACGGCAGCCGCCCTGTCCGCCGCCCTCCTGCCGATCGCGCTCGCGTCGCCGGCCTTCGCCGACGCGGCGCCGGCGAACGGCTCCTCCGAGGCCGGCACTCCGGCCGCCACCACCCTGCGGCTGACGGTCCCGGCCTCGGTCAGCCCCGGCGCGACCGCGGACGTCTCGGTCCGCCTCCTTCAGGGCGACGCCCTCGTCGAAGGCGCCAGTGTCGTGCTGCAGCGCCAGGACCCGACCGGCTGGGCCCCGATCACCACGATGACCACCCGCGAGGCCGGCCTCGGCAAGGCCCGGATCAAGATCGGCAAGACGTACCGCTACCGGGCCTACTTCCGCGGCGACGCGCACAACAAGGCCTCCCTCAGCCCGCAGCGGGTCGTCACCGCGACGGCCCCGCTCGCACAGAAGGTGCTCACCGAGGCGCAGCGGCACCAGGGCGCGCCGTACCAGTGGGGCGCCAACGGGCCCAGCGCCTTTGACTGCTCAGGGTTCACCCGGTACGTGTTCTCCCGCTTCGGCCGTCAGCTGCCGCGTACCGCGGCCGGCCAGGCCTCCGCCGCCCAACCGGTGGCGGACGCCGCCAAGAAGCCGGGCGACCTGATCTTCATGTACAGCGGCGGTGGCATCAGCCACGTCGGCATCTACGCCGGCAACAACGCCATGTGGGCGGCCCCGAAGGCCGGCGACCACGTCCGGCTGCAGGCGCTGTACAGCCCCGACTACTCCGTCGGCCGGGTGGCCTAGTCGATCTCTACCGGTGCACGCTGCTCATGTCCGGGTAGCGCGCACCAGCGGTGACGCCGACCGGGAACGCCTCTTCGATCTGCCGCAGTTCGTCGTCGGTGAGGCGGACCTGGTCGGCGCCGACGTTCTCCTCGAGGTAGCTGACCCGCTTGGTCCCGGGGATCGGCACGACGTCCTCACCCTTCGACAGCAGCCAGGCAAGGGCGACCTGTGACGGCGTCACTCCCTTGGCGGTCGCGATCCCCTTCACCTTGTCGACGAGCTCGAGGTTCCTGGCGAAGTTCTCGCCCTGGAACCTCGGGTTCGCCCGCCGGAAGTCGTCCGGCTCCAGGTCGTCGATCGAGGTGATGCTGCCGGACAGGAACCCGCGGCCGAGCGGGGAGTAGGGCACGAAGCCGATGCCGAGCTCGCGCACCGTGTCGAGGACGCCGTTCTCCTCGGGGTCGCGGGTCCACAGCGACCACTCGGTCTGCACGGCGGTGATCGGGTGCGTGGCGTGCGCCCTGCGGATCGTGTCCGGGGCGGCCTCGCTGATCCCCAGGTGGCGCACCTTTCCGGCCTGCACCAGCTCGCTCATCGCCCCCCAGGTCTCCTCGACGGGGACCGTGGTGTCCACCCGGTGCTGGTAGTACAGGTCGATCACGTCGACCCCGAGGCGCTGGAGTGAGGCGTCGGCGGCGCTGTGCACGTACTCCGGCCGGCCGTTGACCCCACGGCTGCCGTCGGGGTGGCGCTCGTTGCCGAACTTGGTGGCCAGGACCACCTCGTCCCGGCGCGCGGCGATGGCCCGGCCGACGAGCTGCTCGTTGGTGAACGGCCCGTACATGTCGGCCGTGTCGAGCAGGGTGACGCCGAGGTCGACGGCGCGGTGGATGGTCGCGACCGCCTCGGCCTCGTCGGCGGTCCCGTAGAACTCGCTCATCCCCATACAGCCGAGCCCCTGGGCCGAGACGACCAGGTCCTTGCCGAGCGTGCGTGTGCGCATGAAGAAGGCCTTCCGGTCAGTGGGTGTCCACCAAGCCTCCCCGATCCGCCCCCGGGCACACGTCAGGCCAGGTCGTCCTCCACGAAGCGCGGCTGCGCGGCGTACCAACCAGTGACGGCGAGGAGCGTGAGGTCGGCGAACAGCAGCACGAACGGCCAGGTCCAGCCGCCGGTCATGCCGTGCAGCACACCGACCAGGAGCGGCCCGACGCCGGCGAGCAAGTACCCACCGCTCTGCGTGAACGCCGACAGGTCAGCCGTCGTATCCGCCGTCCGGGACCGTAGGCCGATCATCGTGAGGGCCAAGGGGAACGCACCCGCGCCGACTCCCGCGAGGAAAGCCCAGAGCCAGACACCGGCCCTGGGCGCGATCAGCATCCCGGTGTAGGCGACGACGTAGCAGGCGACGAATGCGGCGACCATCGGCCGTTGCGACGACATCCGGGCGGCGAGCCAAGGGACCAGCATCGAGACCGGGATGGACAGCGTAGTGAGGAAGGCCACCAGCAGCCCGGCCTCGGTCGCCGATGCGCCAGCCTGCTCCCGGTAGAACTGCGCGAACCAGCCGAACGCGACGAAGGCGAGCAATGACTGGGATCCGAACATGGTCGCCAACGCCCACGCCGTCCGGCTGCGGAACATGCGGCGCCCGCCGCCCGTAACGACGTTGGCCGCTCCGCTGCGCCGCGGCAGACAGAGCCATACGACGATCGCGGCCGCCACAGGAACAGCCCACGCGCCCAGTCCCAGACGCCAGTTGTCCGGGCCGTACACGCTGGACAGCGGTACCGCGACCGCAGCCGGAACGGCCGTGCCCACGGCCATGGCCGTGGTGTACGTCGCCGTCATCGTGCCGACCCGGTCCGAGAAGTGGCGCTTCACCAGCGCGGGGAGCAGCACGTTGCCTATCGCGCCACCGGCCAAGGCCAGCACGCTGAACAACAGGAACAGCCACACAGAGTTGGTGGTAGCCCGCAACACCAGGCCGACGGCCATCGTGCCCAGCCCGAGGAGCATCGTCGTCTGCTCGCCCATACGCCGCATGAGGCTGGGGGTGAGCGAGCCGAACACCACGAACGACAAGAGCGGCAGGGCGGTCAGGAGACCGGCGACCTCGCTGGACAGCCCGATGCCGCGCTGGAGCTCGTCGAGCAGCGGGCCGACGCTGGTAACCGCGGTCCGCAGATTGAGCGCGGCGAGCACGACGGCGGCCACGAGCAGCCAGGGCGGCGCAAGCCTGCCGCGCGGCGCGCCGGTCGTCACCGGAGTCGCGGACGTGGAACTGCTCATGGCTTCAGCTTTCCGTGCCGCCGGCGGCGGGTCGCCACCGGCACGGTCCGAGGACTCAGACCTCGAGAACGCCGCCGTCCTCCGAGGGGGTGGCGTCGGCGTCGTCGAACCAGGCGCCCCCGGCACCCAGGTAGCGGAACCGGAGGGTCGTGCCCGCCGGCACCGTGACGCTCGTCGTCCGCACTCCGCCCGCCCGGTTCTTCAGTGGGTGCACGCCCGGCGTCCAGTCGTTGAACGTCCCGACGACCGATACGGCACCCGCGGGGAAGTCGGAGGGGAGCGAGAAGGTGACCTTTGCCGTACCCGTCTTGGGCTGGCGGGCCACCTTGATGCTCATCCCGCCAGTTCGCCTTCCAGCTTCGCGACCTCGGCCTCCGCGGCGTCGAGCTCGTCCTGCAGGGGCTGGTACTGCTTCACGCGCTCGGCGGGGGAGCCGACGGTCTGGGCGCCGTCCTCGTAGGCGCGGATCGCCTCGTGGGCGCGGGCCTCACGGTCACGGGCGGTGGCGAGACGGGTGTCGAGGGTGGTGTCGGTCATGGCGCAGATCCTGACACGTGGCCTCAGGGCCGGAACACGCTGGGGGGCGGGCTCGGAGCAGCCGCGGCGGTCGCGTCGGTAACCGGCCGCGCGCCGCCGGTGAAGTCCCGCAACCGGTCGCCGTGCACGACCCGGGCCCGGCCGATCGCACGCGTCGCCCGGCGTCCCAGCTCGCCGACGTCGAAGGGTTCGTCCGACCCGGCGAGAACGAGGTTGCCGAACCGCCGGCCCCGGAGCACCTGCGGGTCCCCGAGGAGTACCACGTGCGGGAACGCCGCTCGCAGCGTCGCCACCTGCCCGCGCGCGAACCCGAACGGCGGTCCGTCGGCGAGATTGGCGACGTACGTTCCCCCCGGCCGCAGCAGGGTGCGCACCTGGTCGACGAACTCGGCCGTCGTACAGCTCACGGGCAGTGCAGCGCCGGCGAACACGTCCGCGATGACCATGTCGCTGGTGCCCTGGCGCAACGCCGGGAGACTCTCGCGCGCGTCCCCGACGCGCAGCCGGAAGCCGTCGGTCCCGAACGTGCGGCGGACGATCTCGACGAGCAGGTCGTCGGCCTCGACCACCACCTGCCGCGACCCCCGCCGGGTGGCGGCGACGTAGCGCGGGAGCGTGCAGCCGCCGCCACCGAGGTGCAGGACGGTCAGCGCCTCGCCGGGGGTACCGGTCAGGTCGAGCAGGTCCGCGATGATCTGGACGTACTCGAAGTCGAGGTAGGTCGGGTCATCGAGGTCGACGTACGACTGAGGTACCCCGTCGACCTCGAGCAGCCAGCCGCCGGGCCGGTCCGCGTCGGCGAGCAGCTCGGCGGTGCCGAACCGCACCGGCCACGAGCCGGGCAGCGGACGGGGGGGTGCGGAGGGCATGGCACATCTTCTAGCGTTGTCCCATGACCTATGCGCCCGACCCCAGCCGGTACGAGTCCATGATCTACCGCCGCTGCGGACGCAGCGGGCTGAAGCTGCCCGCGATCTCGCTGGGCTTCTGGCACAACTTCGGCGACGACCGGCCGGTCGAGACGCAGCGGGCGATCATGCGGCGCGCCCTCGACCTCGGGATCACGCACTTCGACCTGGCCAACAACTACGGGCCGCCCTACGGCTCCGCCGAGATCAACGCCGGACGGATCCTGCGCGAGGACTTCGCCGGGCTCCGCGACGAGCTGGTGATCTCGACCAAGGCGGGCTGGGACATGTGGCCGGGCCCGTACGGCGAGTACGGCTCGCGCAAGCACGTGCTCGCCAGCCTCGACCAGAGCCTCACCCGGCTCGGGCTGGACCACGTCGACATCTTCTACTCGCACCGGTTCGACCCGGACACGCCGCTCGAGGAGACGATGGGCGCCCTCGACACCGCGGTGCGGCAGGGCAAGGCGACGTACGTCGGGATCTCGTCGTACTCCGCCGCCCGCACCACCGAGGCGGTCCGGATCCTTCGTGAGCTGGGTACGCCGCTGCTCATCCACCAGCCGTCGTACTCGATGCTCAACCGCTGGATCGAGGACGACCTGCTCGACGTGCTCGCCCGTGAGGGTGTCGGCTGCATCGGGTTCAGCCCGCTCGCGCAGGGGCTGCTGACCGACCACTACCTGAACGGGATCCCGGAGGGTTCGCGGGCTTCGCGAGGCACCTCGCTGTCGACGGATCAGCTCAGCGAGGAGAACCTCATCCGCATCCGGGCTCTCAACGAGATTGCGGGCCGGCGAGGCCAGTCGCTCGCGCAACTCGCCATCGCCTGGGCGCTGCGCGACCCGCGGCTGACGTCCGTCCTGCTCGGCGCGAGCAGCGTCACGCAGTTGGAGGACAACGTCGCAGCGCTCGACCGGCTGGACTTCACCGAGGACGAGCTCCGCGAGATCGACCGGTACGCCGTCGAGGGCGGCATCGACCTCTGGCGCTCGGTCGCCACCAGCTGATCCTGCGCCCTCGGGTCAGGCGGCGGCGGCGCGGGTCAGGCCGGCGAGCAGCTCGAACGAGCGCAGCCGGTCGGCGTGCTCGAACGTGGTCGTCGTGATCATCAGCTCGTCGGCGTCGGTCCGGGCCAACAGGTCCTCGAGCCCACGCCGCACGGTCTCGGGGCCGCCGATGACCTGCGCCTCGATCCGGTTGCGGACGATCTCGGCCTCCATCGGCGTGTAGTTCTGCGCCGCGGCCTCCTCGGGGCTCGGGAACGTCCCCGGGCTGCCGGACCGCAGCCGCAGCCAGGACAGGCCGCCGGGCGCGGCCAGCCACTGCGCCTGCTCGTCGGTGTCGGCGGCCAGCACGGACGCGCAGACCATGGCGTACGGCTCCTGCAGGATGGCCGACGGCTGGAACCGGGAGCGGTACAGCTCGAGGGCGGGCAGCGTGTTCTCGCCGCTGAAGTGGTGGGCGAACGCGAACGGCAGCCCGAGCAGCCCGGCCAGCTGGGCGCTGTAGCCGCTGGACCCGAGCAGCCAGACGTCCGGCGCGTACCCCTCGGCCGGTACGGCGCGGATCGCGGCGTACGGGTGGTCGGCGGGGAAGCCGTCGTCGAAGAACGCGCGTAGCGCGGCCAGCTGCTGGGGGAAGTCCTCGGCGGACAGCGCGTCGGCACTGCGGCGCAGGGCGTGCGCCGTCACCTGGTCGGTACCAGGCGCGCGGCCCAGACCCAGGTCGATCCGGCCCGGGTGCAGGGCCTCGAGCATGCCGAACTGCTCAGCCACGACGAGCGGTGCGTGGTTGGGCAGCATCACACCGCCCGAGCCGACGCGGATCGTGCTGGTCGCGTCCGCGATGCGTCCGATGAGTACCGGCGGCGACGAGCTGGCGATGCCGGGCATGCCGTGGTGCTCGGCCACCCACAGGCGGGAGTAGCCCAGCCGCTCGACGTGCTGCGCGAGGTCGACCACGTCGGCGAGGGCCTGGCGGGCCGTCGAGCCGGTGGCGACGGGAGCGAGATCGAGGACGGACAGGGGGATGTCGGACAGTTGCTTCACGAAGGGTGCAACGTCACGGACCGCGGTCGCTCTTCCTGAGGCACGGAGGGCGCGAGCAGGTCAGTCGATGGAGGGGCCGTCCACCTGGCAGGTCGTCTGCGGCACCGGCACCGCCTGCCTGCCGCGGACCTCGTCGTCGCTGATGGTGGCCGCGGCGATGAGGCCGCCGAGCAGGAGCAGGGCGCTCGAGATGAGCATCGCGATCCGGAAGCCGTGCGCGAAGGCGCCCGGGTCGAGGTAGTCCCTGCCGTGCAGGCCGGCCGCAACGGGCAGCACCGCGACGGCCAGCAGGCCGGCGGTCCGTGCGACGGCGTTGTTCACGCCGGATGCCACTCCGGCGTACCGCGTCGACGCCGCGGACAGGACGGTCACGGTCAGCGGCGCCACCGTCGCGGACAGCCCGAGCCCGAAGACCAGGACCCCCGGCAGGACATCGGTGACGTACGACGCGCCGGGCCTGATGCGCAGCATGAGCAACGTGCCGCAGGCGCACAGCACGGGACCGACTGTCATCGGCACCCGCGGGCCGATCTTGGCGGCGAGGTCGCCGGCCCGCGAGGACAGCAGGAGCATGGCAACGGTCACCGGTAGCACGGACACTCCGGCGGCCAGCGGCGAGTAGCCGGCGACCACCTGCAGCTCGATGACGAGCAGGAAGAACACGCCGCTCAGGGCCGCGTACACGGCGAACGTCACGAGGTTGGCCGCGGTGAACTGGCGGGAGGAGAACAGGTCGACAGGCAGCATCGGGTGGCTCGACCGGCGCTCGACGACGACGAAGCCGACCAGTCCCAGAACGCCGAGCAGGCCGGCGGCGAGGACCCTGGCCGAGGCGCCCTGGTCACCGGCCCCGACGAGGGCGAAGGTGAGCCCGGCCAGGCCGACCGCGCCGACCGCCGCCCCGGCGAGGTCGAGGCGGCGGTCCATGTCGGTGTTGCGCGACTCAGGGACGTGGCGCGTGGCCACGAGCACGACGATCAGGCACAACGGGAGGTTGATGAAGAACACCAGCCGCCAGGAGATCTCGACCAGCGTCCCGCCGACGAACGGGCCGATCGCCGCGGCGATGCCGCCGAGACCCGACCAGGCGCCGATCGCCCGGCCGCGGTCCTCCTGCCGGAACGACGCCTGGATCAGCGCCAGGCTGCCCGGCGTGAGGAGGGCACCGCCGACGCCCTGCAACAGCCGGGCCGCCACCAGCAGCTCGACGTTCGGCGCCAGCCCGCACAGCGCGCTGGCCACGGCGAACCACACGGCGCCGATGACGAAGACCCGCCGCCGCCCGTAGCGGTCGCCGAGCGAGCCGCCGAGCAGGATGAAGGAGGCGAGCGTCAGCGTGTAGCCGTTCACGGTCCACTGCAGCCCGCTGAAGCCGGCGTGCAGATCGCTGCCCAGTCGCGGCAACGCGATGTTGACGACGGTCGCGTCGAGCAACGCCACGCTGCTGCCGAGGACGGTCGTCAGGAGCACCCAGCGCCCGCGCGGCTCGCTGAGCGAGACCGTGCCGTCGGTGGCGGGTCGGTCGCTCATCAGCCGGTCACCAGGAGCACGACGCCGACGACCGCGCCGAGCGTGACGATCGCGGCGCGCATGACCGAGGACGGCAGCCGCCGGGCTACCGAGACCCCGAGCGTCGCGCCGACGTACGCCGACACCGCGAGGATCCCGGCGTACCCCCAGGCGACGTGGCCGGAGGCGACGAAGACGAGCACGCCGACGACGTTGACGACCAGCGACAGCACGCCCTTGAGGGCGTTGAGCCGCTGCAGGTCGTCGGCGACGAGGATGCCGAGGACGGCCAGGAGGAGCACGCCCAGTCCGGCGCCGAAGTAGGAGCCGTACACCGCGCCGAGGCCGACGCCGAGCCGCACCGCCCAGGTGATGTCGGCGGAGCCGCCGCGGCGACGGGTCACGAGGATCCGCGCCAGGACCGGCTGCACGGCGAGCAGCGCGCAGGACAGCAGGACCAGGTAGGGAACGACGGCGCGGAACGTCGTCGCCGGCGTGAACAGCAGCAGCAGGGCGCCCACGATGCCGCCCACCACGCTCACCGCCACGAGCGCCCGGGCCCGCGGGCCCTGCCCGGCCAGCTCCCGGCGGTAGGCGACGGAGCCGCCCGCGTAGCCGGAGATCAACCCGACCGACGAGGTGATGTTGGCCGTGACGGGTGACATCCCGGTGGCCAGCAGCGCCGGGAAGGTGAGCAGCGTGCCGCCGCCGGCAACGGCGTTGACCGCGCCGCCGAGCAGCCCGGACGCACCCACCAGGGCGGCGTACGCGGGCGTCATGTCGACGAACCTACGGTCAGGTCCGGGTCAGTTCGGGGAGCGGCGTCACCCGCGGGTCCCCGGCATCGGCCGTGTAGTCCTCCGGCTCGGTGACATCGTGGCCGGCCGGCGCCTTGAGGGCGCGCAACACCACCGTCAGTGCGACGGTGATCACCACGTTGATCACGAACGCGGTCACGGCGATGTAGCCGTTCCGGCCGTCGAGCAGGGGGATCGGGGCCGACGAGCCGCCGAAATGCGCCTTGGTTGCGGGGTTGATGACCCGGTAGGCCTCCACCGTGCCGTAGATCATGGACACCGCCCAGCCGGCGAGCAGCGCCCAGCGGTGGAACCACCGGGTGAACAGGCCGAACACGATCGCCGGGAACGTCTGCACCATCCAGATCCCGCCGAGCAGCTGGAAGTTGATGGCCAGCGTCTTGTCCAGGGTGAGTACGAAGGCCAGCGCGCCGACCTTCACGAGCAGCGACACGAGCTTGGAGACCTTGGCCTCCTGCGCATGTGTCGCGTCCGGCCGGAAGAACTCCTTGTAGATGTTGCGGGTGAACAGGTTGGCGGCGGCGATCGACATGATCGCGGCGGGAACCAGTGCGCCGATGGCGATCGCGGAGTAGGCGATGCCGGCGAACCAGCTCGGGAACATGTTCTCGAACAGCTGCGGCACGGCGAGCTGCGGATTCGGTTTGCCGTCCAGGCCGACCGGCTTGATCTTCGCGGCCAGCGCCATGTAGCCGAGCAGCGCGATGAGGCCGAGCAGGAGCGTGTACGCCGGGAGCAGCGAGGCGTTGCGCCGCACCACGTTGCGGTTCCTGGTGGCGAGCACGGCGGTGATGCTGTGCGGGTACATGAACAGCGCCATCGCCGAGCCGAGCGCCAGCGTGGCGTACGGCCAATACACCTGCGACGTCGGGACCGTCGATCCCTTCGGTTTGCCGGTGGCCGGGTTGGGCTGCTGCAGCGATGCCTGCGCGCTGTCGAAGATCTGGCCCCAGCCGCCGAGCTTGTGCGGGATGTAGATGACCGCGACGACAATCACCAGGTAGATCAGGCTGTCCTTGACGAACGCGATCAGCGCCGGGGCGCGCAGGCCCGACGAGTAGGTGTACGCGGCCAGGGCGGCGAAGGCCACGAGCAACGGGATGTCGGCGACGAGCGTGTTGCCGTGGCCTCCCACGCCCATGACCTCGAGGACGGCCTGGATGCCGACCAGCTGCAGGGCGATGTACGGCATCGTCGCGAGCAGGCCGGTCAGCGCGACGGCGGTCGCGAGCGCACGCGAGCCGTAGCGGCCGCGGATGAAGTCGGACGGCGTGACGTAGCCGTGCCGGTGCGAGACCGACCAGAGCCGCGGCAGGAACACGAAGATCAGCGGATACATGATGATCGTGTACGGGACGGCGAAGAACCCGATGGCGCCGCTCGTGTACATCAGTGCCGGCACGGCCACGAACGTGTACGCGGTGTAGAGGTCCCCCCCGAGCAGGAACCACGTCACGAACATGCCGAACCCGCGCCCGCCCAGCCCCCACTCGTCGAGGCTGCCGAGGTCCTCGGCGCGGCGCCACCGGGCCGCGAGGAAGCCGATGACGGTGACCGCCAGGAACAGGACGATGACGATCGTCAGCGCGACGGTGTCCACCCCGGACTTCATCGGGCGTTCCGGTCGGTCAGCGGCTCGCGGGGCCGGTCCACGCGGTGGACGAGGACGTAGGCGACGGCGGTGCACACCGCCGTGACGAGCACCCAGAGCAGCTGGTACCAGTAGAAGAACGGGAAGCCCCACAGCCGCGGGCTGTCCTTGGCGTAGCTCGACACCCACATGAGGGCGATGAACGGCGCCACCAGCAGGATGCCGGCGAGGATGTACGCGCCCACCACGTACGGAGCTCGGCCCCCGGTCGTGGACGCAGGGCTGTCCTCCCGGCCGACCATGGTTCCTCCCGTGGAACTCGTCGGGACTGCCACGCTGATCTATCCCCGCTCCGCGCGGCTCAAGCCTGCCGGGCCGCCACGGTTGGCGCCCCTAGGGTCGGGGCCATGCCGCTGTTCAGCTTCGAAGGTCGTGCCCCGCAGGTCCACCCCGAGGCGTGGGTAGCACCGACCGCCACGCTGGTTGGCGACGTCCTCGTGGAGGCGGGCGCCTCGATCTGGTACGGCGCGGTGCTGCGCGGTGACTTCGGGCCGATCATCGTGCGCGCGGGAGCGAACGTGCAGGACGGGTCGGTCCTGCACGGCGGCACGGACCCGGTGACCGAGATCGGGGCGGGGGCGACCATCGGCCATCTGTGCGTCGTGCATGGAGCGGTCGTCGGGGACCAGGCGCTGGTCGGAAACGGCGCGGTCGTCCAGGACGGTGCGCGCATCGGCGCCCGCGCCCTCGTCGCCGCGGGCAGCACCGTGGTGCCGGGCACCGTCGTCCCGGCCGAGGTGGTGGTGACCGGTACGCCGGCCACGGTTCGGGGACCGCTGGAGGGGTCGGCCCGCTGGTGGGTCGACAACAACCCGCAGGCCTACCAGGAGCTGGCCCGCCGGCACGCGGCCGGCGTACGACCCGTCCTCGGCTGACGGAGGTGTGAGATCGGGTCCGTCCTGGGCAGCATCCCGGCGTGGACATCACCGATCTCATCCTCAACGACCACCACCGGCAGCGGCAGCAGTTCGCCGTCCTGGACGACGTCGATCCCGGCGACACCGAGCGCCTCGGCCTGATCTGGGGCGAGCTGGCCGACTTCCTGGAGGTGCACGCCGCCGCCGAGGAGGCGGTGTTCTACCCCGCGTTGCTGCGCGTCGGTGACCCGGACCGCGAGGAGACCAAGGACGCGATCGCCGACCACAACGACATCCGCGACGCCGTCCGTGAGGCGAACGGGCAGGACGTCGGCAGTAGGCCGTGGTGGGACGCGGTCGGGAAGGCGCGCGCCGCGAACACCGACCACATGGGGGAGGAGGAGGACGAGGGGCTGAAGGACTTCCGCCGCCACGCGAGCCTCGAGGAGCGCCACGACCTGGCTGTGCAGTTCGAGGCGTCCAAGACGCCTCCGGCGGCCGCGACCCTCGACGAGTCCGACAAGGACCCGGAGGAGTACATCGAGAAGGTCGAAGGCGACGCCTGAGCCGCCTGGGCGGCGCGTCCGTCCGGGTCGGCAGGACGGTGCGGATAGATTCACCCCGCCCAGCAACGTGTGCACACTTTCTCCGGAAGAGGTGTCCGGCTGGACCGCTTCGGCGTCCCGCCCGGGACCTTGCACCAGGAGAGACATGAGCCAGTCGACGCATGACGCCCGCTCGCCGATCGGGTTGGTCCTCGGCAGCCACATGGCACCCCGGGACATCGTCCCGCTGGCCCGGCTGGCGGAGGAGCTCGGCTTCGGCGAGCTGTGGTTCTCCGAGGACTGCTGGTTCTCCGGCGGCATGGCCGGCGCGGCGGCCGCGCTCAGCGCCACGACCACTCTGCCGCTCGGGCTCGGCATCGTCGCCGCCTCGACCCGGCACCCGTCCCTGACGGCGATGGAGCTCGCGACGCTGGACGGCATGTTCCCCGGCCGCATCTACGGCGGCATCGGCCACGGTGTCCCGCACTGGCTGGACCAGATGGGCCTGCGCCCGGACAAGCCGATGGCCGCCCTGCGCCAGGCGCTGGACACGGTCCGCCGCCTGCTCGACGGCGGGACCGTGACCGAGGACGGCCACTTCCACTTCGACGACATCACGCTGACCCATCCGGCGCCCACCCGCGTCCCGCTGTACACCGGGGTGGTCGGCGAGCGGGGCCTGCGGATGTCCGGCGAGGTCGCGGACGGGACCGTCCTGTCGACGCTGTCGAGCCCGGCGTACGTCCGCTGGGCTCGCGATCACATCACCGCGGGTGCCGAGGCGGCCGGGCGCACCGAACCGCACCGGCTGGTGACGTACGCGCTGTACTCGGTCGCGTCGGACTCGAAGGTGGCCAAGCAGGCGCTGCGCGAGGCCATCGCACCGCACATCGCGGCCATCCCGGACTCGGCGCTCGGCAAGGTCTTCGGCATCCAGGACGAGCTCACCGAGATGCTGAAGGCCGGCGGCCCGGAGGCGGTCGCCCGCGACATGCCCGACGCGTGGCTGGACGGCCTGGCCGTGTCGGGCGACCCGGAGGAGTGCGCGGAGCTGCTCCGCCGGCGCCTCGACGCCGGCTCGGACTCGGTCGGGCTCTGGCTCTTCCCGGCCGATCGGGCGGACGAGGTCGCCCGGCTCACCGCCAAGGAGGTCCTGCCCCGGCTCTGACCCGGCTTGTGGAACTTCCCCAGCACCAGGGTGCTGGGGAAGTTCCACAAAGGGGTGGCGCTGCCGTCAGGGGAAGCGCGAGCCCCAGAGCAGCGACGTACCGGCTGCCGCGGCGGCCGCGAGCAGCCCGACTCCGGTCAGGATCGCGGTCACCTCCTTGCGCTGTGTCGTGTAGCCGACCTGGCTGCCGATGTCGGCGTACACGCCGTTGAGCTCCTCGCCGCTCTGCGCGGCGTAGCTCTGGCCGCCGGTGGCCTGCGCGAGCGACTGCAGCGCCGGCCCGTCGACCGGTACCGGGATGAGCCGGCCCTGGATGAGGACCGTGCCGTCGGGGGTGCCGTAGGCGATCGTCGAGACCGGTACGCCGGCCGCGGCCGCGGCCTGCGCGCCGGAGGCGACGGAGCTGCCGACGGTGTTGCCGCCGTCGGACAGCAGCACGATGCGGGCCGGCGCCGGGGTGGTGCCCGAGCCGCCGGGCACGGCGCGCACCGCGTCGAGGGACGCGCCCACCGCGTCGCCGATCGCGGTCCCGCCGCCGAGCTGCAGCGCGCCGACGGCGTCCTTCACCGCCGCGTGGTCCTGCGTCGGCGTGACCACGACGGACGCGACCGCGTTGAACGACACCAGGCCGACGTTGAACTGCTTCGGCAGCCGGTCGATGAACGCCTGGGCAGAGGCCTTGGCGGCGGTGAGCCGGTCCGGGGACACGTCCGTGGCCGTCATCGAGGCCGACGTGTCGAGCGCGACCACGATGGTGGCCCGCTCCCGAGGGACCTGCACGTCCGCAACGGGGCGCGCGAAGGCGGTCGTCAGCCCGACGAGCGCGAGCAGGAGCAGCCCGGCCGGGACGTGCCGTCGCCAGCCGGGACCCCGCGGCGCCACGGACGCCAGCAGGTCGAGCTCGGTGAAGCGGACGGCGTACGACGGGCCGCGCAGCCGCCACAGGTACGCCGCGACCAGCGCGGCCATCGCCAGCAGGATCAGCAGCCGGTACGGCGAGGCGAACGCGAGCCCGTGCATCAGCGGGCGCCCGGCGGCCGGCCGGCACCGCGCAGCCGGCGCCGTGTCGCGAGGAAGGTGGCCAGGTCGACGAGCCAGTCGCGGTCGGTGCGCAGCACCACGTGGCCGGCGCCGGACCGGCGTACCGCGGCCAGGTGGGCGGCCCGCCGGGCCAGGGCGGCGGCCGCGTACCGCTCGCGCAGCCCCTTGCTCCGGGTCTGCACCTCCAGCCGGCGGCCGCTCTCGGGGTCGACGAGGCGGAGGATGCCGACGTCCGGCAGCTCCAGCTCGCGGGGGTCCACCACCTCGGCCACGATCACGTCGTGGCGGGTGGCCAGCATGCGCAGCGGCCTGGCCCAGGCGGGCTCGGCGGGTGCGACGGTAGGCGGCCCGAGCAGGTCGGACAGGACGACGACGAGGCCGCGGCGGCGCGGCGGGCTCAGGACGGCGGAGAGCCCGGCGGTCAGGTCGGGCCCGGCGCCCTCGCCGCGCGGC
>JAOPWV010000212.1 GCA_025965475.1 Frankiales bacterium | reverse complement strand
CCCCGGCCGCGCCACCCCCGCCCGCGGCGGCGCCTTCCTCGACGGGCATCCCGGCCGGGGGACGCCGGGCCTGCCCCGGGTGGTCCTGCTCGCCCGCGACGGCCGCGGCTGGGCGGCCCTGTGCCGGCTGGTCTCGGCGACCCACCTGGCCGGGGAGCGGGGCGTCCCGGTCACCAGCCTCGATCTCGTCGCCGAGCACGCCGGTAGCGCCGCCCAGGCAGGGGCGCTCGCCGTCCTGCTCGGGCCGGCATCGGAGACCGGCCGGGCGCTCGCCGCCCGCCGGCCGGACCTGGCCCGCGCCCACCTCGACCGCTGGCGCGACGTCCTCGGCCGGGACGCCGTCGTCGTCGAGGTGGTCTCGCACCGTGGCCCCGGCTCCGCGGGGCGGGCGGCCAGGATGCTCGGCTTCGCCGACGAGGTCCGTGCCCCGGCGGTGCTCACCAACGTCGTCCGCTACGCCGACCGTGCCGACGCACCGGTCGCCGACGTGCTCGACGCCGCCCGCCGGCTGGTGGCCCTCGACGCCCGGCACGTCGACCGGGTCAACGCCGAGGCCGCGCTGCTGAGCGGCAAGGAGATGGCCGAGGTGGCGGCCGAGGTGGCCCGGTTGGCCGGCCGCGACGACGAGGGCAGGGGGCTGCTCGCCCGCACCCGGGCGGAGGCCGAGCGCTGCGCGGTCGACCCGCGCGGCGACCTCGGGATCGGCCAGGTCCACTTCCCCGAGCTGGCGGTCACCGGCGGGAGCGGTCCCGCCGACGCGGTGCTCCGCGCACGCTGCGAGGCCGGCTTCGGCCGGCGGGGCATGACCGCCGACGCGAAGGCCCGCGCCCGGCTCGAGGAGGAGCTCGGCGTCATCGGGCAGCTCGGCTACCCGTCGTACTTCCTCACCGTCGCCGACGTGGTCGGGCTCATCAAGGAGATGGGCGTGCGCGCCGCCGCCCGCGGGAGCGGGGCCGGCAGCCTCGTCACCTACCTGCTCGGCATCTCCGACGTCGATCCGCTGCGCTACCGCCTGCTCATGGAGCGGTTCCTGTCCCCGCTGCGCCACCAGCTGCCCGACATCGACCTCGACGTCGAGTCGGCCCGGCGGACCGAGGTGTACGAGCAGATCCTGCAGCGCTACGGCGGGGAGCGCTGCACCTGCGTGTCGATGATGGACACCTACCGGGCCCGGCACGGCATCCGGGACGTGGGCGCGGCCCTCGGCATGCCGCCGGGGGAGATCGACGGGCTGGCCAAGGCGTTCCCGCACATCCGGGCCAACCAGGTGCGGGCCGCGATGCGCGACCTGCCCGAGCTGCGGGCCAGCGGGTTCGCGACCGGCGACCAGGCCGCCCGGATCGACCTCGTCCTGCGGCTGGTCGAGCGGCTCGACGGGCTGCCCCGGCACGTCGCCCTGCACCCGTGCGGGGTGCTGCTGTCCGACGCCACGCTGCTCGACCGCACGCCGGTCGAGTCCAGCTGGCTGGGCTTCCCGATGAGCCAGTTCGACAAGGACGACGTCGAGGCGCTCGGCCTGCTCAAGCTCGACGTGCTCGGCATCCGCATGCAGTCGGCCATGCAGCACGCCGTGGCGGAGGTTCGCCGGGTCGACGGGACGGACGTCGACATCGACGCGATCCGCCGCGACGACCCGGACACGTTCGCCCTCGTGCAGTCGACGAAGACGCTCGGCTGCTTCCAGATCGAGTCGCCCGGCCAGCGCGAGCTGGTCGGGAAGTTCGGGCCGGAGACCTTCGAGGACCTCATCGTCGACATCTCGCTGTTCCGTCCCGGGCCGGTCAAGAGCGACATGGTCCGGCCGTTCCTCGAGGCCCGGCAGGGGTGGCGCCCGGCCGAGTACCTCCACCCGGACCTGATCCCCGCGCTCGAGCAGACCCACGGGGTCGTCGTCTTCCACGAGCAGGTGCTGGAGATCGTCGCAAAGATGACCGGCTGCACGCTGGCCGAGGCCGACGAGGTGCGCCGCGCCCTCGGCGACCCGAACGGGTTCGCGGAGGTGCGCGCCTGGTTCGTGCCGACCGCCCTGGGTCGCGGCTACGACCTCGGGGTCGTCGAGCAGGTGTGGGAGGTACTCAAGGCGTTCGGGTCGTTCGGGTTCTGCAAGGCACACGCCGCGGCCTTTGCGCTCCCGACCTACCAGTCGGCCTGGCTCAAGGCGCACCACCCGGCCGCGTTCCTCGCCGGGGTGCTCACCCACGACCCGGGCATGTATCCGAAGCGGCTGATCCTCGACGACGCCCGGCAGTTCGGGATCGCGATCCTGCCGCTCGACGTCAACCGGTCCGACCCCGAGTACCGCGTGGAACGGGTCGGGGCGTTCGACGAGCCACCGCCCGCGGTGCTCGACCAGATCCCCGGCAGCGTGGAGGCGCCCCCGCGGACCCGGCCCGAGGACCCGCGGCTGCCCGACGCCCGCGGGTACGGCATCCGGATCGGGCTCGCCGACGTGAAGGGGATCTCCGACGCGGAGGTGGCCAGGATCGTCGCCGGCCGTCCCTTTGCGAGCCTGTCCGACTTCTGGCACCGCGCCCAGCCGTCCCGGCCGGTCGCGGAGCGGCTCGTCGTGGCCGGAGCGCTCGACACGCTGTACGGGCTGGGCTCGACCGTCCCCGGCCGTCGCCGTGGGCAGGTGACCCGGCGCGACCTGCTGCTCCAGGTCACCGAGCTCGACCGGTGGAGCCGGTCCACCGCCAAGGCGGCCCGGCGGGCGGCGCCCGCACGCCGGCGTACCGGGGGCGGGAGAGCCGGCGCGCCGGTCCCGCTCGACGACGTGCGCGACCGGGCCCGGCGGCAGTCGCAGGCCCCGGCCGTCCCGGAGCCGGTCGACGTCCAGCTCACCTTCGACCTCGGGGACGCGCCGGAGGAGACGACGCCGAGCGGCCTGCCCGAGATGAGCAGCGCCGAGCGGGTGCGGGCCGAGCTCGACGTGCTCGGCCTGGACGTCAGCGCCCACGTGATGGACGCCTACGTCCCGTTCCTGTCCGCGCTCGGGGCCACCCGGGCACGCGACCTGCTCGGCTGCCGCAGCCGGCAGGAGGTGCTCGTCGCCGGGGTGAAGGTCGCGACCCAGACGCCGCCGATCCGGTCCGGCCGGCGGGTCATCTTCGTGACGCTCGACGACGCGACCGGGCCGCTCGACGCGACGTTCTTCGAGGATGCCCAGGTCGGCTACGCCACGACGCTGTTCCACTCGTGGCTGCTCGTCATCCGCGGGGTCGTCCGGCGCACCGGCCCCCGCGGGGTCTCCCTGCAGGCGCTCGGCTGCTGGGAGCTGCCGGTGCTGCACGACGCCTGGCGGACCGGTGGGATGGGCGCGGTGTGGGCGCAGATGGAGGCGCCCGCCGCGGTGAGCGAGGCGGCCGTGCAGGGGATGGCGGCCAGCCGGTCCACCCGGCCGGTGATGACGGCCGTGCCCGGTGGCCAGGGGGTCGGTGGCGAGGGGGTCGGGGGAGCGGTGCACGTCTACGCGACCGGGTTCCGCGCGTCGCCGTACGCCGACGTCAAACCGGCCGGGGCGGGTCCCGGTACGGCGCGCGGACCGGCCGCCCCGCGGCGGCTCTGGCACGCCAGCCCGGGCAGTGCGGGCGGATGACAACGATGACCGAATGCCCGGTTCTGCCCCGCTTCGTCGCTGGCCTGCGCGCCAGAGGCCCCTTGCCGCTGCTCCCGGCGGAGCATCCCCCGGCCGATGGAGGGAGGACGCGCAGCATTGCGCGTCCCTTCCTGTCGTCGTTGCTGAGGATCCTCCGTGCCCCGCGGTTCCCACCGGTCGTTCCACGCCCGCCCGTCCACCGGCGTCCTGCTCGCCCTGCTCGGCGCCCTCGTCGTCTCGGTCCTGGCCTCCTCGCTGCCCGCGACGGCCGCCCCGCTGACCCGCGTCCCGGGCAAGGCGATCGAGGTCTACTCGCCGTACCAGCCGCAAGGCGCCTGCAACCCGACCGCGCAGCCGGGCACCCTGGCGCTCAGCCGGCTCGTCATGGCCGCCTATCCCGGTACCGGCAGCTCGGGCATCGTCGTGGGGTGCGCGTCCGGGGGTCTGAGCGAGCACAAGGAGGGCCGGGCCTGGGACTGGCGCGTCAACTACGCCAACCCGCGGCAGCGGGCCCAGGCCGCCGACTTCACCCGCTGGCTGTTCGCGACCGACGCGTTCGGCAACCGGTTCGCCCAGGCCCGCCGCCTCGGCGTCATGTACGTCATCTGGAACAAGAAGATCTGGGGTGCGTACGACGCCGGCGCCGGCTGGCGTCCGTACACGGGCAGCGACCCGCACACCGGCCACATGCACATCAGCCTGTCCTGGGCCGGTGCGCTGAAGAAGACCTCGTACTGGACCGGTGCCGTCGCCCCGGTCCTGCGGTCCCCCCTGGCGCCAGCCAGGCCGACGACCCCCAAGCCCGCGACGCCGGCGACCCCCAAGCCGACGACTCCCAAGCCCGCGACGCCGGCTCCGGCCGCCCCGGCTCCGGCGCCGGACGGCCACGACGAGGACGCGCTGCCGGTGCTCGACAGCGGGGAGCGTGCGTTCGACGTGTCCTCGACGGACGAGGGCCTGCCGACCCCGTTCGTCCTGCAGCGGGGCCGGCGCTACCAGCTCACGGTGAGCGGCACCTACGCGTACGGCGACGACCCGATGATCGCCGACGCGGAGTGCAGTCGCTGGCCGTCGGACCGCCGCTGGCACCGCCGCAGCCCGTGGGAGGGCGGCGGCTCCGGCTCCGGTCATCTCGACGTGTCGGTGAACGGCCGGGCGCTGAACTGGGAGCCGTCGGTGGACGACGGTTCGGGCTGCGACACGACGGGCCACACCTACACGCTGGTCGTGACGGTGCGCCGGGACGGGCCGCTGCACCTCGGCATCGCCGACGACAAGCGGTCCGACAACGCCGGCTCGCTCCACGTCGTGATCCGCGCCCTGGACAGCTGAGCGCTCAGCCGCCGAAGCGGGCCCGGCCGGGCTGTCGCGACACCGGTGGCCGGGGCCGATCACTAGGCTCGGCTTCCGGCACGTCGCATCCCGCGGCGGCGGGAGGAGGAGCGCAGTGGTCGCAGCACCCGGCAGCTCCGTCCGTACGGCCGTGGTCTGGGAGGTCCTGTCCGTCGCTCTCGCCGACGCGCAGGCGACCCCCGGCCGCCACGCCGCCCCGCTCGAGGTGGTCGACGCGGGTGGCGGGACGGGCGGGTTCGCCGTGCCGCTGGCCGAGGCCGGCCACCGGGTCACCGTCATCGACCCGAGCCCGGACTCGCTGGCCGCGCTGTCCCGACGTGCGGACGAGCGGGGCCTCGGGGACCGGGTCCGGGGCATCCAGGGCGACCTCGACGACCTGCCCCACCTCGTCGCGCCGGCCAGCGCCGACCTCGTGCTCTGCCACAGCGTGCTGCAGGTCGTCGACGACCCGGCCGCCGCGCTGCGGGCGGTCGCCGGTGCGTTGCGCCCGGGCGGGCGACTCAGCCTGCTCGTCGGCAACCGGGACGCGGTCGTGCTCGCCCGCGCGCTGGCCGGTCATCCCGACGAGGCGGCCCACGCGCTCACCGACCCGGCCGGCCGCTGGGGTCCCACGGACGGTGTCCGGCGCCGCTGGACGCCGGCCCAGATCACGCATCAGGTCGCCGAGGCAGGACTCGTCGTCGAACAGGTGCACGGGGTCCGGGTCGTCGCCGACCTCGTCCCGAGCGGCCTGCTCGAGCTGGAGCCCGGGGCGCCGGCCGCGCTGCTCGCGCTCGAACGGGCGCTGGCCGACCGGCCGCCGTTCCGCGACCTCGCCACCCAGCTGCACGTCCTCGCTGTCCGGCGCTGACCCGGGCGTCCGATGAGCCGCGGACAGCTCCGGCCGACCGGGCCACCGTCCGGTCCGCCCGGGGACGACACCGGCTGCACCGTCCTGCACGTCGACATGGACGCCTTCTACGCCTCCGTCGAACTGCTCAAGCACCCGGAGCTGCGCGGCCAGCCGATGATCGTCGGGGGCGGTGGCAGCCGCGGGGTCGTCCTGTCGGCGACGTACGAGGCCCGGGCGTACGGCGTCCACAGCGCGATGCCGATGATGCGGGCCCGGCGGCTCTGCCCCCAGGCCGTGGTCCTGCCGCCGAGCGGGGCGGAGTACGCCCGGGCGTCGGCGAACGTCATGGAGGTCTTCCGCTCGGTGACCCCGCTGGTCGAGCCGATCTCGCTGGACGAGGCGTTCCTGGACGTCCGCGGTGCCGCCCGGCGCCTGGGCGGCCCGCGGCAGATCGGCGAGTGGATCCGGGCGACCGTCGAGGACGAGCAGGGGATCACCTGCTCGGTCGGGGTGGCGACCACCAAGTTCGTGGCCAAGCTGGCGAGCGCCCGGTGCAAGCCGGACGGCCTGCTGGTGGTCCCGGCCGACCGGGTCGTGGCGTTCCTGCACCCGCTGCCGGTCGGGGCGTTGTGGGGGGTCGGCGACAAGACCGAGGAGGTGCTGCGGAAGCTGGGCCTGCACACGGTCGGCGACATCGCGAACACCCCGGTGTCGACGCTGCAGCGGGCCTTGGGGCCGGCCGTCGGCGGCCACCTGTCGGCGCTGTCCTGGGGCCGTGACGAGCGGTCGGTGACACCGCACGAGCCGGACAAGAGCATCGGCGCGGAGGAGACCTTCGCCGTCGACGTCGACGACCCGGTGGTGATCGCGCGCGAGCTGCTGCGCCTGTCCGAGCGCACCGCTGCCCGGCTGCGTGCGGCCGGCCAGGTCGGGCGCACCGTCTCGATCAAGCTCCGGTTCGCCGACTTCACGACGATCACCCGCTCCAGGACGCTTTCCGAGGCCACCGACGTCGGGCGGACCGTCTACGAGGTGGCCCTCGGGCTGTACGAGGCGCTCGGGCTCGAGCGGGCCCGGCTGCGGCTCGTCGGCGTACGTGTCGAGGGGATCACCGACGAGGCCGACCAGCACCGCCAGCTGTTGCTGGGGGAGAAGGACAACGGCTGGCGTGAGGCGGAGCAGGCCGTGGACAAGGCCTCCCGCCGTTTCGGGGCCGGCGCGGTCCGGCCCGCGACGCTGGTGCAGCCCGGCACCGAGCCGCCCGCGGGCACTCCCAGAACCAGGGGGAAACGGGACCGGTGAGAGCCCGCATCGTGGGTATCACCCGTCCGCAATGCACCAGTCCGCTGTCCCGTGATGACGTGGCGCCGAACCACTCGTATCCTTGCGAGTGGACGCCGGGTCTCCCGGGGTTCGCGGGACCTTGTCCGGCCAGCTCGACATCCTCTGGGAGGGAGCGCCATGCCGCTCTCTGAGCACGAGCAGCGCCTGCTCGACCAGATCGAGCGCGCCCTCTACCAGGAGGATCCGAAGTTCGCGTCGACCGTCCGGTCGACCGATCTGCGCACCCACATGCGGCGCCGTCTGCGCCGCGCCGGCGTGGTGCTCGTCCTGGGCTTCGTCCTGCTGCTCGCCGGGCTCGGCACGAATGCGTTCGTCGGCATCGCCGGGTTCGTCGTCATGCTGGGAGCCCTGCTCATGGCTCTGTCGAGCTGGAAACGCCTTGGTCAGTCCCCGCCGCTGCGGGCCGTCGGTGGCGAGGAGCGGCCCCGGCGCCAGGGCCACCGCCGGCTCGGCCGGCAGGCCAAGCCCGCCAAGGCCGCCGGCACCAGCGGCGGATCCATCATGAACCGTCTCGAGGAGCGCTGGAAGCGTCGTTGGGACGAGCGCGGCCAGTAGCCGCGCCGCTCACCAGTCGACCCCTTCAGCAGCCCGGTCCCGGGGCCAGCTCGCCCTTCGCAGCCGTCGGCCGGTGGCCGCCCAGCCGTCGTCGAAGCGGTCGAGCAGGTCGGCGATCGCCGTACCCGCCCCCGACGACGCCCACCGCAGCGTGGAAGCCGGGATGACGACCGCGCGCCAGCGCACCGCCCGCCCGGCCGTCGCGTGCAGAGCCGTCCGGACGGTCGCGACGTCCGCGTGCAGACCTTCGGTGGGAGCCGTCCCGCCGGGCCGCGCGTAGCGGGCCCGCTCGGCCGCGGCCGCCAGCCG
>JAOPWV010000170.1 GCA_025965475.1 Frankiales bacterium | reverse complement strand
CGCCCCGGTCAGCGCTTGCGGACCGGCCGGGGGCCGTGCAGCAGCGCCTCGCGTTCGACCTCCGTCGTGGCTCCCCACACGCCGTACGGCTCTCCGGAGGTCAGGGCGTGGTCGAGGCACTCGCGGCGGACCGGGCACGCCCGGCAGACCTGCTTGGCGGCGTCCTCGCGGATGCTGCGCGCGGGTTCCCGCTCGCCGTGCGGGTGGAAGAACAGGTCGGCGCGGCCTCGGCACCGGGCCGCGAGCTGCCATTCCCAGCGCCAGGTCTGGGCGCCCGGCGGTACGGCGGTGCCGACGATGTCAGGCACGTGGACTCCTCGGAGGACGAACGGCAGGTGCGCGCCATTGTCTACTACGGGCTGTAGAACTTCTACCGTCGGTAGTATGACCTGCGTGACCCGCCTGGGAGAACTCGAGCGCGCCGCGATGGACGTGGTCTGGGACGCGGATGGGCCCCTGACCGCCCGCCAGGTCGCCGACGCCCTCGACAGCCGCGGGCTGGCCTACACGACCTGGCTCACCGTGCTCAGCCGCCTCGAGGGCAAGGGCCTGCTGCGCCGCGAACGCACCGGCCGGGCGCACTCCTACCTCGCCGTCGGCTCCCGCGAGGACCACATCGCGGTGCTCATGCAGCAAGCACTCGGGCAGGCCGACGACCGCCAGGCAGCCCTGCAGCACTTCGCGCGTTCGGTCTCCCCCGACGAGGCCGACGCGCTGCGCCGCGCGCTCGAGGGCCGCGGCTAGCCATGCTGGTCACGGCGGGCCTGCTGCTCGCCGTCCTCGTCCTGCTGGCGACCGTCGTCCCGGCACGCCTCGCCGCGGCCTCCTGGCCGGTCCGCGCGCCGACTCTCGCGCTCCTCCTCTGGCAGGCCATCGGCCTGGCCGGTGGACTGGTCGCGCTCGAGGCCGCGGCCACGGTGGCCCTCGACCCGTACGGCCGCACCCAGATCGCGGCCCTGCACCGGCTCGTCCGGCACCCGTCGGCGAGCATCCCCTGGTGGTCGGTGGCCGCCGCCCTGGTCGCGCTCGCGATCCTGCTCCGGCTGACCAGCGTGCTCGCCGCCTCGACGGTGGGCACGCTGCGGGCGCGGCACCGGCATCGGGTGCTCGTGGACCTCGTCGCGGTCCCGTCCCCCGCACTGCGCGGCGCCAGGGTGCTCGCGCACGACGTACCGGTCGCGTACTGCGTGCCCGGGCTGCGGCCCCGCGTGGTGCTCTCCGAAGGCGTGCTGCAGCTGCTGAGCGACGACGAGGTCGCCGCGGTGCTGGCGCACGAGCGCGCCCACCTGACGCAGCGGCACGACCTCGTCGTCCTGCCGTTCGTCGCGCTCGGCGCGACCTTCCCGCGGCTGGCCGCCGTCCGTACCGCCCGCCTCGAGGTGGCCCTGCTCGTAGAGATGCTCGCCGACGACCGCGCCGTACGCCGTCACTCCCCTCAGGTGCTCGCGCGGGCGCTGTTCAAGGTGGGTACCGGGGCCGTCCCGGCGGGGGGTCTGGGGGCCGGCGGCGAGGCGGTCCTGTTGCGGGCCCGGCGGCTGCTCGTCCCACCCGACCCGCTCCCCCGGGCGGCCGCGGCGGCCGTCGTCGCGGTCGGACTGCTGGTGGCGGCGCTGCCTCTGGCCGGGCTGCTGATACCGGTGATCGTCTGACGTCGTACCGTCCGTCGCTATGAGTGACGCAAACGCCACAGCCGGCCGCCTGCAGCAGGTCCTCGACGGACCGCACGCCGCCCTTCGCGCCGAGGTGCGCGAGCGCCTGGCCGGGATGGACTGGGCCAAGGCCGACGACATGACGCGGGACGCGTACCGCGACCAGGTGCTCGCCTGGTGCCGGGAGCTCGCCGCCGCCGGGGTCGGGTCGCGCTCGTTCCCGCCCGAGTACGGCGGCGTCGACGACCCGGGCGGCCGCATCGCGGCGTTCCAGACCCAGGCGCACGCCGACCTGAGCCTGCTGGTGAAGAACGGCGTCCAGTTCGGGCTGTTCGGCGGCGCCGTGCACCGGCTCGGCACCAAGCGGCACCACGACCGCTACCTGCGCGACCTGGGCACCCTCGACCTGCCCGGCTGCTTCGCGATGAGCGAGAGCGGTCACGGCTCGGACGTACGCAGCATCCGTACGCAGGCGCGGTACGACGTGGCAGCCCAGGAGTTCGTGCTCCACACGCCGGACGAGGACGCGCGCAAGGACTGGATCGGCAACGCGGCCCGGCACGGCCGGATGGCCGCGGTCTTCGCCCAGCTCGACGTCGCCGGGGAGGCGCGCGGGGTGCACGCGTTCCTCGTCCCGATCCGCGACGAGGACGGCAACGTGCTGCCTGGCGTGGAGATCGAGGACTGCGGCGACAAGATGGGCCTGCAGGGCGTCGACAACGGCCGGCTGCGCTTCCACGCGGTGCGCATCCCCCGGGAGGCGCTGCTCGACCGGTTCGGCACGGTCACCGAGGACGGCCGGTACGAGTCGCCGATCAGCTCCCCGGGCGCCCGGTTCTTCACGATGATCGGCGCGTTGGTCGAGGGCCGGATCTGCATCGCCGGCGGGGCGCTGGCGGTGGCCCGCAACGCCCTGACCATCGCGGTGCGCTGGGGCGAGCGGCGCCGGCAGTTCGGCACCGGGCTCGACATGGACACCCCGCTCATGGACTACCTCACCCACCAGCGGCGGCTGCTGCCGGCGATCGCGACGTCGTACGCGCTGCAGTCCGCCCACGACCACCTGACCGCGTCGTACGTCGACGTGCTCACGTCACCGGGCGGCCCGGAGCAGCGGTCGGTCGAGGCGTTCGCGGCCGGTCTCAAGGCGCTGAGCACCTGGCACATGGTCAAGTCGGTGCAGGACGGCCGGGAGTGCTGCGGCGGCAAGGGCTACCTGCGGGAGAACCGCTTCGCGGCGCTGCGCGCCGACTCGGACGTGTTCGTGACCTTCGAGGGGGACAACACGGTCCTGCTCCAGCTGGTCGCCAAGACGCTGCTGTCGGACTACGCGGCCCAGTTCGAGGACCTCGACGCGGTCGGGATGGTCCGGACGCTGAGCACCCGTCAGCTCGGCCGGCTGCTCAGCGAGAGTGGCCCGCTCGGCCGGTTCACGCGCGGCGACGTCGAGCTGCGCTCGACGGACTGGCAGGCGACCGCGCTGCGCTTCCGCGAGGAGCGGATGGTGGACGCGCTGGCCCGGCGGCTGCGCCGGCTGACGCAGGAGGGCACCGACCCGCTCCGGGCGCTGGCCCTGTGCCAGGACCATGCGCTGGCCGCCGCGACCGCGCACATCGAGCGGATCGTGCACGAGCGGTTCGCCGCGACGGTGGTCGCGGCCGAGCTGCCGCTGCTCAAGGACGTCGCCGACCTCGCCGCGCTCACCGTCCTCGAGCGGGACCGGGCCTGGTGGCTCGAGCACGGGTTCTTCAGCCCCGACACGGCCAAGGCCGTGCAGAAGGAGGTCAACGCACTGTGCGGCGAGCTCCGCCCGCACGCGCTGACCCTCGTCGAGGGGTTCGGGATCCCGGACGCCCTGCTCCGCGCCCCCATCGCCACCGCCCCGCAGAGGAGCGGCGCCGGCAGCGACTGACCCTCAGGCGAGGGCGGCGCGCATCCGGGCACACGCCTCGGAGGTGGGGTCGAGGTGCTCGAAGTGGCCACCCGGCACCCGGACCAGCTCCGAGCGGTCGCCGGCCGCGGTGGCCGCGGCGACGTAGGTCTCGCTCTGCCGGATCGGCACGGTGTCGTCGCCGGTGCCGTGCACCAGGACGGTGCGGACGCCGGTCGGCAGCAGCGCGACCGGGTCGGCCAGGCGGTAACGCCCGGGGAACTCCGCCGGCGAGCCGCCGATCAGCGCGCCCACGGCGCCGGCGCCGAGGCGCTCCGCGTGGCCGTCCGCGAGCGCCGCGACCGGCGCCTGTCCGACGGCGACAGCCGGCCGCGGCAGGCCGGCCCGTCCTCCCAGCCACAGGGCGAGGTGGCCGCCGGCCGAGTGGCCGACGACCGAGATCCGGTCCGGGTCGACGCGGTCGGCGTACGCGCCCCGCGTCAGCCAGTCGTAGGCGAGCGCGACGTCGTCGAAGGTCGCGGGCCACGGGGCGTCGGCCGCCGAGTAGTCGATGTTCCAGCACAGGTACCCGCGGCCCACCAGGTCGGCCGCCACCGGGTCCTCGAGGTGCCGGTCGTAGGTCGGGCGCCAGTAGCCGCCGTGCACCAGCACCACCGTCGGCAGCAGCCCGGTCGCCTCGGGCACCCACCACTCGCCGCACTGCAACCGGCCCGCGCCGTAGGGCTCGACGGCCCGGACGATTGCCCCGGCGGTCAGGGCCGCCGCCCGACGGCCCAGCAGGCCACGGCGGCGGCCGCCGCGACGTTGAGCGAGTCCACGCCCGCCGCCATCGGGATCCGTACCCGCAGGTCGCTCGCCGCCATCGCGTCCGCGGTCAGACCCGGGCCCTCGGCGCCGAGCAGCAGTGCCGCCCGGTCGTCGTCGGCCAGCCGGACGTCCTCGAGCCGGATGGCGTCCGCGGCCGGGGTGAGCGCGAGGATCCGGAAGCCCGCCTCACGGACGGTGTCGAGCGCCGCCGGCCACGGATCCAGGTAGGCGTACGGCACGGCGAAGACCTCGCCCATCGAGACCCGCACCGCGCGTCGGTACAGCGGGTCGCAGCTGGTCGGGCTGAGCAGGACGGCGTCGATCCCGAGCCCGGCGGCGCTGCGGAAGATCGCCCCCAGGTTGGTCGGGCTGTTGACCTGCTCGAGCACCAGGACGCGCCGCGCGGTCGCCAGGACGCCGGCGGCCGAGCGCTGCGGTGGACGGAAGAACGACGCCAGGGCACCGCGGTGCACGTGGAAGCCGGTCACGGCGTGCAGCACCTCGGGCGAGGCGATGTACGTCGGGCAGTCCAGCGCGGCGAGCTCAGGCAGGAGCCCGTCGCGCCGGTTCGGGGCCAGCAGCAGGGACCGGGGAACGCAGCCGATCAGTGCGGCACGGCGCATGACCAGTTGCCCCTCGGCGAGGAAGAAGCCCCCCTCGGGTTCGTGCTTGAGGCGCCGTACGACGTCGGTCAGGCCGATGTAGTCCGCCAGGCGAGGGTCGGCCGGGTCGGTGATCTCGTGGATGGTCAACGGTCAGGCCGGACCCGGTCGAGCGCGGTCGTACTGCACGGGCCACGTCACGTGGTCGCCCAGCTCGTCGGCGGCGTGCAGCGGCCAGTACGGGTCGCGCAGCTCGGCCCGGGCGAGCAGGACGGCATCGGCGTCGCCTGCCTCGAGGACCTTCTCGGCCTGGTGCGGCTCGGTGACGAGGCCGACCGCGCCGGTCGGGATGCCGGCCTCGCGGCGGATCGCCGCGGAGAAGGGCACCTGGTAGCCGGGGCCGACCTCGATCTTCTGCTCCGGCACGAGGCCGCCGGACGACACGTCGACGAGGTCGACGCCGCGCTCCTTGAGCCGGCGTGAGAACTCGACGGACTCCTCGACGGTCCAGCCGCCGGGCGCCCAGTCGGTCGCCGACAGGCGCACGAAAAGCGGCCTGTCGTCGGGCCAGACGGTGCGGACGCGCTCGACCACCTCGAGCGGGTAGCGGATCCGGCCCTCGAAGTCGCCGCCGTACTGGTCGGTTCGCTTGTTCGTCAGCGGCGAGAGGAACTGGTGCAACAGGTAGCCGTGGGCCACGTGCAGCTCCACCACGTCGAACCCGGCCACCTCGGCACGCATCGCGGCCTCCGCGAAGTCACCCGCCAGGGTCGCGAGCTCCTGGACGCTCAGCTCGCGGGGCGCCGGCCAGTCGGCGTACGGCACCGCGGAGACGCCGACCGTCGACCAGCCGCCGTCGGCCTCCGCGACGAAGCCGCGGCCCTCCCACGGGCGCTCCGTCGAGGCCTTGCGGCCGGCGTGGCTCAGCTGGATCCCGGCCACGACGCCCTGCGCCTGGATGAACCGGACGATGCGGGCCCACTCGTGGGCCTGCGCGTCGTTCCAGATGCCGGTGTCCTGCGGCGTGATGCGGCCCTCAGGGGTGACGGCCGTCGCCTCCGCGAGGACCAGTCCGGCCCCGCCCACGGCCCGGGAGCCGAGGTGGACCAGGTGCCAGTCGTTGGGCATGCCGTCGCCGGCCGAGTACTGGCACATGGGCGAGACCCAGGCACGGTTGCGGAAGGTGGTGCCGCGCAGCGTCAGCGGCGTAAAGAGGAGGCTCACCTACGGGAGAAGTCCCCTGCCCCGTCGCCATGTTCCCCTGCCCGGTAACCTCGTCCGTCGAGATCGTCACACCAGGGAGGCACCAACAGATGGCCGAGGCCCACAGCTCCAAGCCGACGTCGTGGGCGACCGTCGGGGTGCTGATCGTCGCCAGCATCCTGCTCGGCTTCGCGCTCCCGCTGCAGTCGGTCGTCCTCGCCGTCATCGGCGGCGTCCTGCTCCTGATCGGCGTGGTCATGGGCCTCGCGTTCGGGATCATGGAGGACTACCACTAGCCCGCTCGACCGGGGCTTTCTCCCTCTCGCCGAGCGTCGGGTCATGACCGGGTAGCTGAAATCGGCTGATAGCTGGACACTCGGCGGGTGAGTGCGGTCGATCCCGTCAGATCATCCGGAGCAGCTGGTCCCGCCGGCGCTCGAGGACCGCGACGTCGGCCGCTGCCGACGGCGGCCCCGGGACCTCACGGCGCAGGCGCGAGTGCACCTTGGCGTGCGGGGTGCCGGTCCGCGCGGCGACCCGCGCGACCAGGCTGTTGACCTCGCGGCGGAGTTCCGCCGCCGCCCGCCACGCCGCCGTCTCCCCGACGGAGACCTGCGACTCCTCCTCGGGTACGGCCGCGATGACGCGCCGGCGCAGGGCCGCATCCCGGCGGGACAGCAGCGCGGCCGTCTGCTCGGGCGTCAGCAGTCCCGGCAGGCCGAGGAAGTCGTCGTCGCCGTCGTCGAGGGGCTGCTGGTCGCCGACGTGCGCGCGACCGCCGTGCAGCACGTGCGCGAACTGGGCGTCGGCGTCGAGCGCCTGCCACTCCTGGCGCCCGGTCTCCTCGCGCTCCGGCCGCGGTGCCGGGTCGAGGTCCTCCGAGGAGGCCTTCGGCGGCGGGATCACGTGGTTGCGGTCGGACTCCAGCTCGGCGGCGAGCGCCAGCAGGGGCCGTACGGCGGGCAGGAAGACCGTGGCGCTCTCCTGGCTGCCGCGGGCGCGCACGACGCGGCCGACCGCCTGGGCGAAGAACAACGGGGTCCGGTACGACGTCATCCACGCGAGGCAGGCGGCCCGTACGACGTCCACGCCCTCGCTGATCATCCGGACGCAGACCGCGATCCGCGTGTTGCTCGTGGTGAACCGGGCGATCTTGTCGCTGGCCTTCGGGTCGTCCGACAGGATGACCTCGGGCTCCTCCCCCGTGACCTGCTTGACGATCCGGGCGTAGGCCCGCGCGTCGTCCTGATCCGACGCGAGCACGATCCCGGCCGCGTCCGGCATCCCGTTGGCCCGCAGGTACGTGATGCGCTCGTCCATCGCCGCGATCACGTGCGGGACCCACTGCCCGGACGGGTCCAGGGCCGTTCGCCACGCCGCCGCCTCGGTGCTGCGCGTCCCCGCCTCGGACAGCGACGCCGCCATGACCTCACCGGCGCTGTTCCGCCAGCGCGAGGTGCCGGTGTACGCGGCGAACACGACGGGCCGGACCACGCCGTCCCTGAGCGCCTCGCGGTACCCGTAGGCGTAGTCCGCCGTGCTCGTCAGGCCGCCTTCGCCGTCCTCCTGGTAGCGGACGAACGGGATCCGCTCGTCCGGCCGGGTGCGGAACGGCGTACCCGTGAGGCAGACGCGGCGTACGGCTACGGAGAACGCCTCCTCGGCCGCCTCTCCCCAGGAGAGCCCGTCACCGGCGTGGTGCACCTCGTCGAGGATGACCAACGTGCGCTTGTTGGAGCAGCGCGCCCGGTGGAGGGCGGGCTTGCCGGCGACCTGGGCGTACGTCGTCACGTAGCCGTGGCTGTCCGAGCGGACGGGGCCCACGGCGTTGGTCAGCGTCGGGTCCAGGTCCAGCCCGACGCGGGCGGCGGCCTCGGCCCACTGGGTGCGCAGGTGGTCGGTCGGGGCGACGACGACGATCCGGTCCACGGCGCGCCGTGCGAGCAGGTCCATCGCGAGGGTGAGCGCGAACGTCGTCTTCCCGGCACCGGGCGTCGCCGTGACCAGGAAGTCCTTCGGGGAGGTGCTCGCGTAGGCCGCGAGCGCCTCCCGCTGCCAGGCGCGCAGCGGCCGGCCGGGGGTGGCAGGGGCGATGAGGGGGGCTGTCACGGTCTCTCTCGTGATACGACGACGAACGTGGGTCGCCCCGCGGGAAAGGCGGTGGCGACCCGCCGTCGACCTTAGGCGAGTGGTCCGACGGGCGCCCCGGAGGACACGCCGCCGGTCACTCCTCCGTGACGAAGTCGATGAGCCGCTCGACCGACTGCAGCAGCGGCACCTCGAGCTCGGCGTAGCTGTCGACGGCGGCGAGCACCCGGCGCCAGCCCTCCCAGGACTCGCCCCAGCCGAGGGCCGCGCAGACGCCCTCCTTCCAGGGCCGACCGGGCGGTACCACGGGCCAGGCGGCGATGCCGACGGCCGCGGGCTTCACGGCCTGCCAGACGTCGACGTACGGGTGGCCGGTGACGAGGACGTTCGGGTCGGTGACCGCCGCGACGACCCGGCTCTCCTTGCTGCCGGCCACCAGATGGTCGACGAGGACGCCCAGGCGCCGGTCCCGGCTCGGCCGGAACGTCGCGACCTCCCGGGCCAGGTCGTCGACGCCGTCCAGCGCCTCGACCACCACACCCTCGATCCGCAGGTCGTCGCCCCACACCCGCTCGACGAGCTGCGCGTCGTGCTTGCCCTCGACCCAGATCCGGCTCCCGCGGGCCACCCGCGCCCGCACGCCCTGCACCGCCAGCGAACCGGAGGCCGTACGCCGGGCAGCGACCGGGACCGGTCCGACCGGGCGGACCAGCGTCACCGTCCGCCCCTCGAGCAGGAACCCCGCCGGGTCCAGCGGGAAGACCCGCACCTTGCCGTGCCGGTCCTCGAGGGAGACCCGCTCCTTGTCGCACTCCACGACGGCGCCGCACCAGCCGGTCGTGATCTCCTCGACGACGAGGCCGGGGTCGGCCGCAACCGTCTCGATGACCCGTCGGGGCTTGGGGGCGGTCACGTCCGGGCCGTACTGCCTGCTGCGCACCGGCCGAGGCTAGGCGCGGCCGGGCCCTGCGCCGGGCAGCGACACGGCTCGAGCTCAGGCCTGCAGGTCGACGACCACCTTCACGTCGTCGCGACCCTTGCCGAGGGCGTCCGTCCAGCTCGCCAGCGGCACCCGCCGGGTGATGAGCCGCCCGAGCCAGTCGCGATCGGCGTTCGCGAGCGCATCGGCGGCCTGCGCGTAGTGCCGGAGGGCGGCGTTCACGGAGCCGAACGCGACCTTGTTCTCGAGGACCATCTCCTTGTTGAGCTTCGTGAGCGCCGCCGGCACGGTCGACTCGTCCGCCTCGATGCCGACGAGCGCCACGACCGCGTTCGGACCGGCCTTCTCGACGCAGTCGTAGACGAGCTGGCCCACCCCGGTGCACTCGATCACCACGTCCGGGCGCAGGTCGAGCTCCGGGACCTTCTGCGTCGTGTACGTCGCGCCGAGCGCGCGGATCAGCTCCGGTTTGATCCCGTCGGGGGACCGGCCCACGACGGTCACGTCGAGTCCCCGCTGGATGCCGAGCAGGGCGGCGAGCTGCCCGATGGGCCCGGGGCCGGTCACCAGCGCGGTGCGCGGGGCCCAGTAGGCCCGCCGTCCGATGCGGTCGACCTGCTCCCATGCCTTCGCGACGACCGAGGTGGGTTCCAGGAGCACGCCGAGGTCGCCGAGCGTCGGGTCGAGCTTGACCAGGAACTTCGGGTCGGTCCGCCAGGCGGTCGCGCCGTAGCCGTCGGCCCCCTTGATGCCGCGCTCGACGTAGTCGCCGGTCAGGCACATGTCCCACTGGTCGTCCTGGCACGCCGCGCACCCGTCGGGGCGTCGTACGACGCCGGCGACAAGGTCCCCGGCCGCGAACCCGCTGTCCGGCGGCGCCTCGCGGACTCGGCCCAGCGACTCGTGCCCGAGCACCAGGGTCCGGCCCCCCGACGGCGGGACGCCGTACCCGTCCTTGGCGATCTCCACGTCGGTCCCGCAGACCCCCATGAGCAGGCCGTCCACGAGGATGGCGCCCTCGGCAGGAGCCGGGTCGGGGCGTTCCTCCACCGTGGCGGTCTCCGGCCGGCCTGGGACGACGCTCACTGCACGCACGGCGCACTCCTCTCGGGGTCACGTCACCCTGCCCCCCATCGGCCCGACTACCCTCGCTCGGCGTGCAGACCGTCGCCCCCCATCCCCCGCGCAGCGCCCTGCTGGCCGCCTGGGGCAACGCCTGGCTGGCCGGTGACGCGTCGCTGCCCGAACTTGTCGAGCGGGTGTGCGCCATGGACGCCGACCAGACCGTCAGCGGGCTGTGGGTCGACGACCTCCCGCTCGAGCAGGCCGCCGGCCGGTTGCGGGCGGACGGCATCACCCGCCTGCGGCTCGTGCTCCCCGCGCCCGGCGACGTCGTCGGCCTGCCGGGCCCCGGGCCCTTCACCGCCGCCGCGGTCATCGCCTGTGAGGGCGTCCTCGCGCTGCGCCCGGACGGCACGGGCACCGGGCTGGTCCCGGAGGTCACGGTGCACGGCTCGGAGCTGGACGGCACCGTCACGACGGTCCGCTGGAGGGCGTACGACGTCACGGTGCCCGGTCCGGACCCGGGCCCGTACCTGCACGACGCGGAGCACGACCTGCGGCGCGGGCTCGTGGAGTGCGTCGAGGTCCTGCGCGAACTGGACGTCGCCCGCTGGCGGCCCGAGGTCGCCGGTGAGCTGGAGTCGCTGCGCAAGCAGGCCCGGCGCGGGATCGACGACGACGAGCTGCCCGGCAGCTACTCACCGCGCGCCAGGCAGGTGCTCGTGCAGGCCCGCCAGCTCGCCGCCGTACTGCAGCTCGCGACCACGGACACCGGGGGCGCCGTGGACACGTACGAGACGGAGGCCCGCGAGCGCGCCCTGCGCCAGCTCGGGACGCTCGTCCGCAGGGCCCGGGTGGCCGCCTACAACGCGTACGGCCAGCCCTCGTGAGCCTGCTCGTCAGCGTCACCGGCCGTGACCATCCCGGTGTGACCGCGGGACTCTTCGACGTCCTGACGGCCCACGAGGAGGACGTCTCCGACGTCGAGCAGGTCGTGGTCAACGGCCGGCTGCTGCTCGGCTTCGTGGTCCCTGGAGACCGGCCGGCCCTGCGCCGGGCGCTGCAGGACGCCGCCGGGACCCTGGGCGTGGAGGTCGAGTTCACGCCGCTCGACCGGACCGAGCCGGTGCCCGCCGCGGTCCGGCACCACGTCACGGTCCTGGGTCTGCCGCTGCCCGCCTCGGCGCTGGCCGCGGTCGCCCGCCGGCTCGCGGAGTGCGGCGCCAACATCGAGCGCATCCATCGGCTCGGCGACAACCCCGCCGTGTCCTACGAGCTGCTCGTCGCGGGCGGGGAGACCGCCCGCCTGCAGACCGAGCTGGCCGCCGAGGCGGTCGCCCAGCAGGTCGACATCGCGGTGGAGCGTGCCTCGCTGTACCGCCGGGCCAGGCGGCTCGTCGTCATGGACGTCGACTCCACGCTCGTGCAGGGCGAGGTCATCGAGATGCTCGCGGCCGAGGCCGGCTGCGAGCAGGAGGTGGCCCGCGTGACGAGCGCGGCGATGGCCGGCGAGCTGGACTTCGAGGAGTCGCTGCGCGCTCGGGTGGCGCTCCTGGAGGGGCTGCCGGTCGACGCCGTGGACCGGGTCCGCAAGGCGGTGGTCCTGACGCCGGGTGCCCGCACCCTCGTACGGACGCTCAAGCGACTCGGCTACGCCGTGGCCATCGTCAGCGGCGGCTTCACCGCGGTCACCGATGACCTCGTCGCCGAGCTCGGCCTGGACCACGCGCTGGCCAACGTGCTGGAGATCCAGGACGGACGGCTCACCGGCCGGGTCGTGGGCGACGTCGTCGACCGCGCCGCGAAGGCCAGCGCCCTGCGCCGGTTCGCCGCCCAGGAGTGCCTCACGCTGGCCCAGACCGTCGCCATCGGCGATGGGGCGAACGACCTCGACATGCTCGCCGCGGCCGGTCTGGGGATCGCCTTCAATGCCAAGCCGGTCGTCCGGGACGCCGCCGACACCGCGCTGTCGGTGCCCTTCCTGGACGCGGTGCTGTTCCTGCTCGGGATCACCCGCGAAGAGGTCGAGGCGGCGGACGCCCAGGAGTAGGCCGGCCCCTCAGCGGGGAAGGGTCCGGCATGAGCCGCCCCGTGGTCGCCCAGGCGGACACCGAGGAGACCTTCGACCGGCTCGTGGACGAGGGCACCCAGCGCCTCGGCCGTTCGTGGACCGGGCTGACGGCCACCGCGCTGCTCGGCGGGATCGACGTCGGTGCCGGCGTCCTCGGCCTGCTCCTCGTGGAGCACCAGACGGGCAGCGTCGTGCTCGGCGGCCTGGTCTTCTCGATCGGCTTCATCGCCCTCACGCTGGCCCGCAGCGAGCTGTTCACCGAGGACTTCCTCGTCCCCGTGACCGCCGTCGTCGCCCGCAAGGCGAACGCGCTCGCGCTGCTGCGGCTCTGGTCGGTCACCATCGTCGGCAACCTGGTCGGCGGCTGGGCCATCACCGGCATCACGATGGCCGCCCTCCCGGATCTGCGGCCGCTCGCCGTGGAGTCCGGCACGTACTACATCGGGCTGGGCTTCGGTGGCCGCGCCTTCGCGCTGGCCGTGCTGGGTGGCTTCGTGATCACGCTGATGACCCACATGCAGCACAGCACCGAGTCCGACGGGGTCCGGCTGGTCCCGGCCGTGGTGATGGGGTTCCTGCTGGGAGCCGGCAAGCTCAACCACGCGATCGTCGCCTCGCTGCTCACCTTCTCCGCCCTGCACGCCGGGGCGCCCTTCGGCTACGCCGACTGGCTCCAGCTGTTCGCGTTCAGCGCGCTCGGCAACATCGTCGGCGGGCTGGGTCTGGTCACCCTGCTGCGCCTGCTCCAGGTGCCCCACAAGGTGAAGGCCGAGCGGGCGCAGAACGCGCCGCCGGCCACGATCCCGGGCGTCGTGGGCAATCAGCCCGGCCGCAACTAGCGGCGCGGCGGCGGCGGGCAGCAGCCGGCCGGGCACCGGTCGTGCGTGGCCACGCAGCCGTGCGTGGGCAGCTCGGGTCCGGAGGTCCGCTCGGTCACGAGACCCGCGAGCATGGCGACGAACTCCGGGTCGGTTCCCACGGTCGCGGCCCGCCGGACGGTCATGCGGGGCAGGGCAGCGACGCGTTCCTGGGCCTGGACGTCCAGGTCGTAGACCACCTCGACGTGATCGCTGGTGAAGCCGATCGGCACCATCACCGCCTCGCGCAGGCCCTCGGCGTACAGCCGCTCGAGGTGGTCGCCGACGTCCGGCTCCAGCCACGGCACCTGCGGCGGCCCGCTCCGGGACTGGAAGACCAGGTCCCAGTCGTACGGCGCCCCGAGCCGCTCCACGACCAGGCCGGCCGCCGTGCGCAGCGCCTCGACGTACGCGCCCCCCGACGGTCCGCTGGTCCCGGCCATGACCAGCGGGATCGAGTGCGCCGTGAACACGAGCCGGCTGTCGGGGCCGAGGCCCTCGAGCTGCCGGCGCACGTTGCGGGCCATCGGCCCGATGAACCCGTCCTCCGCGTAGTAGTGCCGCAGCTTCGTGACCACAGGAGCGCCGTCGACCTGGGCCCGCGCGATGTCCTCCCGGTACTGCCGGCAGCCGGAGTACGACGGGAAGGCGCTCGTGACGACGGCGTAGGCGTGCCGGATGCCGTCGTCGCGCATCTGCTGCAGCGTGTCCGTGAGCAACGGGTGCCAGTTGCGGTTGCCCCAGTAGACGGGCAGGTCGACGACCGTCTCCAGCGCGGCGACCAGCTCCCGGCACTGCCCGTTGATCGGCGAGACCCCGCCGAACACGTCGAGGTAGTGCCGGCCGACCTCGGCCAGCCGCTCGGCCGGGATGCCGCGCCCGCGGGTGACGTTCTCCAGGAACGGCACCACGTCCTCGGGCCCCTCCGGTCCGCCGAACGACACCAGCAGCAGGGCGTCGACAGGGGGCGGTTCGAGCGGGGGGCTGTCCAGGTCCGTCACCCCTTCATCCTGCCTGCCGCCCGTAACCGTGGGCTGCCGGCGTCGTTGAAGCCGTCAGACACGCATGACCTCCGGCCGGCGGGGGACATAGCGGACCAGATGACGCAGCGTGACGACGCCTTCGGAGGGTGACATGACCAGGACAGGCCGCGCGAGCCGCACCGCAGCCCGCACCACTGTGGCGGTGGGTGCCCTCGGTCTCGTCCTGTCCGCTGCTCCCGCCTGGGCGCTCGACCCGCTGCCCGTGCCGGTGCCGGCCGTACCCGCGCCCCTCGCCCCTGTGTTCGGCGCCCTGCCGCTCCCCGGCGGGCTGCCCACCCCGTCGCCGTCGGGCAGCCCGCTCGGCCTGCTGGCAGCACCGCCGACCGTGCCCCAGGCCGCGACAGCGCCGAAGCCGGTGGCCGCCCCGAAGCAGGCGCGTCCCGCCGCCAGGCCGGCGGCTCCGAAGCCAGCAGCGGCGCCCAAGCCCAAGCAGGTGGCGCAGTCGAACGGCGCCCTGCTGCCGATGAGCGCCAGCCTCGGGT
>JAOPWV010000149.1 GCA_025965475.1 Frankiales bacterium | reverse complement strand
TTCACAGCTCCACCACCAGCGCCTGGTGGTCCGACACCGCCACGGTCCGCGCCTCCACGGCGGTGACCCGCGGCAGCCGGCCCGAGCCGAGGACGTGGTCGATCTGCACGCGCGGCCCGGTGGAGGGGTACGTCGCGACCTTGGCCAGGGGACGCCAGCGGGACACCAGGCGGGGGAACGGCGGCGGCATGTTGAGGTCGCCGAGCAGCACCCGCGGCCCGGGCAGCCCGTCCAGTGCCCGGCAGACCCGCCGCAGCTGGACCGCGTTCCAGCCGGGGATGAACGACAGATGCGTCGTCGCGACGGTCATCGGCCCTCGCGGTGTCGTCACGACCGCCGCGATCGCCACCCGGGGCTCGTCGTCCAGCCAGAGCAGCCGCCGCGGTCCCGGCACCAGGACCGGCGAGCGGAAGCGGACGGCCGGCAGCCGGATCGTGTGCCAGGCCGTCACGGGGTAGCGGGAGACCAGCCCGCAGCCGTACGCCGGTTCTGTCGTGTCGTCGTCGCCGTCCTGGGCGGCGCGCCAGCCCGAGCCGGGCGTACCGATCAGTGCCGGCACGAACCGCCAGCCGGCGGCGCCCATCGCCTCGGCGGCCTCGCGGGTGAGGTGGCGCCCGTGCGAGCGGGGCTGGCCGCGGTCCACCTCCTGCAGACCGAGCACGTCCGCGGCCAGGGCGCCCACCGCGTCCTGCAGCCGGTCCACCACGACCAGCCCGTCACTGAGCGACCGCCCGTGTAGCAGGTTGAGCGACGCGAGGCGCACGCGCCGGACGCTAGCCGAGCAGGCGCCTTAGGGTGCTGGATCGTGAGCGATCCCGTGAAGGCCGATCCCGTGAGCGTCGTCGCGTCGTACGTGCAGGAGCATGCCGGCGAGCTGTACGCCGACCTCGACGCGTGGCTGCGCATCCCGTCCATCAGCGCCGCGCCGGAGCACGAACCCGACGTACGACGCAGCGCGCAGTGGCTGGCGGACCGACTGGGTGCGGCCGGGTTCCCGACGGTGGAGATCTGGGAGACCGACGGCCTGCCGGCGGTGTTCGCCGAGTGGCCGAGCGAGGACCCGGACGCGCCGGTCGTCGTGCTCTACGGCCACCACGACGTGCAGCCGGTCGATCCGGTCGAGCTGTGGAAGACCCCGCCGTTCGAGCCGACGATCGTCGGCGACGAGCTGTTCGCGCGCGGGGCCATCGACGACAAGGGTCAGGTGCTGTTCCACCTGCTCGGGCTGCAGGCGCACCTGGCGGTCACCGGCCGGACCAGCCCCGCCGTGACGCTGAAGGTCGTCGTCGAGGGCGAGGAGGAGTCCGGCTCGCCGCACTTCCGCCAGCTGCTCGAGGACCACCGCGACCGGCTGCGCTGCGACGTGGTGATCGTCAGTGACACCAGCGTGTTCGACCGGGACACCCCCTCGATCTGCACCGGGATGCGCGGGCTGACCGACTGCCAGATCGACCTGCACGGGCCGGACGTCGACCTGCACTCGGGCTCGTTCGGCGGCGCCGTACCGAACCCGCTCGCCGTCATGGCCGCATTGCTCGCCGGCCTGCACGACGGGCAGGGCCGGGTCACGGTCCGCGGCTTCTACGACCGGGTCGTCACGCTGTCCGACCGGGAACGTGAGTTGTTCGCGAAGCTGCCGTTCGACGAGCAGGCCTGGGTCGAGAAGACCGCGCTCTCCCGCGGGACCCGCGGCGAGGCCGGCTACACGACGCTCGAGCGCATCTGGGCCCGGCCGACCGCGGAGGTCAACGGCATGTGGGGCGGCTACACCGGCCCCGGCCACAAGACGATCGTGCCGACCGACGCACACGCCAAGGTGTCGTTCCGGCTCGTCGCGGACCAGGACCCGCTCGAGGTGCAGGCGGCGGTGCAGGAGTACGTCGCGCAGTACGACCGTGACGGCATCACCGCGTCGGTCACGTTCAGCGGGCCGGGTGTACGGCCTTGCCTGACCCCGCTGGACGCCCCCGCGCTGCAGGCCGCCACCCGGGCGATGGAGGCGGCGTTCGGCAAGGAGATCCTCTATACCCGCGAGGGCGGCAGCGGCCCGGAGGCGGACCTCGCCGACGTCCTCGCCGCGCCGGTGATCTTCGTCGGGATCGGGTTGCCGGACGACCGGATCCACGCGCCCAACGAACGCGTCGTCCTGCCGCAGCTGCTCCTCGGCGCCCGCGCTGCCGCCCACCTCTGGCAGGAACTCGCCACCGCCGGTCGTTGACCGCCGACCTCCGTGCCGGGTCTCGAGTGACGACCCGTTCCCGCTGCTGTTTCGGGTCGTGACTCGACACTCGGCGGCAGCGGGAGGGCGCAGCCGGGCGGACCCGTGCTTCCCCGATCGGGACGATCCGGGCACGATGGGGCCCATGACGCTGCTCGACCCCGCCGTACAGCCCGCCGGTCCGGCCACGCACGAGGTCACCAACCAGCCTCCGCCGCTGGTCGGCCACGACGTCGCGGCGGACGCCGCGTTGCTCGCCGGTCTGGACCGCGAGGGCGCCGGCTGGCACGCAGCCGACCTGCGCCGGCTCGGCCGGCTCGCCGGCTCCGAGGAGGCGCAGCGCTGGGGCGACGAGGCCAACCGGCACGAGCCGGAACTGCGGACCCACGACCGGTACGGCCACCGCATCGACGAGGTGGAGTTCCACCCGGCCTGGCACCAGCTGCTGGACGTCGCGGTCTCCGAGGGACTCGCCGCCGCGCCGTGGGCGGACAGCCGGCCCGGCGCGCACGTGGCCCGCGCGGCCTCGTTCTACGTCTGGAGCCAGGTGGAGGCCGGCCACGGCTGCCCGATGTCCATGACGTACGCCGTGGTGCCCGCGCTGCGTACGACGCCGGAGCTGGCCGCCGCCTACGAGCCGCTGCTCAGCAGCCGGGTCTACCAGCCGGGCCTGACCGCCCCACTGGGCAAGCGCGGCCTGCTCGCCGGGATGGGCATGACGGAGAAGCAGGGCGGCTCGGACGTCCGGGCCAACGCCACCGCGGCCACCCCGAACGCGGACGGCACCTGGTCGCTGCGCGGCCACAAGTGGTTCACCAGCGCCCCGATGTGCGACCTGTTCCTCGTGCTGGCCCAGGCACCGCAGGGGCTGTCGTGCTTCCTCGTGCCGCGGATCCTGCCCGACGGGACGCGCAACACGTTCCGGATCCAGCGGCTCAAGGACAAGCTGGGCAACCGTTCGAACGCGAGCAGCGAGCCCGAGTTCGATGGCACCGTCGGGTGGCTCGTCGGCGAGGAGGGGCGCGGCGTCCGGACCATCCTGGAGATGGTCGCGATGACGCGACTCGACTGCGTGACCGGGTCGGCGTCGTTGATGCGGCAGGCCACCCTGCAGGCGGCCCACCATGCCGCGCACCGCTCGGCGTTCGGCGGCCTGCTCATCGACAAACCCCTGATGCGCAACGTCCTCGCGGACCTGTCGCTCGAGAGCGAGGCGGCGACCACGCTGATGCTGCGGCTGGCCGGAGCGGCCGACCGCGCGGTCCGGGGCGACGCGCAGGAGCAGGCCTTCAAGCGGCTGGCCATCGCGGTCGGCAAGTACTGGGTCACCAAGCGCGCCCCGAACGTCGCCGCGGAGGCGCTGGAGTGCCTGGGCGGCAACGGGTACGTCGAGGAGAGCGGGCTCCCGCGGCTGTACCGGGAGGCGCCGCTGAACTCGGTCTGGGAGGGCTCGGGCAACGTGAACGCGCTCGATGTCCTGCGCGCGATGAGCCGGGAGCCCGACTCGGTCGAGGCGTTCTTCGCCGAGGTCGGCCTGGCCCGGGGCGCCGACGCCCGGCTGGACGACGCGGTCACCGGCCTGCGGGCCGGCCTGGCGGACCCGGAGGAACTGGAGTCGTGCGCCCGCCGGCTCGTCGAGCGGATGGCCCTGGTGCTGCAGGGTTCGCTGCTGGTCCGGCACGCGCCGTCCGCGGTCGCCGACGCGTTCTGCGCCAGCCGGCTCGCCGGCGACTGGGGACACGCGTTCGGAACGCTGCCCCGCGGCATCGACGCCGCGACGCTGGTCGAGCGGGCCCTTCCGCAGGGGTGAACCGGCGGGGCCGCCGGCGCGGTACTAGCGTCGGCATGTGCCCTCCACACGGTCCGCAGCCCGTCCCCGCCGCACCGGCAGCCCCAGCCCGTCGTACGCCGTCGAGAGGTTCTCCCTCGACAACGGCCTGCGGGTGGTCGTCTCGCCCGACACCAGCAGCCCGGTGGTGGCCGTGGCCGTCTACTACGACGTGGGCATGCGCAGCGAGCCCGAGGGGCGGACCGGCTTCGCGCACCTGTTCGAGCACCTGATGTTCCAGGGTTCGGCGAGCCTCGGGAAGACCGAGCACTTCACCTACGTGCAGGGCAGCGGCGGCACGCTGAACGGTTCGACGCACGTCGACTACACCAACTACTACGAGACCCTGCCGAGCAACGCCGCCGAGGTCGCGCTGTTCCTCGAGGCCGACCGGATGCGCAGCGTCGCCCTGACGCAGGAGAACCTGGACAACCAGGTCGCCGTCGTCCAGAACGAGATCCGCGTCAACGTCCAGAACCGGCCGTACGGCGGGTTCCCCTGGATCACGCTGCCGCCGATCCTCTACGACTCGTTCGCCAACAGCCACGACGGCTACGGGTCGTTCGTCGACCTCGAGTCGGCCACCCTGGACGACGCGCGGTCGTTCTTCGACCGCTACTACGCGCCGGGCAACGCCGTCCTGACGGTGGCCGGCGACGTCTCGCCGGACCAGATCCGGGAGTGGGTGGAGCAGCACTACGGCGACATCCCCGGGCGCGACACCCCGCAGCGGCCGTCGTTCGCCGAACCGCCCCTGACGGCCGAGCGGCGTGCCCTGGTGCTCGACCGGCTCGCGCCCGCGCCGGCCGTGGCGATGGCCTGGCGTACGCCGGACCCGGCCGACCTCGCCACCTTCCTGCCGTACGTCGTCCTCGCCGAGGTGCTCACCGACGGGGACGCCGCCCGGCTGCAGGACCGGATGCTCATGCGCGACCGGTCGGTGACGAGCGTCGGCGGCTACGTCGGCATCATGGGCGACGCGCTCGACGCCCGGGACCCCACGCCGCTGATCGTCGAGGTGCACCACCCCGACGAGACCTCCGTCGACCGCGTCCTGAAGACGGTCGACGAGGAGGTCGACCGGCTGGCGACGGACGGCCTCACCGAGGGTGAGCTGCAGCGGACGGTGGCCCGGATGACCGCGCGGTACCTGCGCGAACTCGATCCCGTCATGGGCCGCGCCCAGCAGCTGTCCGTCTTCGAGCAGCAGCGCAGCCGCGCCGAGCTCGTCAACGAGCTGCCCGGCCTGCTCGACGAGGTGACAGCCGAAGCGGTGCAGGCCGCGGCCGGCCAGCTGCGACCCGACAACCGCGCAGTGCTCGAGCTGCGCCCGGAAGGCTCCTCGTGACGACCACCGACACCGGATCGGCGCAGGCCCTGCAGCCGCGGGCCGTCCCTCCGCTCGGCAAGCCCCGGTCCGCCCGGCTCCCCACCGTGGCCGACACGACGCTCGACAACGGCCTGCGGGTGCTCGCCGTGCGACGGCCGGGCGTGCCGCTGGTCGAGATGCGGCTGCGGGTGCCGTTCGCCGGGCCCTCGGGCAAGGCCGGCGAGCCGCACGTGGCGCGCGCCCAGCTGCTCGGCGACACGTTGCTGAGCGGCACCGACCGGCGTACCGCCTCCCAGATCGCCGTCGACCTCCAGTCGCTCGGCGGGCAGCTCAACGCGAGCACCGACGCCGACCGGCTCGGCATCAGCGGCTCGGTGCTGGCGTCCGGCTTCCCGGGGATGCTCGAACTGCTCGGCGAGCTGCTGACCGGCGCGTCGTACCCCAGGGACGAGGTCGTCGCCGAGCGCGACCGGCTGGTGCAGGAGCTGGCCATCTACCGCAGCCAGGCGGCGGTCGTGGCCCGCGAGGCGCTGCTCCGGCGGCTGTACGGCGACCACCCGTACGGCCGGGAGCTGCCGACCGCCGAGGCCGTCCAGGGTGTGACGCCTGCCCAGCTGCGCGGGCTGCACGCCCGCCGGGTCGCCCCCGGGGGCAGCATCCTCACGATCGTCGGCGACGTGCACCCGGCGCGGGCGGTGGCGCAGGTCCAGAAGGCCCTGAACGACTGGAGCACCGCCGGCAAGGAGCTCGTCACGCCCGAGCTGCCGCCGCGCCCGGACGTGCCCGCGCTGCTCGTCGACCGGCCCGGTGCCGTGCAGACCACGATCCGGATGGCCGGCGCGGCCCCGTCGCGGACGTCGCCGGAGTACGCCGCGCTCAGCCTGGCCAACATGGTCTTCGGTGGCTACTTCTCGTCCCGTTGGGTGGCCAACATCCGCGAGGACAAGGGCTACACGTACAGCCCGCACTCGGTGTTCGAGCATCCGCCGGCGGGATCCCGCCTCACGCTCAGCACCGACGTGGCGACGCCGGTGACGGCGCCGTCGATGCTGGAGACCGTGTACGAGCTGGGCCGCATCGCGACGCTGCCGGTCGGGCAGGGCGAGCTCGACCAGGCCCGCCGCTACGCCATCGGTTCGCTGCAGGTCGGGACGGCCTCGCAGGGCGGCCTGGCCTCGCTGCTGTCGATGCTGGTCGGCTCCGGGCTCGGGGTGGAGTACCTGCGGGACTACCCCAAGCAGCTGCAGGCGGTCACGGTCGACGACGTGCTGGCCGCCGCGGGGACCTGGATGGCGCCGAGCCGGCTGACGACCGTTCTCGTCGGCGACGCGGACCTCGTGGCCGAGCCGCTCAGCGCCCTGTTCGAGGTCGAGAGGGCGTGACCGCCGACCGACGGCCGGCGCTGTCGCGGGCAACGGTCGACCGCGACGCCGCCGCGCGCGAGGACGACGGTGTGCTCGCCGCCGCCTGGCCCACCGCGCAGGTGCTGGTCGTCGACAACGGGCAGGCGCTGGTCAGCGACGACGGTCCGGCGCTCGTCCTGCTCCCGTCGTCCGATGCGCCCGAGGGGGACCGGCTCTATCTCGGACGCGACGAGGACAGCGCCTACTTCGCCGTCGCCGGTGCGTTGCCCCGCCGGTCGGGTGCCCGCCCGGTCGGTCTGCGGGACGTGGGTGCGCTGCTCGGCGACCGGGACGCCGGCCTGCTCGTGCACGCCGTCGGGCTGGCCAACTGGCACGCGACGCACACCCATTGCCCCCGCTGCGGAGCGCCGACGCTGCCCGCCCGCGGTGGCGCGGTCCGGCGGTGCACGGCCGACGGATCCGAGCACTTCCCGCGTACCGACCCCGCGGTGATCATGCTCGTCACCGACGGCGGCGACCGCGTGGTGCTCGGCCGTCAGGCGGTCTGGCCGCCCGGCCGTTACTCCACGCTGGCCGGCTTCGTCGAGCCGGGCGAGAGTGCCGAGCAGGCGGTCGTCCGCGAGGTGCAGGAGGAGACCGGCCTGGCGGTCCGGGACGTCGTCTACCGGTCCAGCCAGCCGTGGCCGTTCCCGGCCAGCCTGATGCTCGGCTTCCGTGCCGTGTGCGACGGCGACGGGGAGCCGGTGCCGCGTGACGGTGAGCTCGAGGACGCCCGCTGGTTCACGAGGGACGAACTGCGTACGGGCGGCGCATTGCTGCTGCCGCCGCCGGTCTCGATCGCCTGGCGGCTCATCGACGACTGGCTGCAGCAGGGCTGACTCCGGCGGGGTTGCTCCGAGTCGCCCGGGGAAGATCATCGCGCATGTCGGACACCAAGCAGGCCGCCCGCCGGGCCGAGAGCAGCACCCTGGTCAAGCGGCTCGGACGGGCCGGCCTCGCCTCCCGCGGCATCGTGTGGCTGGTGATCGGACTGCTCGCGCTGCAGATCGCGCTCGGCGGCCGGGCCCAGGCGGACAAGAACGGCGCGCTGCAGACCATCGCCGGCCAGCCGTTCGGGGAGCTGCTGCTCGCGGTGCTCGCCGTGGGGTTCCTCGCCTATGCCGTCTGGCAGGGCCTGGAGGCGGCGGCCGGGCTGCGTGACGAGGCCGACGACAAGAAGCGCGCCGCCAAGAGGTTCGGCGCGCTGTGCCGGGCGGTGGTGTACGCCGCCCTGGCCTTCTCCACGGTGCGGTTCCTGGTCAACGGGCAGTCCGGCGGCGACAAGACGGAGCCGCTGACCGCCCGGGTCATGCAGCATGCCGGCGGGCGGACCCTGGTGTTCCTCGTCGGGGCCGGCCTGATCATCGGTGGGCTGTGCGTGGTCGGGTTCGCGGTCAAGCAGAAGTTCGAGGACAAGGTCAAGCAGTACGAGATGCCCGACAGCATGCGGCCGCTCGCCAAGGTCATCGGGACTGCCGGGTTCATCGGGCACGGCCTGGTCTTCGTGCTGATCGGCAGCTTCATCGTGAAGGCCGCCGTCGAGTTCGACCCGAACCAGGCGAAGGGGCTGGACGCCGCGTTGAAGGCCCTGGCCCAGGAGGCGTACGGCAAGGCGCTGCTGGTGCTCGCGGCCCTGGGCTTGCTGGCCTTCGCCCTCTGGTCCTGCATCGAGGCCCGCTACCGCAAGCTCTAAGGCGCCCCCGCCGCTCGTGATCATGGGCTTGCCGGGCCCAGGGGACCCGCAGGTCCATGATCACGACTCAGGGGTTCTACGCGCGGAAGACCACGGCGGGTCGTCGCGGGTCCTCGGCGCGGACCAGGACGTCGCACAGGTCGCCAGGGCGGACCTCGTCGTCGTACGACGCGAAGGCCGGGAGCTGCCACTCGGGCACGCCGCGGCGCTGCAGCGCGCCGGGCGACTGCGTCACGTGGACGACGAGCTCGGCGGGGAGCCCGAGGCCGAGGAGGAACAGTCCGTCGACGAGCACGACGGCTGGGGCGGGTACCGGGACCGGGTCCGCCCGGGCCGACCGGTCGCGCACGCTGTCCCACAGGGCCGGCAGCACGCTGCCGGCGAGGGCGGCGTCGAGCACCTCCCGGCGCAGGCTGCCGGTGTCGAGCCAGCGGTCCCGGAAGGCCTCGGTGTCCTCGCGGCCCCACTGGTAGCGCTCACCGGCGGGCCGCTGGAAGTCCGCGCCGGACACGCGCACCGGCGGGCGGCCGGCGGCGGTGAGCCCCTCGACCAGGCTGTCCGCCAGCGCGCCCGAACCGACGCCGTCGATCAGGACGCGCACGGGACACCCGCGGGCGGTGGTGCAGATCCGCGCGACGAGGTCCCCGGCCAGGTGCTCCGGTGTGCGCGGGACGGGTGCGGCGGTCAGCGCCGCCCAGCCAGCTCGGGGGGCAGCGGAACCGCCGTCTCGGTGGCCGACAGCACGACCTCCTTGGCCAGGTCGTGGACCTTGCGGCCGCGGGAGCGGGCGACCTTGCGCAGCCGCTCGAACGCGTCGCGGGGAGAGCTGTGCTGGCGCTCGGTCAGCACGCCGATGGCCTGCTCGACGACGACCCGGGCGGCCAGCGCGTGCTCGAGCTGCTTGACCGACAGCCGCAGCTGCCCGATCTCGTCGAGCGGCTCGTCCGAACGGGCCGGCCGGCCGGCCGGCGGCAGCTCCCCGGCCAGCAGGTCCGCCAGGACCATGGCGCTCGTGAGGTCACCGGTCCGCTCCATGCCGACCGACCAGCCACCGTCGGGGACCCGTCGGATGACGACGCCCTCCTCGACGATCGGGCCGAGGTGCGCCGACACGACCGCGGCGAGCTGCCGCAGGACGTCGAGCGTGTCGGCGTCGACGTTCACGTGGTCACGGTCGACGCCGCAGAGGGTGCCGACGACGTGTCCCGCCGCGTCGTGCACCGGCACCCCGACGTACGACGTGATGCCGAACGTGGCCGTCGCCCCGGCTGCGCCGTAGGACGGGTCACCGGCCGCGTCGCAGGTCACCGAGGGCGCCCCGGCGAGCAGCCGGTGGCACAGGCTGTCGGTCCGGTCCATCGTGTGGCCCTCGGGCGGCACTTCCCACCCGCACGCCTCGGCCGCGTGGATCCGCTCGAAGGTGAAGGTGTCCTCGGTCAGACCCCCGATGAAGACCACCTCCATGCCGAGCAGCGTCGCCGCCGTCGACAGCACGGCGTCGACCGCCGGATGGGAGAGCTCGGAGCGGGACACGGTCACATCCTGGGCCGGGGGTCTGGTCGAGGGCACGCGGGGGCATCATTGTCACCCCAATCGGCCCCGGACGCAGCACCCCGTCCGGTGGTCAGGCCGCGAGGCGCTCTTTGACCTGCGCGAGGCTCGGGTTGGTGAGCGCGCTTCCGTCCGTGAACACGACCGTCGGAACCGTCTGGTTCCCGCCGTTGACGCTCATGACGAAGTCCGCCGCGACCGGGTCGTTCTCGATGTCGACGGTGACGTAGACCACGCCTTCGCGATCCAGCTGCTTCATCAGGCGGTGGCAGTACCCACACCACTGCGTGCTGTAGATCGTCAGCTGGTCGGACATCCGTGCTCCTCGAGTCATGGGGTGGGTCGCCTCGGACAACACGCCGCTCTCGCGGTCCCTTCCCGGTGCGCGTCGCGCTACGGCTGTCCGACGGACCTGGGAGACTGGACGGGTGACCCCGGACGACGTGCTCTCCTCGCTCGACCCCGAGCAGCGGGAGGCGGCGCGGGCGATCACGGGGCCCGTCTGCATCCTGGCCGGGGCGGGCACGGGCAAGACCCGCACGATCACGCATCGGGCGGCCTACGCCGTGCTGTCCGGGGCGGTCCCGGCGTCGGCGCTGCTGGCCGTGACGTTCACCGCCAGGGCGGCCGGCGAGATGCGGACCCGGCTGCGCCAGCTCGGCGTCGGCGGGGTGCAGGCCAAGACGTTCCACGCCGCCGCACGACGACAGCTCCAGTACTTCTGGCCCCGCGTCGTCGGCGGTGCACCGCCGCGGCTGGTGGACAACAAGTTCGGGCTGGTGGCGAACGCCGCGGCGCGTGCCCGGCTGCGGCCCGGCACCAGCGAGCTGCGCGACCTGCTCTCCGAGCTGGAGTGGGCTGCCTCCTCGCTGTACGGGCCCGAGGACTACGTCCGGGCCGCGCAGAAGGCCGGCCGGCAGCCGCCGTTCGACGCGGCCGTCGTGGCGCAGGTCTACGCCGCCTACGGCGAGCTGAAGCAGGCGCAGGGCGTCGCGGACTTCGACGACCTGTTGCTGCTGACCGCCGGGGTGCTGGAGGAGCAGGGCGCGGTCGCGAAGGAGTTCCACGAGCGCTACCGGTCCTTCGTCGTCGACGAGTACCAGGACGTCACGCCGCTGCAGCAGCGCCTGCTCGACGCGTGGCTCGGGGACCGCGACGACCTGTGCGTCGTCGGCGACGCGCACCAGACCATCTACTCGTTCACCGGCGCGACGCCGTCGTACCTGCTGCAGTTCCGGCAGCGCTTCCCGACCGCCACCGAGGTCCGGCTGGTCCGCGACTACCGGTCGACCCCGCAGGTCGTAGGGCTCGCCAACGACGTGATCAGCCGGTCGACGATGAAGGCGGCCCGGCTCGAGCTCGTCGCGCAGCGGCCCGCGGGGCCGACGCCGATCTTCAACGAGTACGACGACGAGCCCGCCGAGGCGGCCGCCGTCGCGGCCCGGTGCCGTGCCCTCGTGGCGGCCGGCACCCCGGCCGGCGAGATCGCGATCCTCTACCGGGTGAACGCGCAGTCCGCGCAGTACGAGGCGGCGCTGTCCGACGCGGGCATCGCCTACGTCCTGCGTGGTGGCGAGCGCTTCTTCGACCGGCAGGAGGTCCGCGAGGCCGTCCTGCTGCTGCGCGGTGCGGCCCGGGCCGGCGACGAGGACGCCCCGGCCGGGCTGGGCGAGGCGGCCGCAGACGTGCTGCGCGCCGGGCTGAACTGGTCCCCGGAGAGCCCACCGGCCGGCGCCGGCGCCACCCGGGAGCGGTGGGAGTCGCTCGCCGCCCTCCACCGGCTGGCCGTCGACCTCGGCCGCACCGACCCGACGGCCGGCCTGCGGGAGCTGGTCACCGAGCTCGAGGAGCGCGCCACCGCGCAGCACGCCCCCTCCGTGGACGGGGTCACGCTCGCGTCGCTGCATGCCGCCAAGGGGCTCGAGTGGGACGCGGTCTTCCTCGTCGGACTCGTCGACGGGACCATGCCGCTCATCCACGCCGACACCCCCGACCAGGTCGAGGAGGAGCGCCGGCTGCTCTACGTCGGCGTCACCCGGGCCCGCGAACACCTGCACCTGTCCTGGGCGCTGTCCCGTTCGCCGGGCGGCCGGGGCAGCCGTCGTCCGTCCCGGTTCCTCGACGGGCTGCACGCCGGCGCGTCACGGCAGACGGGGCCGGCGGGTCCGCGACCGGCCCGGAAGTCGCGGTCCGGCCCGGTCACCTGCCGGGTCTGCGGCACGTCGCTGATGGCGGCGGTGGACCGCAAGCTCGGGCGCTGCGCGGATTGCCCCGCCGACCGGGACGAGGAGCTGTACGGCACGCTGCGGGAGTGGCGCGCGGGCCGGGCCAAGGAGCTCGGTCAGCCGGCGTACTGCGTGTTCACCGACGCCACCCTGGCCGCGATCGCCGAGCAGAAGCCGACGACCGTCGCGGGGCTCGTCGCCATCCCCGGGATCGGTCAGTCCAAGCTCGACAAGTTCGGTGACGACGTGCTCGGCCTGGTCGGCTCGGGCGGCTGACGTCGCCTCTGCGGGGGATTTTCGGACTCGCTGCGTTAATTCCGTTGCGGCCCGCCGCCAGGACCCCTATCTTCCTGCCCGAAGCAGTCGACGAATGATCGACTCCGGCGAAGGAGGTGGGACCGTGGTGAAGATCAACATGCAGCAGCGCGCATCGGTCCTCCCCGTCGCTGGCGTCGCCATGCGCACCGCGGCCCCGTATGCCGGGATCGCGGCTGTGCAGGCCTGCTCGGCGCCGAGCACGGCCGGACATGGGACGACCATGTCCAGCGCTGCCCGCCGCTCGCTCGTGGCCTACCCGAAGCGCGATTGGGCCATCGACGCCGCCGCCCGTACGGACGTCCCGGGTTCCCCTCCTCGACAAGCACCGGTCTGACACCAGACCAGCCGCTTTCGAGGCCGTGGAACCCGTACCTGGGGTCCACGGCCTCTTTGTTTTCCCGGCGGCTCCTCACCTGGAGCCGCACGACTTCTGACCACTCCTCACAAGGAGGTGACACCCGGTGTTCGCCCTCACCGACGCGCCCGTCGACGCCACCCTGTCCGACGAGCTCGTCCTGCCCTGCTGGTCCGAGGACCCCGACCTGTTCTTCGCGGAGTCCCCGGCCGACGTCGAGGCCGCCAAGGCCCTGTGCGTCTCCTGCCCGCTGCGGTCGCAGTGCCTGTCCGAGGCGCTGACCCGCCGTGAGCCATGGGGCGTCTGGGGTGGCGAACTCGTCGTCCAGGGCGTGGTCGTCCCCCGCAAGCGGCCGCGCGGTCGCCCCCGCAAGGTCGACGTCGCCGCGTGACCCCCATCGCCCGTCTTGATCCTGCACCGAACCGGAGTCCTGCCATGTACACCGTCCTGGCCAGCGAGCTGGCCACCGTCATCGCCCGGGAACGACAAGCCGAGGCGGCCGCCCAGAACCGGGCGGCTCGCCTCATCACCGCCCGTCGTCTGCAGCGTCGCGCCGAGGTGGCCACCCACCGGGCCCGCCTCGCCCGCCTCGCGATCCGCTGAACCCCGCGAGGCATCCGCTGCCCCGGCACCCTTCCCCGGCGTCGGGGCAGCGGGCTTCGCGGGACAGGCCGGGGACCCGCACCTAGGCTCGGCCGGTGCCCCTCCCGGACCGTGATCTCCGCTCCGCGCGCGTCTCGCCCGGTAGCGACGGGCACCTCCGGGAGCGCGCCCTGGACGTCCTGCTCGACCCCTCGCTCGCTCACGTCGTCGACCTGGTGTGCTGGCCCGAGTACGGCCGGGTGCACGTGGCCGACGCGCGCGGGCACGTCGCGCTGGGGCCGGACGGCGCCCCGACGCTGCTCGCGGGCCGTGATCCTGTTGCCGACCAGGACCCGTTCTCCGAGACCGGCTATCCGTTCGCCGCCCAGCGGCTGCACTCGCTGTTCACCGACCCCCGCGCGCCCGACCTCGCTGTCGTGCACACCGGCGCGCACAGCTGGCCGGAGCGGGGAGGCCATCCCGGTGAGCACGGCTCGCTGAACGGGCTGCAGTCGCGCGCGCCGTTGCTGCTGTCCGGCACCGGCGTCGCCGCCCGCGGCGTCGTCGACGAGGTGGCCCGGACCGTCGACGTGGGGGCGACCCTCGCCCACCTGTCGGGTGCGTCGTACGACGGGATGGAAGGCCGGCCGCTGGCCGAGGTCGTTCCCGGAGCGCGGTACGTCGTCGGGTTGCTCTGGGACGGGGCGCAGTGCGCCGACCTGCTCGCGATGGTGGCGGCTGGTGAGCTGCCGGCCGTGGCCCGGTTGCTGGACCGCGGTTGCGCGTTCCGGGGCGGCGCCATCGCGGAGTTCCCGAGCGTCACGCTGGTCAACCACACGAGCGCGCTGACCGGAGTGGGTCCGGGCCGGCACGGCATCGTCAACAACGCGTTCTACGACCGGCTGCTCGGCGAGCAGGTCGTCCCCAACTCCGCGCAGACCTGGCACAGCGCCATGCAGTGGCTGCGCCCGGGCGTACGGACAGTGTTCGAACGGCTCCCGGCCGGCACGCGGTCGGCCTGCGTCAACGAGCCGGTCGACGTCGGTGCGACGTACTCCACCTTCGCGTTGATCCGTGCGGACGGGCCGGCCTCAGGCGGCGGTCTCGCGGCCTACCTGCCGGATGCCACGACGGACCCGCACGCGACGCAGGAGCACGTCGCCGCCGACAGCGACTACACGTGGGCGACCCAGGTCGACGGGTCCGGCCTGGACCAGGTGCTCAGGCTCTGGCGCGAGGACGAGCCGCCGCGGTTGATGTGGTGGAACACGACGCTGACCGACTCCGGGCACCACGCCGGCGGACCCGGCTCGCCGATCGCGCGCGCGTCGATGCGCGACGCCGACCGGCGGCTGGGGGTCTGGCTCGACCTCGTGGAGGAGCGCGGGCTGTGGGACGACACCGTCGTGCTGCTCACGGCGGACCACGGGTCCGAAGGTGCCGACCCCGGCTGCGTCGGCGACTGGGCCGTGGGGCTGCGGGCGGCGCGGGTCCCGTTCCGGGACGAGGCGTACGGCTTCCTCTACCTGGGGGAGGACGTCGTAGGTCAGGAGCCTCCACACCCGGCCTGACCCGCGGAATCGGCCGGCCCGTGCGGGTCGGCGGCCCGGCATGGCCCGAGCGCCCGCCCGCGTTCCGATCCGGAAATGTCGTTACGCACAGACACATCCTGGCTACTCACAGCCAAGTCCCAGCTTCTGGGGATCGCCGGCACAGGCTGCAGGCCCACGGTGACTCGGACGGCAGGTCCTGGTTCGGCTGAGCAGGGGTGATGGGTGTTCGCGGTCCCGAGAACGAAACGGACGCTGGCGGTGACCGTGGCGCTGGGTGTGGCCGCCGCGGCCGCGGCCGGTATGTGGGCGCTGTCCCGCTCGTCGGCGAGCGCCGCGACGACGCCGAACCTGGTCGCGGCGAGCACGAGCGACCTCTCCCAGACCGTCGCGACCACCGGAACCGTGCAGCCTGAGCAACGCTCCGACCTGACCTTCGCCGTGAGCGGGAGGGTGACCAGCGTCGCGGTCTCCGTCGGGCAGAAGGTCGGCAAGGGCGCCGTGCTGGCGACGCTGGACCGCACCACGCTGACCTCGGCGGTCGATACCGCCGCGGCGGCCGTGACCGCCGCGCAGCAGCAGCGCGATGCCGTCGCCGGTGGAACCGCGACCCAGGCGGCGTCGGCGAACGCTCAGCTCGCGCAGGCGCAGTCCCAACTCGCCAGCGCTCGTGACGAGCTGGCGGCGGCATCGCTCACGGCCCCGTTCGCGGGGGTCGTCGCGACCGTCGGCATCGCCGTGGGCGACACCGTCGGCAACGGCACCAGTGCCGCCGCCGGGGCGGGCGGGACGTCGGGGGCCGGTGGTGGCGGGACGGCGAGCAGCACCGGGGCGAGCGTGGCCTCGAAGAGCAGCTCGATCACCTTGATCGACACCAGCGCCTGGGTGGTGGACGCGAGCGTGGGCAGCGCCGACCTGGCGCAGCTGAAGAAGGGGTTGCAGGCGCAGATCACCCCGACCGGCGCCCGGACCCCGGTCTTCGGCACGGTCACGTCGGTGGGCATCCTCGCCAGCGCGTCGAGCACGGGGAGCGCCACCTTCCCGGTGGTCATCGGCGTGACCGGCAATCCGGCCGGCCTCTACGCCGGCGCCAGCGCGAGCGTCACGATCGTCGTCCGGAAGATCACCGGCGTGCTGAGCGTGCCGACGCAGGCCGTCGTCACGGAGAACGGCAGGACGGTCGTCCATCAGAGGGTCGCCGGCAAGCAGGTCAGCATTCCTGTGACGGTCGGCGCCGCGTACGGGCCGCTCACGGAGGTCACGAGCGGACTGAAGGCCGGCGACGAGGTGGTGGTCCCGTCCGTCCGCTTCGGAACCGGTGGTGCGGGCGCAGGACGCACCGGCACCGGAACGGGTACCGGCGGACAACGCG
>JAOPWV010000133.1 GCA_025965475.1 Frankiales bacterium | reverse complement strand
GGGCTGTGCGGGCCGAACCGCGTGCCGCCGAGCTCGCCGACGACCTGCCCTCCCCCCGGGTGCAGCAGGTTCGGTCCGCGGACGGCACCGCACTGCACGTCGAGGTACACGGTCCCGAGGACGCACCCACCGTGGTCCTGTCCCACGGGTGGACCTGCGCGATCCGGTTCTGGACGCCGCAGCTGCGCCGGCTCGCGACGACCCACCGCGTCGTGGCCTACGACCAGCGGGGCCACGGCCGCAGTGGCACGCCGCACGCCGGTGGCTTCGGCGCGCAGGCGCTGGCGGACGACCTCTCCGCGGTACTGCGTGCCACCGTCCACCCGGAACACCCAGCAGTCGTCGTCGGGCACAGCATGGGCGCGATGAGCATCGTGGCCTGGGCCGGCGAGCATCCGGACGAGGTCCGGCAGTACGCCGCGGCAGTCCTGCTGGCCAGCACCGGCGTCGACGACCTGGTCTCCGATTCGCTTCTGGTCCGCCTGCCCACGGGCTGGCGCCGGACCCGGGCGCTCGTGGGGCGCCTCGTCCTGACCGCGCCCGGACCGATGGGCCCGCGCTCCCCGTTGACCCGCCGCGGCGTCCGCTACGTCGCTCTGTCCGCCGGCGCGAGCCCCGCCCAGGTCGAGTTCTGCGAGCGGATCATCCTGGGCTGCGCCCCGCGGGCCCGGACCGGCTGGGGCCGTGCCCTGACCTCGCTCGACCTGCGGCAGGCCGTGGCGCGCCTGGACGTCCCGGCCATCGTCCTGGTGGGCGGTGCCGACCGGCTGACCCCGCCGGTGCACGCGCGGCGGCTGGCCGCGGATCTGCCCCGGCTGGAACGGCTGATCGAGCTGCCGGGGGTGGGGCACATGAGCCCGGTGGAGCAGCCCGAGGCGGTGTACGACGAGATCCGCCGGCTCGTCGACACCTTCACCACCAACGGAGCAGCGGCATGAGCAGCCTGCGGCGTACGCCCGCCGACCTCACCGGCAAGGTCGTCGTCGTGACCGGCGCGGCCCGCGGTGTCGGCGCGGCGCTCGCCCGGCAACTGGCGGCCCGCGGCGCCCGGATCGCCCTGCTCGGCCTGGAGCCGGCCGAGCTGGCAGCGGTCGCCGCGGGCTGTCCCGGCAGCGCGTGGTGGGAGGTGGACGTCACGGACGGGGGCGAGCTCGCGCGCGTCGCGGCCGACGTGCAGGACCGGCTCGGCCCGGCGGACGTCGTCGTCGTCAACGCCGGCATCGCCGCCGGCGGCCCGCTGCTGCTCGCCGACCCCGCGTCGTACGACCGGGTCATCGAGGTCAATCTGCTGGGCAGCGTGCGCACTGTCCGCGCGTTGCTGCCTCAGCTCGTGCAGACCCGCGGCTACGTCCTGCAGGTCGCGTCGCTGGCGGCCCTGCTGCCGATCCCGATGATGGGCGCCTACTGCGCCAGCAAGTCGGGGGCCGAGGCGTTCGCGCACAGCCTGCGCGGGGAGCTCGCGCATCACGGTGTCGGCGTGGGCGTGGCGTACCTGACCTGGACCGACACCGACATGGTGCGCGGTGCCGACGAGCGGCCCGGGCTCCGGGAGATGCGCAGCCGGCTGCCGTGGATCTTCGGGCGGACCTATCCGCTCGAGCCGGCGGTGGCCCGGCTGGCCGACGGGATCGCAGCGCGTGCCCCGCACGTCTACGCCCAGCCCTGGGTCCGCGGGATCACCTGGGTGCGCGGCCTCGCCCCGGCCCTGACCGCCCACGCGCCGCGGTCGCAGACCCGGGACGTCGAGCGGCGGCTGCGGGAGGCCGGCCCGGAGGCGACGACGCCGGTCGGGGCCGGCGGCGCAGCGGACGGCGGACACAGGCACCGCTGACACGAAGGTGACAGCACGAAGGGCCGGCCCCAGACGGGCCGGCCCTTCGTCGTACTGACTAGGCGTTCTTGATCGCCGAGACGTCGAACTCGAGCGTGATCTTCTCGGAGACCAGCAGGCCGCCGGTCTCGAGGGCGGCGTTGAAGTTGACGCCCCAGTCGGTGCGGTTGATGACGGTCTTGCCCTCGAAGCCGGCGCGCACGTTGCCGAACGGGTCCTTGGCGGCACCGGTGTACTCGAAGTCGACCGAGACCGGCTTGGTGATGCCCTTGATGGTCAGGTCGCCGTTGAGGCGGAACTCGTCCTTGCCGAGGGCCTCGACGCCGGTGCTGGCGAAGGTGATCTCCGGGAAGGCCGGCGCGTCGAAGAAGTCGTTGGTGCGCAGGTGGTCGTCGCGCTGCTCCTGGCCGGTGTTGATGCTGGCGACCTGGACGGTCAGCTGCGCGGTCGACTTGGTCGGGTCGGTGAAGTCGAGGTTGGCGGTGCCGACGAACTCCTGGAAGGAGCCACGGACCTTGGTGACCATCGCGTGACGGGCCACGAACCCGATGCGGGTGTGCGCCGCGTCGAGCGTGTACTCGCCGGTCAGGTCCTGCGTGCTGAGGGCGGTGTCGCTGCTCATGATGTCTCCAGTGATCGTTTGATTGAACCTGCAACCTTCTGGCGTGAACGCTACAGGACGTTGAGAATTCAAGCAACTGGCCGTCCGCGTGCGGTGGGTCACAGGGCGTAGTCCGTACGCACCGTTCTTGCCCGATCGCGGCCCGTACCCACCCGCCAGGCGGCATCCTGGGCGGCCGCTACCCGTAGGACCCAGGACGGAGGCAGCCGTGCCGCGTCACGACCCGGTGCTGTCGCACACCTTCCGCCTGCTCACCTGCGCGCAGCCTGAGCAGGTCTGGGGTTCGCTGCTGTGCCCGGAGCGCAGCCCGCGCTACCTGCACGGCCTGTCGGTCCGCACGTCGTGGGAGCCCGGCGCGCCGGTACAGCTGGAGCTGACCGGCTTCCCGGCGCTGCAGGGCCAGGTGCTGCGCATCGAGCCGCCCCACCTGCTGTCGCTGACGGTGGAGGACGCCGGCAGCGGCAGCTGCACCTACCTCACCTGGACGCTGCGCCGCTCGGACGAGCGGACCGTCGTGCGGCTGCTGGTGGAGGAGGCGCCCGCCAGCGGTACGAGCGAGGACGAACTCGAGGACGTCTGGCTGCCGGTGCTCGACCGACTCGGCGAGCTGCTCCGGGACGAGATGGGCTGAAACGCCACTGGCAGGATCGGACCGAGCCCCGGCGGCCGGCCGGGCACGAGCGACCTGCCCCTTGCCGAGGAGCCCCATGACCCGCACCGCCGTGACCGGCGCCACCGGCCAGATCGGCCGCCGGGTGGCCCGCAAGCTCGCCTCCGCCGGCACCCCGCAGCGGCTCGTCGTCCGCGACGCGGCGCGCGCGCCCGAGCTGGCCGGCGCGGAGGTGGCCCAGGCGTCGTACGACGATCGGGAGGCCCTGTCGCGCGCCTTCACCGGCATCGACACGCTCTTCCTCGTCTCGGCGAGAGAGGACGCGAACCGGGTGCGCCAGCACACCACCGCCCTGGACGCGGCGGCCGCGGCCGGCGTGGAGCGGGTGGTGTACCTGTCGTTCCTCGGGGCCGCGCCGGACGCGACCTTCACCTTCGCCCGCGACCACTGGGCGACCGAGGAGCACGTACGCGCCCTGGGGCTGCGGCACACCTTCCTGCGCGACGCGTTCTACACCGACTTCCTGCCGACGCTGGCCGGCGCGGACGGCGTCATCCGGGGCCCGGCCGGCGACGGCGCGTTCACGCCCGTCACGCGCGACGACGTGGCCGGCGTCGCCGCGGCCGTCCTGCTGTCCGACGACTACGACGGCGCGACGCTCGACGTCACCGGACCGGACCGCCTCACGATGCGCGAGCTGGCGACCCTTCTCGGCGAGGTGTCCGGACGGGACGTCGTCTACGTCGAGGAGACCCTCGAGGAGGCCTACGCCTCCCGCGCGTCGTACGGCGCGCCGGCGTTCGAGGTGGACGGGTGGGTCTCGACCTACAGCGCCGTGGCGACCGGTGAGCTGGACGTCGAGAGCAACGCGGTGCGCGAGGTGACCGGGCACGATCCGGCCGGCGTCCGCGACTTCCTCGACCTGAATCCGGCGAGCTGGCAGCACCTGCTCTGACGTCTGGGAGAATGGTCCCTCGTGTCGACCCGTCCGCTCGTCCTCGCCTCCGCCTCACCGGCCCGGTTGCGCCTGCTGCGCGACGCAGGCTTCGATCCACAGGTCGTGGTGAGCGGCGTCGACGAGTCCCTCGTGACCAGCGACGAGCCCGCCGACCTCGTCGAGCAGCTCGCGGTCCAGAAGGCGCAGGCGGTGGCGGCCGGCCAGGCCGACGCTCTCGTCATCGGCTGCGACTCGATGCTCGTCCTCGGCGGCGAGGTGCTCGGCAAGCCGGCCACGGCCGAGGTCGCCGTCGCCCGCTGGCGGGCGATGCGCGGCCGGGAGGGCACGCTGCTGACCGGGCATTGCGTCATCGACGCAGCCACCGGGGACCAGGCCAGCGCCGTGGGCGCCACGGTGGTCCGCTTCGGCACGCCGGACGACGAGGAGATCGCGGCGTACGTCGCCACCGGCGAGCCGCTGCACGTCGCCGGCGCGTTCACGCTGGACGGCCGCTCCGCGCCGTTCGTGGCCGGCATCGACGGTGACCCCGGCAACGTGATCGGGCTGTCCCTGCCGCTGCTGCGCGAACTGCTCACGAAGCTCGGGGTCCGGGTGAGTGACCTGTGGTCCTGAAGATCGGGCCGCTCGCGGTCGACCCGCCCGTCGTCCTCGCGCCCATGGCCGGCGTCACGAACGCGGCGTACCGCCGGCTGTGCCGGAGCTACGGCGCCGGGCTCTACGTCAGCGAGATGGTGTCGGCCCGGGCGCTCATCGAGGGCAACCAGACGACGTCCCGGATGATCAGCTTCGGCGCCGACGAGCAGGTCCGGAGCATCCAGCTGTACGGCGTGGACCCACGCGTCGTGGGCGAGGCGGTACGCCGGGTCGTGGACGAGCTCGGTGTCGACCACGTCGACCTGAACACCGGCTGCCCCTCCCCGAAGGTGACGCGGCGCGGCGGCGGCTCCGCGCTGCCCGTGCACCGGGTGCTGTTCGGCTCGATCATCTCGGCCGCCGTGCAGGCGGCCGGATCGGTCCCCGTCACCGTGAAGATGCGCAAGGGCGTCAGCGACGAGGTCCTCACCTACCTCGGGGCCGGCCGGATCGCCGAGGACGCCGGTGCCGCGGCGATCACCCTGCACGCGCGAACCGCCGAGCAGCTCTACTCCGGTCGGGCGGACTGGCCAGCGATCGCCGCGCTCAAGCAGGCCGTGACGTCCATCCCGGTGCTCGGCAACGGGGACGTCTGGGCGGCCGAGCACGCCCTGCAGATGCTCGCCGGGACCGGCTGCGACGGCGTGGTCATCGGCCGGGGCTGCCTGGGCAAGCCCTGGCTGTTCCGCGACCTGGCGGACGCCTTCGCAGGCCGTTCCGTCCAGGGTCCGCCGCGGCTGGGCGAGGTCGCCGACGTCATGCGCACGCACGCCCGGCTGCTCGTGGAGGCCTTCGGCGGCGACGAGGGCATGGCCCTGCGCGACTTCCGCAAGCACGTCGGCTGGTACCTCACCGGCTACCCGGCAGGCGGCGTACGCCGCCGCAGCCTCGGGATGGTGTCGTCGCTCACCGAGCTCGACGCGCTGCTCGAAGAGCTCGACCCGGAGGCGGAGCTTCCGCCCGAGTCGCACCGCCTGCCCCGCGGGCACCTGCAGGGCCCGCGGACGGTGAGCCTGCCGGAACGCTGGCTGGAGACCGCGGACGACCCGTCGCCCCCGGACGAGATCTTCGTGTCCGGCGGCTGAAACGCGGCGTGCCGACCCGGCGTTTGCACATGCGCGACCGCGTCAGATCACTACACTCCCGCAAATGGGAACCCCGGAGTCGGACGTCGACCAGGTGCTCGTCTTCCTGGTCGACGACCACCAGATGTGGCGGCAGCTCCTGCGCATGCAGCTGGACCTGGAGCCCGACCTGCGCGTGGTCGGCGAGGCGGCGACCGGGCCGGAGGCGGTCGAGGCCGTCGCCGAGCTGGCACCGGACCTGGTCCTGCTCGACCTCGACCTCGGCGGCCGCAGCGGGCTGGCCTATGTGTCCCAGCTGCACACCGCCGCGCCGTCGGCCCGCATCGTGGCCCTGTCCGGCACCGACAAGGTCGAGGACATGGTCGAGGCGTTCCGCTCCGGTGCCGTCGGCTTCCTGTCCAAGCAGCATCCGGTCGAGGAGTTCCCGGCGGCGCTGCGCGCGGTGCATGCCGGCCAGTCCCTGCTGCCGCCGGAGGCCGCCAGCGCGGTCCTGTCGGCCTTCCGCGACGAGGCGCGCCCGGTGGCCCCCTCACCGGTGACGACCGCCGGCCTGTCGGCGCGCGAGCTCGAGGTGCTCAACCTGCTGGCCCGCTCGATGAGCAACCGGGAGATCGCCTCGGAGCTGTTCATCAGCGAGAACACGGTCAAGAACCACGTCAGCAACGTGCTGTCCAAGCTGGAGGCCCGGACCCGCGTCGAGGCCGTCACGTCCGCGCTCAGCACCGGCCTGATCGAGCTGCCGGCCCAGCCGGACCTGTAACAGACCCGCTCAGCGCCGCCGGCGACGGCGGATCAGGACCACCGCGAGGACCCCGGCCAGGACCCCGGCACCCGCGCCGGCGGCGAGGTATTCCGGCCGCAGCGACGGGCCGGACGAGCTGTAGGTGGTGGCCGCCGCTGCCGGACTCGGGGGCACGACCGGAGCGACGTGCCCGATCGGCGCCACCCCGGGCGCCCCGATCTCGACCCTGGGCGGTATGTCCGGCAGGACGGTCACGGCTCGGCCGGTCACCTTTTCCCGGGCCGTCGTGGCGGTGTCCTTCACGCTTGCAGCGGCCTCGTGGGCGACCTCGGCGACCTTGCGGGTGGTTCGCTTCGCGACCCGCTTCGGGCTCACCCTGTCGGCGATGGCATCGAGCGTCGCAGCGAGCTCCTCCCGGGTGCGCTCGATCTCGGCGGCAAGCACCGCGGGGTCGTCGGAGCGCAGCACCGCGCCGCCCCGTCCCCGCTCCGCCTGGCCGTTCCCCGTGCCCACCGGCGCTCGGCCCTGATCGTCGTTGCCCGCCACGCGGGTCACCCCTCCCGTTTCGATGACTCTTGCGACTCTTGCGCAGCGGTCGTGCCCTGCCCAGAGGCAGGGGAACCCAACGCTTCGAGAGTCGCAGCGGCCTCGACCAGGGCCAGGTGCGAGAACGCCTGCGGGAAGTTGCCCGTCATGCGGCCCAGGTCCGCGTCGTACTCCTCCGCGAGCAGGCCGACGTCGTTGCGAAGATCCAGCAGCTCCTCGAAGACCTTCGTCGCCTCGTCGACCCGCCCCGCATGGGCCAGCGCGCTGACCAGCCAGAACGAGCACGCCAGGAACGAGCCCTCGCCGGGCGGGAGGCCGTCGACCTGCTCCTTCGTCTCGTACCGGTCCACGAACGGGCCGTGCCGCAGCGTCCGCTCGATCGCGTCCAGCGTCGCCAGGCAGCGCGGGTCGTCACCGGGGAGGAACCCGACCGACGGCATGACCAGCAGCGAGGCGTCGATCTCCGTGCCGCCGTAGTACTGCGTGAACGCGCCGACCTCGTCGTTCCAGCCCTTCTCGCAGATCTCCGCATGCACCTCGTCGCGCAGCTCACGCCAGCGCTCGACGGGTCCGTCCAGGCCGAGCTCCTCCACGCTGCGCACCGCGCGGTCGAAGCCGACCCACACCATCACCTTGCTGTACGTGAAGTGCCGCTCCGGCCCGCGCACCTCCCAGAGCCCGGAGTCGGGCAGGTGCCGGACCGTCTCCAGGTGCGCGACCAGGGCCCGCTGGACCGGCCAGGAGAAGCCGTCGTGCTTGAGCCCCGCCTTGGCGGCCGCGAAGAGCGCGGAGATCACCTCGCCGTACACGTCGAGCTGGAACTGGGACGCGGCCGCGTTCCCGATTCGCACCGGGTCGCTGTCCGCATAGCCGGGCAGCCACGGCAGCTCGATCTCGGGCAGCAGCCGCTCCCCCGCGAGGCCGTACAGGATCTGGAGCTGCTCGGGAGCGCCGGCGACGGCCCGGAGCAGCCAGTTCCGCCAGCTCGCGGCCTCACCGGTGTAACCGGCCAGCAGCAGCGCGTTCAGGACGAGGGTGGCGTCCCGCAGCCAGCAGTACCGGTAGTCCCAGTTGCGCGAGCCACCGATCTGCTCGGGCAGTGACGTTGTCGGCGCGGCCACGATCCCACCGGTCGGCTCGAAGGTCATCCCCTTGAGGACGATCAGCGAGCGCTGCACGGGCTCGACGTACCGGCCCTGGTACGTCGAGGCGGAGCACCAGTCCACCCAGTACGCCTGTGTCCGGGCCAGAGCGTCCCCCACCGCGGGAAGGTGGGGCATCGCCTCGTTCGACGGGAACCACATCAGCGACAGGTCCACAGTCTCGCCGGCGCGCACGGTGAAGTGGGCGTGGTGCGCCCGGTCCTTGCCCCGGTGGTCGGCGCGGGGCAGGACGTCACCGCGCAGGACGAGCGCGTCCGGGCCGGCGATCGCCACCAGGCACGGGTTGCCCCAGGGATCGCTGAGGCGCCGGACCCAGGGGACGGCTGAGCCGTACCCGAAACGGACCACCCAGCGCATGGCCATCTCGACCTCGCCGGAGACCCCCTCGACCCGGCGGACGATGTCGGCGTGCCGGTCCCGCGGCGGCATCGCGTCGGTGAGCCGCACGACCCCCGTGTCCGTCTCCCACTCCGTCTCCAGGATCAGCGTCCCGGACCGGTACCGGCGGCTGGTCCGGCGGACCGCGCCCAGCGCCAGATTCCGCGGACACACCTGCCAACGGCCGTTGTCCTCGTCGCCCAGCAGCTTGGCGAACGACGCTGCCGAATCGAACCGTGGCTGGCACAGCCAGTCGACGGAGCCGTCACAGCCGACCAGGGCCATCGTGTGGGTGTCGCCGATCACGGCATAGTCCTCGATGCGGAGCCCGGGTTCCGTCGCCCTCGTCACGCACACATCCTGCCCCTCCACCATGACCCGCGCTTGTTGCGAATCTTTTGCAGGTACTCATCCATCGGACTAACCTGCCCGTCATGACGCTGCTTCGCCTGGTGACGGCCGGTGCGGGCGCTGCGGCCCTGCTGGCCACGGCCGCCTGCGGCGCCCCCGACTCGTCGGCCAGCCCCGGGCAGGCCGGCCGGCTCACGGTGGCGACCACCGTCGCGCCCATCACCTCGATCGCGGCCAACATCGGTGGCTCCCGCATCGCGTTGACCGGCATCGTGCCGGAGGGGACGAACAGCCACACCTACGAGCCGCCACCGCAGGTCTCGAAGCTGCTCTCGCGCGCCGACGTGGTGTTCGTCAACGGGCTCAAGCTCGAGGACCCGACGTACGAACTCGCCCTGACGAACAAGAAGAAGGACGCCCGGATCGTCCAGATCGGCGAGCAGACGCTGCCGGCCTCGGAGTACATCTACGACTTCTCCTTCCCGAAGCAGGACGGCAAGCCCAACCCGCACCTGTGGACCGACCCGCTGTTCGCGATCAAGTACGCGGGCGTCATCGCGAAGACGCTGTCCGAGCGGGACCCGGCGAACGCGGCGTACTACGAGGCCAACCGGCAGAAGTTCGTCGGGAAGGCCACCGCGCTCTCGGACGCGCTGCGGGCGGACCAGGCCACCATCCCCGGCGGCCGCAAGGACCTGCTGACCTACCACGACGCCTACGCCTACTTCGGCCGCGACTACGGCTGGAACATCGTCGGCGCCGTGCAGCCGTCGAACTTCGAGGACCCGCAGCCCAAGGAGATCGCCCGGCTCGTCGACCAGATCCGGGCCCGGAAGGTGCCGGTGATCTTCGGCTCGGAGGTCTTCCCCTCCAAGGTCCTCGCGCAGATCGGCAAGGAGACCGGCGCGCGTTACGAGTCCTCGCTGCGCGACGACGACCTGCCGGGCAAGCCCGGCGATCCGCAGCACTCCTGGCTCGGCCTCATGCGCTACGACTTCCGCACGATGATCAGCGGCCTCGGCGGTACGACGAAGGCGCTCGACGCCCTCGACACCGCGGACGTCGCACCGGACAAGGCGGACTACCCCCAGTGACAGCCCTGGTCAGCATCGAGGGCGCCACCTTCGGCTACAGCGGCGCGGCCGTCCTCAAGGACGTGACGTACGCCGTCGAGGCCGGCGCGTTCACCGGGATCGTCGGCCCCTCCGGCTCCGGCAAGACCTCCCTGCTCCGCCTGCTGCTCGGTACCGCGAAGCCGCAGCGCGGGTCGGTCTCACGCGCCCCCGGGGTGGCGGTCAGCTACGTGCCCCAGCTCGAGACGGTCAACTGGAGCTTCCCGGTGACCGTCGCGGAGTGCGTGCTCATGTCGCGGGCGGCCCGCCGGGCGCTGCCCTGGGCGACCCGCGACGAGAAGGCCGACGTCGCCGGCGTCCTCGACCGCCTGGGCATCGCCGACCTCGCCGGGCGGCACATCCGCGAGCTGTCCGGCGGCCAGCAGCAGAGGATGTTCATCGCCCGAGCGCTGTTGCGCCGGCCCCAACTGCTCCTGCTCGACGAGCCCACGTCAGGGGTGGACGTGGGCACGCGGCACGAGGTGCTGCACCTGCTCGACGACCTCAACCGCGACGGCCTGGCGATCGTGCTCACGACCCACGACCTCAACGGCATGGCCGCCCACCTGCCGCACCTGGTGGCCCTGCACCAGCGGATCATCGCCGCCGGCGCGCCCGCGGACGTCATCGTTCCGGAGGTCCTCGAGCGGACGTTCGGCGCCCGGATGGAGGTGCTCATGCACCTGGGCATGCCGGTCGTCGTCGACGGCGGCCAGGTCGGTCTGCTGCGCGGGGTGGCCGGATGAGCGGAGTGGCCGGATGACCTGGACGGCGATCCTCGACCCGTTCCACTACCAGTTCTTCGTCAACGGGCTGGTCGCGGCGATCCTGGCCGGGGCCCTGTGCGGGCTGATCGGCGTCTTCATCACCCTGCGCGGCATGAGCTACATCGGGCACGGCCTGTCCCACGCGATCTTCGGCGGGTTCGCCGCGGCGCCGCTGCTGGGCGTGCCGACCATCCTCGGCGCGGGCCTGTGGGGCCTCGCCTCAGCGCTCGCGATCAACGGGGTCACGCGGAGCCGGCGGATCGGCGCGGACGCCGCCATCGGCGTGGTGACCACGTCCTCGTTCGCCCTCGGGGTCGCCCTGCTGACCCGCTTCGGCAACAAGGGACCGACCTTCGACGCCCTGCTGTTCGGCAGCATCAACGGGGTCGCGGCCGGCGACCTGTGGCTGCTCGCCGGGGCCCTGCTGTTCGCCGCGGCGGTCTTCACCCTGCTGTACCGGCCGCTGCTGTTCTCGACCTTCGACCCGGAGGTCGCCGACGTGTCCGGGGTGCGGGTGGCCTGGATGGACGCGCTGCTGATGTTCGTGCTGTCGGTCGCCATCCTCGCGACGCTGTCGATCGTCGGCGTGACGCTGGTCGCCGCCGCCCTCGTCATCCCGGCCGTGACCGCCCGGATGCTCAGCGACTCCTTCGCGCGGATGCTCTGGATCTCGCCGGCCATCGGCACGGCCTGCGGGGCGATCGGCACGTACGCGTCCTGGCAGCTCGAGATCCCGTCGGGCACGACGATCGTGCTGACCAACGCCGCGGCGTTCCTCGTGGTCCTGGCCCTGTCGCGGGGCCGTACGCTCGGCCGCACCGCCGGGCTCGACGACCACACCGACGCGCTGTCCCCCGACGCCGCACCGGTGGCCGTACCCGTGCGCTGACCCGACCTCACACCCGCCGGTGCCGACCCAGGAGAGCCTTGTGCCCGAGACCCCCCGACTGACCGCCGGTGACGCGGCGCCCGCCTTCACGCTGCCCGACGCGGAGGGGACGCCGGTGTCGCTGTCCGACCTACGGGGCCGCAAGGTCGTGCTGTACGTCTACCCGGCCGCCTCCACGCCGGGCTGTACGACGCAGGCCTGCGACTTCCGCGACAACCTGCAGGGGTTCGTCGACGCGGGCTACGCCGTCATCGGCCTGTCCCCCGACAAGCCGGAGAAGCTGGCCCGCTTCCGGGACGCCGAAGGCCTGACCTTCCCACTGCTGTCCGACCCGGGCAAGGACGTGCTCACCGCCTACGGCGCGTACGGCGAGAAGCAGCTGTACGGCAAGACGGTCGTCGGGGTGATCCGGTCGACGTTCATCCTCGACGAGGAAGGCACCGTCACGAACGCGTCGTACGCCGTCAAGGCCAAGGGTCACGTCGCCAAGCTGCGCCGCGACCTCGATATCTGAGCTGCCATCTGATGGGCCTCTGATGCGCCCCTGATGCGCCCGGTCGCCGCTAGCCTGTCCCCACGCGCGCGTGGCGAAATTGGCAACCGCAGCGGCTTTAGGTGCCGCCGCCCTCGGGCTTGGGGGTTCGAGTCCCCCCGTGCGCACTCACTACTGTCACGGCCATGACACGTGTGGTGGTGACCGGCGGGGCCGGCTTTCTGGGGTCTCACCTGTGCGAGCGGCTGCTCGGTGAGGGCAACGAGGTCGTCGCACTCGACAACTTCCTCACCGGCGGTCCGTCCAACGTCGAGCACCTGCTCGACCACGACGGCTTCCAGCTGCTCAAGGTCGACATCACGCACTACGTGCACGTGCCGGGGCCCGTCGACGAGATCCTGCACTTCGCCAGCCCGGCGAGCCCGATCGACTACCTCCAGCTGCCCATCGAGACGCTGAAGGTGGGCTCCATCGGCACGCTGCACACGCTCGGCCTGGCGAAGGAGAAGGGCGCCCGGTTCCTGCTGGCCAGCACGTCCGAGACGTACGGCGACCCGCAGGTCCACCCGCAGCCGGAGACCTACTGGGGGCACGTGAACCCGGTCGGCCCGCGCGGGGTCTACGACGAGGCGAAGCGGTACGCCGAGGCGCTGACCATGGCCTACCGCCGTACGCACGGGGTGGACACGGCGATCCTGCGGATCTTCAACACGTACGGCGAGCGGATGCGGCCCAACGACGGCCGGGCGATCCCCACCTTCATCCGGCAGGCGCTGAGGGGTGAGCCGATCACGGTGGCCGGGGACGGGAGCCAGACCCGGAGCGTCTGCTACGTCGCCGACCTGGTCGAGGGCATCCTGCGCCTGCTGCGCAGCGACCTCCCGGGGCCGGTCAACATCGGCAACCCGCACGAGCTGACCATGCTCGAGCTGGCCCAGCGCATCAGGGAGCTGGCCAAGAGCGACAGCGAGATCGTGTTCATCGACCGGCCCGAGGACGACCCGACGGTCCGGCAGCCCGACATCACCCTGGCCCGGACCGCCCTCGGCTGGGAGCCGCAGGTCGCACTGGATGAGGGCCTCGCGCGCACCATCGACTGGTTCCGCGGCCATCGCGATGTCGTGGGCTAGCGACATCGTCCGCTAGCGTCGCCTCCGTGAAGCTGTCGGTTCTGGTCCCCGTCTTCAACGAAGCGGCCACGGTCGAGGCCGCCCTCAAGCGGATCCTCGGCGTCGACTACCCCTGCGAGGTCGAGGTCGTCGTCGTCGATGACGGGAGCACGGACGCGACCCGCGAACTGCTCGGCCGGGTCGACGACCCCCGAGCCCGCGTCGTGCACCACCCGGTCAACAAGGGCAAGGGGGCGGCCATCCGCACCGCCTCCGAGGCCGCCACCGGCGACTACATGATCATCTGCGACGCCGACCTCGAGTACGCGCCTGAGGAGATCCCGCAGCTGCTGGCACCGGTCCTGGCCGGCGAGACCCAGCTCGTCTACGGCACGCGCAGCTTCGGGTCGCACACGGCGTACAGCTTCTGGTACGTCCTGGGCAACAAGGCCGTCACGATGTTCGCCAACGTCGTCTACGACTGCTGGATCAGCGACCTCGAGACCTGCTTCAAGCTCATGCCGCTGCCGCTCTACCGCGAGCTCGACATCCGCTCCGCCGGATTCGGGATGGAGGCCGAGGTGACCGGCAAGCTGCTGGCCAGGGGCATGCGCCCGTTCGAGGTGCCCATCAGCTACAAGGCCCGCTCTCGCGAAGAGGGCAAGAAGCTGACCTGGAAGGACGGCGTCGAGGCCTTGTGGATCCTGACGCGGGAGCGGGTGCGGTCGCAGCCCCGTTGACCGGGACGGCCACCGGGGCTCTCGAGGCCCGCACGACGGCGGGCGCGCGCCACCGGGCCCCCGGGCCACGGCCGCACGACCGGCTGCGTACCGCCTGGGTGACGGGCGTCCCGGCGTTCGCGATCCTGCTCGGCGCGGTCGCCCGGCTGCGCCAGTGGACGGGCGACCGGTCGCTGTGGCTCGACGAGGTGCTGATCGCCGACAACATCGTGCACCGCGGTTTCGCCGCGCTGGCCTCCGAGCCGCTGCTGCACAGCCAGGCGGCCCCCACCCTGTGGCTGTGGCTGGAGCGGCTGTCGGTCGACGTGTTCGGCCCGGACGAGCGTGCCCTGCGGCTCGTCCCGCTGCTCGCCGGGCTGGCCACCATGGTCCTGACCTGGCGGCTGGCCGCTCGCGTGGTGCCCGCGGTCCTGGTCCCGGTCGCCGTCGTCCTCGTCGCGCTGCAGCCGTCGCTCATCTACTACTCGAACGAGGTCAAGCAGTACTCCAGCGACGTCGCGGTCGTCCTCGTCGTCGTCCTGCTTGCGATCGCCGTCCCTCCGCGCGCTGCGGACGGTCGGGCGCTGCGCCGTCTCGCGCTCTGCGGGGTCGTCGCCGTCTGGCTGTCCCACGCCGCGGTGCTCGCGCTCGCCGGCGTCAGTCTCGTCCTGGTGCTGCGCCCGCTGCTGGCCAGGGACGTACGCCAGGCGGCCAGGACCGGCCTGCTGCTCTCCCCCTGGCTGCTGTCCCTGGCTGCCTCCTCGGTCACGGTCCTGCGGCCTCTCCTGCACAACGAGCCGCTGATCGATTACTGGCACGGCACCTTCCCCACGTCGGCCGCAGACCTGCCCGCGTGGTTCGGCCGGCGCTGGTACGACCTGGCGAGCACCCCGCTGCGCATGACCGTCCCGCTCCTGGGCCTCGCCCTGCTCACCTTCGGGCTGGGCCGGCTGTCCCGGTTCGTCGGCCGCCGCGCGGCACTGCTGTGGGCGGGCGTGCCGATGGCGCTCGTCGCGGCCGGCCTCAGCGCCTATCCGTTCGCCGGCCGGCTCGCCCTGTGGCTGGTGCCGATCGCGGCGGTCACCCTCGCCGCGACGCTGCCGCACCGGCTGGACCGGCGCCGCGTCGGCTGGCTGCTGGCCGGCAGCGCCGCGCTGACTTTCAGCCTGGGTCCGGCGGTGGCCGAGGCGGTGACGCTGACCGGCAAGGTGCAGACCGTCGAGGAGCTGCATCCCGTGCTCGAGCGGCTGGCCAAGGCGCACCAGCCGGGCGACCTGGTGTTCGTCGAGGTCGCGGCCCGCAGCGCCTACGACTACTACGCGAAGCAGACCGGTGTACACCGGGACGGCGTCATCCTGTTCCTCCCGAGGCCGGGCGCCGCCCCCTGTGACGACCGGCCCGCCCTCCGCGCCGGCCGCTTCGCCACCAGCCGCGTCTGGGTCGTGACGAGCCACCTGTTCGTGGACACCGGCCGGCTCGGTACCCGGGAGGACCTGCTGGCCCGGGTCCGCACCGTCAGCCGGGAGGTGCAGCACCTCGGCGAGCCGGGAGCGGACGCGTTCCTGTTCGACCCGGTCGGCGGTCCGGAGGCGCCGGTGCAGACGGTGCCGCGCAACCCCGAGCGGTGCCTGACCGTCGTGCTGTCTAACCCTTAGGCGACAGGGCTGCCATCAGTTGCGGCGCCAGCGCGCGGAAGGCCTGCCCGCGGTGGCTGATCTCGTCCTTCTCCTGCGCGCTCAGCTCCGCGGTCGTGCGCTGCTGTCCGGCCGGGACGAACACGGGGTCGTAGCCGAAGCCGTTGGTCCCGCGCGGCTCGCGGACCAGGCGGCCCTCGAGCACCCCCTCGACGACGACCTGCTGGCCGTCCGGGAGCACGGCGGCTGCCGCGCAGACGAACCGGGCTCCGAGCCGCTCCTCGGGCACGTCGGCGAGCTGGCCGAGCAGAAGGTCGAGGTTCGCCCGGTCGTCGCCCTGCCGGCCGGCCCAGCGGGCGGACAGCACGCCGGGCATGCCGTTGAGCGCGTCGACCGCGACGCCGCTGTCGTCGGCGACGGCGGGCAGCCCGGTGTGCCGGACCGCCTCGCGCGCCTTCCCGAGCGCGTTGCCGGCGAACGTCGGCTCCGTCTCCGGGCCGGGCTCGTAGGGCGCCACGTCGTCGAGCCCGAGCAGCTCCACGCCGTACGGCGCCAGGATCCGCTGCAGCTCAGCCACCTTGCCGGCGTTGCGGGTGGCGAGGACGACGCGCGTCGTCACAGCGCGTGCCTCATGGTGCCTGCCTCATAGTGCGGTGGCGCCGGTGTGCCGGGGGCGCAGCGGCTCGGCGAGCGCGGCCTTCTGCAGGGCCGCCAGGTCCGCGCAACCGGCGAGCGCCAGGTCGAGCAGCGCGTCGAGCTCGGTCCGCGAGAACGGCGCCCCCTCCGCGGTGCCCTGCACCTCGACGATCTCGCCGTCGCCCGTCGCCACGACGTTCATGTCGGTGTCGGCAGCGACGTCCTCGACGTACGGCAGGTCCAGCCGCGGCTCGCCGTCGACGATGCCCACGCTCACCGCGGCGATGCTGCGCACGATGGCACCGGGACGCTGCAGGTAGGCGCAGGCGTCGGACAGCGCGACGTACGCGCCGGTGATGGCCGCGGTCCGGGTGCCGCCGTCGGCCTGCAGGACGTCGCAGTCGATGGCGATGGTGTTCTCGCCGAGCAGCTTGAGGTCGATCGCCGCCCGCAGGCTGCGCCCGACCAGCCGGCTGATCTCGTGCGTGCGCCCGCCGATACGCCCGCGGACGGACTCGCGGTCGCTGCGGGTGTGCGTGGCGCGGGGCAGCATCGCGTACTCGGCGGTCACCCAGCCGAGCCCGGAGCCCTTGCGCCAGCGCGGGACGCCCTCGGTGACGCTGGCCGCCACCAGGACACGGGTCGCCCCGAACTCCACGAGGCAGGACCCCTCGGCATGGTCGAGCCAGCCTCGGGTCAGGGAGATGTTGCGGAGCTGGTCGGCCGCGCGGCCGTCGGGGCGGGTCACCGCCCGAGGCTAGCGGGTGCTGCCGGCGCCGTCAGACCAGGTAGACGGTGCCCCGGTGCGCCACCTGGACCGTCCCGGTGAAGGCGGACCGCGCCTCGGCGGCGATGGCCTCCCGGTCGGCCCAGGGGACGATGTGCGTGAGGACGAGTGACCCGACACCGGCCCGGGCGGCGTGCTCCCCCGCCTCCCGGCCCGACAGGTGCAGGCCCGGCGGGTTGCCGGGGGCGTCCGGCCAGGTCGCCTCGCAGAGGAAGAGGTCGGTGCCCCGGGCCAGGTCGACCAGCGCGTCGCTCGTCGCGCTGTCACCGGAGTACGTCAGCGAGCGCCCGTCGGCCTCCACGCGCAGCGCGTGGCACTCGACCGGGTGGTTGGTCCGGGCGCTGGTGACGGTGAACGGCCCGATCCGCCGGCTCCCGACGGGGACCTCCCGGAAGTCGTAGACGCCACGCAGGCCGTCGACCGGAGGCGCCTCGAACGCGCCGCACATGCGCTCGGCGAGCCCGGCCGGCCCGTAGACCGGCAACCGGGGCGGCAGCCCGCCCGGGTGGTAGCGCCGGGCGTAGGAGTAGGCGACCAGGTCGATGCAGTGGTCGGCGTGCAGGTGCGAGACGTAGACGGCGTCGACGTCGAGCAGGTCGGCGTGCTTCTGCAGCTCGCCGAGCGAGCCGGCCCCCAAGTCGAGGACCAGCCGGAACCCGTCGTGCTCGACCAGGTAGCTCGAACAGGCCGAGTCCGGCCCGGGGTAGGTGCCCGCGCAGCCGAGGACGGTCAGCTGCACAGCCGCTCCCGCAACCCGCCGACCGTGCCGATCTCGGGCCCGAGGAAGCGCCGGCCCAGCCGGGTGAACGGCTCGGGGTCGCCGGTGGCCAGGAAGCGGTGCACGGGCGGCGGGGCCTCCTCATCGCGGCCCAGGCCCTCACGGGCGAGCACGCGGTAGACGTCCTTCGCGGTCTCCTCGGCACTGCTCACGAGGGTGACCTTCTCCCCGACCACGAGGCTGATCATGCCGGTGAGCAGCGGGTAGTGCGTGCAGCCGAGCACGAGGGTGTCGACGTCGGCGGCGAGGACCGGTTCCAGGTAGTGGGTGGCCAGCTGGAGCAGCTGCCGACCGGTGGTCACCCCGCGCTCCACGAAGTCGACGAACCGCGGGCACGCCGCGCTGGTGAGCGTGACCTGCGGGGCGGCCGCGAACGCGTCCTCGTAGGCCCGGCTCTCCACCGTGATGCGGGTGCCGATGAGACCGACCCGGTGGTTGCGGGTCGCGGCGACAGCGCGGCGTACGGCGGGCTGGATGACCTCGACCACCGGGACGTCGTAGCGCTCCCTGGCGTCCCGCAGACAGGCGCTGCTCGCGCTGTTGCAGGCGATCACCAGCAGCTTGACGCCCTGGGCGACCAGCTCGTCCATGGCGGCCAGCGCATGCCGGCGCACGTCCGCGATCGGCAGCGGGCCGTACGGACCGTTCGCCGTGTCGCCGACGTAGAGGAGCGGCTCGCCGGGGAGCTGGTCGAGCAACGCCCGGGCCACGGTGAGACCGCCGGCGCCGGAGTCGAAGACGCCGATCGGCGCGTCCCCGTGGCGGCTGCTGGTCACGGCGTCACCCTACGGGGCGGTCAGGCCCAGAGCTGACCCTCGAGGGCGGCCTCGGCCTCCTCGAGGGTGCCGGCGTACGCGCCGGTGGACAGGTACTTCCAGCCACCGTCGGCAACGACGAACGCGATGTCGGCGCTCTCGCCGTTCTTCACGCACTTCATCGCCTCGCCCATGGCGGCGTGCAGGATCGCCCCGGTGGAGATCCCGGCGAAGATGCCCTCCTCCTCGACCAGCTGGCGGGTCCGCCGCAGCGCCTCGCGCGGGCCGACCGAGAAGCGGGAGGTGAGGACCGAGCCGTCGTACAGCTCCGGGATGAAGCCCTCGTCGATGTTGCGCAGGCCGTAGACCAGCTCGCCGTAGCGGGGCTCGGCGGCGATGATCCGCACGTCCGGCCGCTGCTCACGCAGGTACCGACCGGTGCCCATCAGCGTGCCGGTCGTGCCCAGACCCGCCACGAAGTGGGTGATCGACGGCAGGTCCTCGAGCAGCTCGGGGCCGGTCGTCTCGTAGTGCGCCAGCGCGTTGGCCGGGTTGCCGTACTGGTAGAGCATGACCCAGTCGGGGTTCTCCGCGGCGAGCTGCTTGGCCATCGCGACAGCCTGGTTGGAGCCGCCGGCGGCGGGCGAGCCGACGATCTCCGCGCCGTACATCGTCAACAGCTGGCGCCGCTCGACCGAGGTGTTCTCGGGCATGACGCAGATCAGGCGGTAGCCGCGCAGGCGGCACACCATCGCGAGCGAGATGCCGGTGTTCCCCGACGTCGGCTCGAGCACGGTGCAGCCCGGCCGGAGCAGGCCCTCTTTCTCGGCCTGGGCGACCATGTACAGCGCGGCGCGGTCCTTCACCGACCCCGTCGGGTTGTCCTGCTCGAGCTTGGCCCAGAGCCGGACGTCGGGGGACGGCGACAGCCGCGGGAGCCCGACGAGCGGGGTGCGCCCGACGGACTCCAGCAGCGAGTCGTAACGCACGGGACTAGCGGGACCCGCCGGCGACGGCGGGCAGCACGGTCACGCTGTCGCCGTCCTTGAGGGGCGTCTCGAGCGAGCCGAGGAAGCGGACGTCCTCGTCGTTGACGTAGATGTTCACGAAGCGGTGCAGGACACCCTCGTCCGTGATCAGGCGGCCACGCAGGCCCGGGTGGCGCACGTCCAGGTCCTCCAGCAGCCCGGCGAGCGTGTCGCCCTTGCCCTCAACGGCCTTCTGGCCGTCCGTGTACGTGCGCAGGATCGTGGGGATCCGGACCTCGATGGCCATGGCGGAAGGGGTCTCCTCAACTCGGGTAACAGCTCTCAGGGTCCAACAGGCGGGTACGACGCGCGCATTCCGGGGTCGGAGCGCGCGTCTCAGGTGACGGTGATCTCCTCCTCGGAGACCACGCCGTCCAGGATCCGGTACGAACGCAGCTCCACGTCGTCGTCGGAGCGGGTGCTCACGAGCACGTAGTGGGCCTCCGGCTCGGAGGCGAGCGAGATGTCCGTCCTCGACGGGTATGCCTCGGTCGCGGTGTGCGAGTGGTAGATCACGAACGGCACCTCGTCGGCGTCGTCCATGTCGCGCCAGACCCGCAGCTGCTCCTTGGCCTCGAAGCGGTAGAAGGTCGGCGAGCGCTCGGCGTTCTCCATCTCGAACACCCGCGTCGGGATGCCCTCCTTGCCGGCGATCACGCCGCACGCCTCGTCCGGATGGTCGCGTCGGGCGTGGGCGACGATCCGGTCGACCATCTCGCGGGGCAGCTCGAGCATGGCCACAGGCTAGCGAGCCGGGGTGACTCCTTGCTTCGGGACCATCGGCAGCGCCCGGCCCGGGCCCGTCCGCCGCGCCGCCGCGTGGAGCTGTCCCGGCGAGCGGACGTCGCCAGGGGGGTGGGCCGGTCTCAGCTGACGCGCGGGTCCAGGCACGTCAGCAGGGACTCCTGGACCCAGCCGAGCCAGCCGTAGATCTGCAGGACCTGCGCCCGCGGGTCGTCCGGGTCCAGGTCGTCCTCGGTCATGTCCTCGGTCACCTCGAGCCGGGTGCCCAGGACGAGCCGTACGTCGTTCAGCCAGGAGAGCCACAGGTCCGCGTCGTCCCGGTCGAGCACCAGCCGCCCACCGTGGTCCAGGAGCGGCTGGAGCTGCGCGAGTCCGACGGAGGCGGCCGCCCGCTTGCCGGCGCGCAGGTCCGCCTCGGTGTACCGCCGGAAGTCGCGGGCCGCCTCGGCCTCGGCGTCGTCGGCGTACGCGTCCGGCAGCAGCCGGGCGAGCGCGGGATCCCCGGGCGTGGTGACCTCGCCGCTCGGCAGCCCCACCATCGCCGCGATCGGGTCGTCCGGCACGGCCTCGGAGTCGCCGAGCAGTTCGAGCAGTTCACCCGCACACTGCGCGAGCACCTGCGCCTCGACAGCCTCGAGCTTGCCCTCGATCCCACGACGGGTCTTCTTGAAGCGCATCTGTGAGTCCCGTCAGTCCTGCTGCAGCGTGGCCCACAGGCCGCGCGCGTGGAGGCGGGCGACGTCGTGCTCCATCTGCTCCCGGGTGCCGTTGGAGACCACGGCCCGGCCCTTGCGGTGGACGTCGAGCATGAGCACCTCGGCCTTCTCGCGGGAGTAGCCGAACAACTCCATCAGCACGAACGTCACGTAGCTCATGAGGTTGACCGGGTCGTTCCAGACGATCGTGACCCACGGGCGGTCCGGGGTGGTGCTCTCGTCGGTCTCCGGACGGTCCAGCTGCGCGGGGGCGGTCACGGCGTGGCGTCCCTCAGCTCACGCTTGAGCACCTTGCCGGTGCTGTTGCGCGGCAGCTCGTCGTACACCTTCACCTCCCGTGGCATCGCGAACCGGGCCAGCCTCGTCGCCACCCAGTCCTGGAGCTCGGCCGTGTCCACCGGTGCGTCGAGCACGACGTGGGCGACCAACCGAGCGCCGTACGTCCTATCTTCCTCGCCCACCACGGCGACCTCGCGCACCCCCGGGTGGGCGAGCAGTACGTCCTCGACCTGGCCGACGTAGACGTTCTCGCCGCCGACGACGATCATGTCGTCGGTCCGCCCGAGCACCGTCAGCCGGCCGTCCTCGTCGATCACCCCCAGGTCCCCGGTCGCGACGAGTCCGCCGAGCCGGTCCCGGTCGGAGCCGTCGGTGTAGCCGTCGAAGGCCAGCCCGTTCGCGACGAAGATGCGTCCGGCCTCGCCCGGCGGCAGCTCCCGGTCCTCGTCGTCGACGACGCGCAGCGTCACCCCGTGCGGCGGCCGCCCGGCGGTGTGCGGGTCCGCCAGAAGATCCCCGGGCGTCGCGACCGCGGCGTAGGCCACCTCGGTCGAGCCGTAGAGGTTGTAGAGCACCGGACCGAACGCCGCGAGCGTCCGCTCGGCCAGCTCTCCTGGCAGCGCGCTGCCGCTGGCCGCGATGACGCGCAGCGACGACAGGTCGTACGTCGACGGGTCCGCGGCCAGCAGCTTCTCGAGCATCACCGGAACGAGGATCAGTGCGGTCGCCCGGTGCGCCTCGATGTCCGCGAGGACCTGCTCGGGGTCGAACCGGCGGCGCAGCACGACCGTCGATCCGAGCAGCATGCCGAGCGACAGGTGCCCCAGGCCCCACGCGTGGAAGACCGGCGCCGCGATGACCGTCGTCCCGCCGGCGCGCAGCGGGATCCGGGAGAGGACGGAGACGGCGTCGCGGATCCCCGCCCCGCTGCGGGCCGCGCCACGCGGCGCGCCCGTCGTCCCGCTGGTCAGGATGACCTGCCGCGAGGTGTGCGAGGGGCGCAGCGGGGCCTTCGGCCCGGGGCGGGTGGCCAGCCGGCCGAGCTCCTCGGTCGTGAGCGCGAGTCGGCCGCGCGCCGCCTCGGCCAGCAGGTCGCCGAACTCCGCGTCGTACACGACGCCCAGGGCATCTTCGCGGCGCAGCACGTCGGCGAGCACACTGCCCGCGGACCCGGTGTTGAGGTAGAGCACGTCCGCGCCACACTTGGCCAGCGCGGTCGCGGTCTCGACGAACCCGCGCCCGTTGCGGGCCAGCAGGCCGACCGCGTCCCCCTCCCCCACGCCGCGGGCCCGCAGTTCGCCGGCGATGCGGCCGGTACGCCGGTCGATGTCCCGCCAGGACAGGGAGCCGTCGTCGTCGACCAGCGCCTCCCGCAGCGGGTGCCGGGCGGCGCCCGCGGCGTAGCCGGTGGCGAGCGTGACGCCCCAGCGGGCAACGGACAGCGCCATGCCGAGCAGCCTGTCGGGCCGGGCCGGCCTGAGGAGACCGGATTGCGCGAGCACACGGGCAGCCACCAGGTCGACCACCACGCTCCACGGCTCCTCTGGTCGGTCCCGTCCCCTCAGGGCATTCACGGTGCCACGACAGCCCGGGTCTCTGGACAGCGGGCGGCGGCGCGCGCACGCTCCGTACATGACCGTCACCGCCCTCCCGCCGCGCGGCGAGTGGTTCGGCGACGCCCGGCACGGCGACCGCGCACTGCGCGTCTCCTGGCACCTGGACCTCGGATGCGTCGTCCTGAGCACCTGGCGCGAAGGGACCTGTGTGGCGACCAGCCGGCTGACCCGCGACGAGGCCGCGCGGCTGGTCGGTGCGCTCGCCGAGGGACTGGCCGCCGCGACCGCGCACCGTGTGGTCGGGAATCCGGTTCCGGGGTAGGGCGGAGCCACCTGTCACACCTTTCGGAGGAACCCGTGCCTGACGCGATCGTGCTGCTGAAGAACGACCACAAGGACCTCGAGAAACTGTTCAAGCAGTTCGAGAAGCTGGGCGACGGCGCGAAGGCGACCAAGCGCAAGCTCGTCGACCAGATCATCGAGGGGCTGGCGGTGCACGCGGCCATCGAGGAACAGCACTTCTACCCGACGGTCCGGGAGCAGGCTCCGGACATCGAGGACGACGTGCTCGAGGGGCTCGAGGAGCATCACATCGTGAAGTGGACGCTGTCCGAGCTGGAGGACATGTCGCCCGACCACGAGCGGTTCGACGCGAAGGTGACCGTCCTCATCGAGAGCGTCCGCCATCACGTGGAGGAGGAGGAGCAGGAGATGTTCCCCAAGGTCCGCGAGGCCATGGGGCGCAAGTCCCTGCAGGAGCTCGGGGACATCCTCGAGAAGGCCAAGGCGACGGCGCCGGTCCGACCGGAGCCCGAGGCGCCGGACGACCCCCCGGGCAACCTGTCCAACCCGGCCGCCGCCGTGGTCGATCGGGCGCTCAAGGCGGTCCAGAGGGAGTAACCGCCCAGGACACGACGAGGCCGTCTCCCGCACCGGGAGGCGGCCTCGTGCCTGCCCTGGTTTCGGTCGTGCGGCGGCGGCTACGGGTGGGCCTGGCTGGATTTCGACCGCTCCGACCGGAGACAAGGGGCAGGCAGCATGGCGGACACCGTCACGATCGAACGCGAGCACTGGAAGGAGTTCCTCGACGAGCTGACCGACGAGCGGGTCGGCTACCAGGTGAGCGTGGAAGTGCTCGACCGCAGCTACGGCGATCCGCACGAGGTGGAGAAGATGCCGTTCTCGTACGTCAACTACGACCCGAAGGACGATGTCGTCGTCCTCGGCGTGGGAGGGAACTCGCCCCGGTTCCCGGTGCTGCTCCGCCACATGATCTGGCACCCGTCGGATCTGGAGATCACCGAGGCGAAGGTGATCGAAGCCGATCTCCGGGTGGCCGAGAAGGACGGCACGACCACGCTCGTCCACTTCTTCCCCGCACCGGCGCTGCCGCCGCCGCAGTACTGAGCGTCAGCCCCCGGAGGGGGCCAGCACGATGCCGGATCCGTGCCGCTTGGCGGCGTACAGCGCGGCGTCGGCTGCCCGGTAGAGCCGGCCGGGATCGGCAGAGGTCGTCCCCCCGGACGCGCTCCCGTCCGGTAGCGCCACCGCGATCCCGATGCTGGCGGTCACAACGAGTCCGGTGGCAACCTCCGCCCAGGGCTCGTCGCGGATGGCCTGCCGCAACGCGCCGGCTCGGTCCAGGGCCGCCACCGTGGTCAGGTTCGCCTCCCAGAGCAGCACGGCGAACTCGTCGCCGCCGTGACGGAGCGCCATGTCACCGCCCCGGACACAGGCCCGCATGAGCCGCCCGACCCGGCGCAGCACCTCGTCCCCGCACTGGTGGCCGTACCGGTCGTTGATCTGCTTGAAGTCGTCCAGGTCGACGAGGAGCAGCGCCGTACGGGCCTGCTGCTGGTCCGGCGAGCGCCCCAGCCAGGCGTCGAAGCTGCGGCGGTTGTGCAGCCCGGTCAGCGCGTCGGTGTTGACCGCCTGCGTCAGGCGATCGTGGTCGGCCTGCCGCCGCTCGACGGCGATCTGCGCGCGGGCCGCCGCCAGCACCGCGTGCCGCGACTCCCACCGCAACCGGCTGACCAGCTCGCTGTGCTCCTGCTGGGCCCTGCTGACCTCCGACGGCACGCTGGCGGCGAGGACGGCGGCGCGGACCCAGAGCGGGAAGCTGCGGGCGCCCGACGAGCAGGACCCGGGCGGTACGAGCCGGTGCGCGGCGGCCACCGCCTCGTCGAGCCGCCCGCTGCGCCACAGCGCCAGCGCGGTAGCGGCGTCCAGCAGCGGCAGGGTCTCGACGTCACCGTCCGCGACCAGCGCGACGCGGTGCCCCGCCAGCCGGTCCAGGCGGTCGAGGTCACCCCCATGCAGCAGCTCCACGATGTCCGCGCAGGCCTCGACGTTGCGGCGCCACAACGGGCGCAGCGGCAGCGCGAGGGCGGCCGGCACCGCCTCGCGCGCCCGGGCGAGGTGGACGCGGCTCTCCTGCTCGTCGCCGTTCTCCAGCAGCGCCAGGGCCCACTCCAACCGCGTCAGGACCCGGTTGACCGCGACCGCCGCCACCTGGGCAGGGGCGTCGCCCTGCGTCCCGGTCTCGATGGCGCGGGTGTACAGCTCGTCGACGAGCTCCCAGAGCCGGAGCGTGTTGAAGGCCGCGGCAGCGACGACGTACGCGGTGCTGCGGTCGAGGGCCGGCTGGCTGTCGTCGTCGAGCAGCGCGACCGCCCGGCACGCATCGGCCAGCAGGGCCGCGGTGTCACCGGCCGCCGCCGCGGTCAGCGCGCACAACCCGAGGGCCATCGCCTCGAACGCGGGCGCCCCCAGTTCCTCGGCCCGGTGCCGGAGGCGTAGCGCGACCTCGGCACCCAGCCCGTCGACCGGCCGGGTGACGGCGTGCACCGTGCCCGCCGCGGCGAGCACGAACCCGACCTCCGGCCAGCCGGCCCGGTCCGCGACCTCGACCGCTGCGGCCACCTGCCCGGCCGCGGCGGTGTGGTCCTCGCCCTGCACGGCCTCGAACAGGTCGTACGCCACGAGATACGCAGCGCGTCGATCAGCGTCCACAGGTACGGCCTGCCTTGTCCGACTACGTCACGTCACGAGGTGGCTGCGGCGCCGTTCCCTGCCCGGGGGGCAGGCCTCGGAGGAGCCTGGCGGCGACGGGGACCCGTCCGCCCCCGTGAGGTCCAGAGGGGCGGGCGAGTCGACGCAGCGTAGCCAGGAGGGCACATGGTGCGTGCACGCCACGCCGCGGGTGACGGCACACTGGAGCCGTGGCCACGCAGAGCGGTTCCGGCGCGTCGTGCCCCTGCGGGCTCAGGCTGCCGTACGCGGCGTGCTGCGGCCGGCTGCACGCGGGACAGGCGACGGCGGCCACCGCCGAGGCGCTCATGCGCTCGCGCTACAGCGCCTTCGCCGTCAGCGAGGCGGCGTACCTGCTCAGGACGTGGCACCGGGCCACCCGGCCCCCGCAGGTCCGGTTCGACCCGGACGACCGGTGGTCGCGCCTGGACATCCTCGGCAAGACCGGCGGCGGGCTCCTGGACGCCGAGGGGACCGTGGAGTTCACGGCCCACTACCGCCACCGCGGGGTCGCGCGGACCCTGCACGAGAACAGCCGCTTCGTGCGGGACGCCGGCGACTGGGCCTACCTCGACGCGGCCCCGCCCGCCTCCTGAGACCCGGCAACAATCCTGCAAACGTCCCGGCGGATGTGACACCCTGCCCCCGGTACGGTCTTTGTACGGTCAATGGCGCGTCCTGGACGAAGCCCCGTGACGTGTCTGGAGAACGATGTCGACATCCGAGCCGTGGGTCGTCGTGGGCCTCGACAACGGAGGCACGAGCAACAACGCCACCGTGCTCGGTGAGTCCGGCACGTTCCTCGTCGACGCCCTGCACGAGACCCCGAGCCGGGTGCAGGACGGCCCAGAGGCGGCCATCGACGCACTGGCCGAGGCCTTCGACGGCGTGCTCGCCCACACCAGCCTCGGCCGGAGCCTCGTCCGCGCCGTCGGGCTGGACACCCCCGGCCCGGCGAGCGCACTCGGCGTGATCTCGTCGAAGGGGTCCACCAACTTCCAGCAGCCCGGCTGGTGGGGCTTCGACGTCCGTACCGCGCTGGAGAACCGCCTCGCGATCCCGGTCGTCTACAACAATGACGGCAACGCCGCGGCGCTGTACGCCCACCATCTGCTGTACGGCCTGGACGCCACTCAGCACTCCTCCGTGTCCGCGATCATCGGGACCGGCCTGGGGGGCGGCGTCGTCGAGGCGGGTCAGGTCGTCCGCGGAGCAGCCGGCATGGCCGGCGAGCTGGGCCACGTGCACATCCCGATGGACGGGCTGCTCGCCGAGGGGCAGCCGGTGCCGCGCTGCGGCTGCGGTTTCGTCGGCGACGCCGAGAGCGTCGCCTCGCTGACCGGGATCGAGAAGAACCTGCTGCCGTACTGGCTGACGCGGTTCGAGGGGCATCCGCTCGCCGAGCTGCCGGTCCGCCAGGCGGCCCGAGCCGTCCGCGGGTACGGCGAAGCCGGCGACCCGCTCGCCCTGCGCATCTTCGAGCAGCAGGCGATGGCCGTGGGCCGGTTGTTCACCATCGCGGCGAACTTCACCGATCCGAGCACGTACTTCGTCGGCGGCGGGGTGGTCGAGGCCGCACCGGCGTTCCGCGACTGGTTCCTGGACGAGGTCCGCAAGAACACCTTGCTGCGGGCCGAGCAGGAGGCGGTGGCGACCTTCGCGCTGGTGCCCGACCGTGACATGGCCGGCGCACGCGGGGCCGCCATCGCCGCGCTGGTCGGCACCCGCCCGGCGTAACCGCCTCACCCCTCACGACGTCCGCGCCCGCAGGCGGGCCGGAGGTCCGGTGGAGCGGATGTGACGAGCGCGCCGCGGCTACGGGTTGCGCGGGATGAGCGTGTCCAGGAAGTTGCCGACACCCGGGTTCGGGGCGAGCAGGTCCGCCATCGACGGGACGGACGGCACCGAGCCACGCCCAGGTCCGCCGTCGGACGCCCGCCCGGCTGGCCGGGGCTCGTCCTGCTCGTCGTCCGCGGGAGCCTCCAGGATCCGCGAGGCGGCGAGGTCGGCCAGCAGCCGCCGGGCCGTCGCGGCGGCGTCCGCCGGGCCCAGCTCCCCGGCCAGGATGCGCTCCGTCGGGCACGGGCTGACCAGGCCGCAACCACCGCAGAGGCCGTCCGCCCCTCGGCGGTGCAGGCCGGCTACCTGTTCGGCGAGCTGTTCGGCCAGCACGGCCCGGCCGCGGGCCTCGTCGGCCTCGGCGCGGGCGGCGGCGAGGACGTCGGACAGCAGGCCTCTGTAGAGGGGCGGCTCGGTCTGGTCGTGGAGGGGCACCCGGCCAGTCTGCCGGAGCCCGCGCGCGCTGGGGCGGGTCAGGCGGCGAGCACCTGTTCCTGGCGCTGCTGGGGCACCTGGACCGCCACCTGGACCGGCACCGCCGGGCACTCCTGCCGCTGCGCCGGCACCACGACGGGCACTGCAAGGGTGCGGCGGGGGAACGCCAGCAGCTGCAGCACGAGCAGTGCCCCGAGTACGCCGGGCACCGAGGCGACCCAGACGGCCGGCGTGTCGTGCACCAGGCCGTACCCGAGCCAGGAGGCGGATGCCCCGGCGGACATGACCCAACGGCTGACCGAGACGCCGGAGACGTCGGCGGTCCGGTCCCGGAGCATCGAGACCGGCTGCGGCAGGGCTACGGACAGGGCGCCCACGACCGCCACCATGAGCATGACCGGGCCGGTGACCCCGTCGACGAGGACGAACAGGAACACGGCCAGCATCAGGAACGGGCCGGGAAGCGACCGCGCGAGGGCCCGGAGGCCGCGCTCGGCCGGGTGCGCGCGCAGCACGGCCACGGTGAGCGCCAGGTTCCCGGCGGCGGCGAGGACGTTGGCGAGGACCTGCATACCGTCGTGGTGCAGCAGGCCGTAGGTCAGCCAGGACGCGTTCAGCGCGAGCGACAGCCACAGGGCCGCGAGCGGCAGTCCGGCGGTACGCCCGCGCACGCAGGTCAACCAGACCTGGGGCCAGAGAAGAGCGGCACTGAGAAGGGTTGCGGCACAGCCGAGGACGTCGGCGGCGGGCGGCACGGTACGGGAACTCCAGATCAGACGGGGCGGCAGGGCCCAGCTCACCGCGGGCCACCTTCCTCATCGGCGCCGTTCCGCTCGAGGCGACCTCTTCCGGGTGTGATGCCGCTCATGCCTTATCGCGGGCTTGTGGTCGGCGTGGTGCCTGCCTGAGGCAGCGGCGGCGAGCCTCCAGGTCCACCCGACCTGGAGGTTCGCCGTGAAAGCTCAGCTCCTGTCCCTCGCCACCGCCCTATCCGTCGTCACCGGCCTGGGCGCCGTGGCGGTCACCAGTGCCCGCGGGGCTGGACCGGTCGACGCCACACCCGCGGCGAGCACCGCCTCGGACGCTCCCACCGCCTTCCCCTCCGACGCGCCCGCGGCCTTTCCGTCTGACGTCCCCTCGGCCTTCGCGTCTGCGTTCGCCTCGGCCTTCCCCTCGACCGTCCCGCTGCCGACCGACGGGCCCGGCACCCCGGCGAGCGTGACGCCGCGGCGGCTCACCGACGACACCGTGCACGACCCGGGCGACGCCCACGGCCGGCACGGCGGGCACGGTCGCGACGACGGGCACGACCGGTCTGACGGCAGCTCCGACGGCGGCACCGCGGACCAGGGGTCGGGCGACCACTGAGCTGCGTCCACACGACCAGTCGCTCAGGCGGGCGGCCGGAGGTGCATCGTCACCGATGCGCCGCCGGCCGGCCGCGTGGTCAGCTCGAGCCGGCCGCCGGCGGCTTCGGCCGTACGCCGGGCGATGTCCAGCCCGAGCCCGGTGGAGCCACCGCCGCTGTGCCCGCGATCCGCCGCCGCGGGAGGCAGGCCCGGACCCCGGTCGGCCACCTCCACCTCGACGGCGCGGGAGTCGCCGTGGGCCCGCACCTCCACGGCCGCGCCCTCCGGGGTGTGCGCGAAGACGTTGGCCAGCAGGGCATCCAGCGCGGCCGACAGGTCATCGGCCGCGAGCCGGACGGGCAACGGCCCGTCCGGGAGCGCGACCGACCAGTCGCGCCCCTGGTCTTCCGCGAGTACCTGCCAGAACGCCGCGCGTTCCCGGACCACGGCCGCCGCGTCGCACTCCGCACGTGCTCCCTCGCGCATGGCGCGGCGGGCGGTGCGGATCACCTCGTCGACGGTCCGCTCCAGCGCCGCGACGTCGGCACCGAGCCGGGCCGCCTCGTCGGGGTCGCGCAGTCCCCCGGCGTCCAGGCGCAGGGCCGTCAGCGGCGTCCGCAGCCGGTGGGAGAGGTCCGCCACCGACTCCCGTTCCGCGACGAGCAGTTCACCGACGCGGATGCCCAGGGTGTTGACGGCGGCACCCACCTCCCGTACCTCCGGCGGACCGGCGGGCTCGACCCGTGCCGTCAGGTCGCCGGCGGCGAGCCGATGCGCCGCGTGCGCCAACGCCGTGACGGGCCGCACGGTCCCGCGGGCCAGCCGGTCCGCCACCAGCACGGCCAGCAGGAGCAGGCCGGCGCCGAGGGCCACGAGTACGGCGACAGCCGGAACGAGCCCGCGGCGCATCAGCCGGTCCGGGACGAAGCTGCGGACGACGGCCCGCTGGTTCTGCGTGTCGACCGGGACGAACACCTCCCGGCCACCCGCGACCTGGGCCGTGAACGCCCGGCCGGTATCGGCGAGAGCCAGGCTGCGGGAGCCTGCGGGGACGGGAGACCCGATCGTCCGCCCACCGGGCAACAGCACCGTGACATCACGCTCGCTGCCCGAGTCGACCAGGGAGACGACCGGCTCGAGCTGCGCCGGGTCGTTGACGACCGCGACGACGACCGCCAGGCTCTGCGCCTCCTGGACGGCCTGAGCGACCGCGCGGTCGGCGGCGAGCGTGCGCAACAGCAGGGTCAGCGGGAGCAGGAAAGCCAGCACGACGAGCAGCGTCGTCGCGGTGACCAGCCAGGCGACCTGCCGTCTCATCGCAGCGTCATGGCAGCGTCATCGCAGTGTCATGGTGCTGGGGCGACGAGTTTCACGCCCACGCCGCGGACGCTGTGCAGGTAGCGCGGCTCGGCCGCCGATTCCCCGAGCTTGCGGCGCAGCCAGGACAGGTGCACGTCGACCGTCTTGTCGGCGCCGCCGTACGGCTGGTGCCACACGTCGGCGAGCAGCTCCCGCTTGCTCACCACCGTCCCGGCCCGGGCAGCCAGGTGCGCCAGCAGGTCGAACTCGAGGCGGGTGAGATCCAGCGGCTGCCCGTCCAGCACGGCCTCACGCGAGCGCGGGTCGATGCGCAGCCCGGCGACCTCCATCAGCGCGGACGGCTCGGTCCCGGCGCCGCGACGCAGGACCGCGCGGATCCGGGCGTCGAGGTGTTCCGCGGCGAAGGGCTTCACGACGTAGTCGTCGGCGCCGGCGTCCAGCGCGTGCACGATCTCCCGCTCGTCGTCACGCGCCGTCGCCACGATGACGGGTACGTCGCTGACGGCGCGCAGCATGGTCAGCACGGTGCAGCCGTCGACGTCCGGCAAGCCGAGGTCGAGGACGACGAGGTCCGGCCGGCGGTCCACCGCGTCCTGCAGCCCGGACATCCCGGTCGGCGAGGTGCGTACCCCGTGGCCGCGCTCGGTCAGCGCGCGCACGAGCGCGGCCCGGATGCCCGGGTCGTCCTCGATGAGCAGCAGCTGGGGCACGTCGCGGACGGTAGCGCCCGTGGGTGTCCTCGTGAGGTCGCTTGGCCTGTTCTTGAAGCGCCCTTAACGGCGACGGGGCAGGCTGTGGCCATGCCCCCCCGCCTGTCGCGCGCCCCCGGTGTGCTGGTGCTGGTGTGGCTGACCGGAGTCGTCGCGGCGACCGTGGTCGGCCTGCTCGCGGTACGACTGGTCGGCGCCCAGGTCGGCGACCCGGCGGTGCGCCCGCTGACCCCAGGCGGGGTGGAGCGGGCCCTGGCCGCGGCGTCACCCGCCGCGTCCTCCCCCGGTCCAGCCGCGACGACGCCGACACCAGCCGCAGCTCCGGCACCGGCAGCGTCCCGGCCGGCGACGTCCGGGCACGCCGCGCTGCCACGCACCCTGAACTCGGCGGGCGGCTCCGTCGGGGTGGACTGCGCGGGGACCACTGTGCGGATCCTGTTTGCGCAGCCGGCTGCCGGCTACGCGCTCGACAAGCGGGAGCAATCCGGCAGCCAGGCGGAGGTGCGCTTCGAGGGCGGCGGGCAGCGGGTGCGGCTCGAGGTCTCCTGCGCCTCCGGCAGCCCGGTGCTGGTGCGCACCCGTACCGACTGAGCCGGACCGGTCAGTTCTCGAGCAGCTGTCTACAGGGGGAAGTACCCGTCCGACTCCGGGTTGGGGAGGCTACGGAAGGCTGGGACGCCCGCCGCCTGGAGGAGCTGGTGCTCTCGCTGTTGGCGACCTGGATGGCCGAACGGGAGTAGGTGCTCGGACCCCGCCGGGACCATGGTCCCTGCAGCAGCTCCGAGATGCGCCTCCACGCGGCGGACGCGCTCAGTAGCGGAACTGACCGACCAGTTGCTGCAGTTCGTTGGCCATGCGCGCCAGGTCAGCTGAGGTCTGCTGCGCCTCGGCCACACCTGTCGTCGTGATCTGCGCGGCTTCGGCGACTCCACTGATGTTCGCTGCGATCTCTGCGCTCCCGGTCGCGGCCTCGGTGATGTTGCGGTTCACCTCGTTCGTGGTCGCCGTCTGTTCCTCGACGGCTGCCGCGATGGTGTTCTGGTAGTCGCTGATCCGGCTGATGATGTGGCTGATCTCAGCGATCGCCTCGACGGCGCCGCCGCTGTCCTGCTGGATGGCCTGGACCCGGCTGGTGATGTCCTCGGTGGCCCTGGCCGTCTCCTGCGCGAGATCCTTGACCTCCTGCGCCACGACGGCGAAGCCCTTTCCGGCCTCACCGGCGCGCGCGGCCTCGATCGTGGCGTTCAGCGCCAGGAGGTTCGTCTGCTCGGCGATGCTGGTGATGACCTTCACGACGTCGCCGATCTCCTGCGACGAGGCACCGAGTTTCGCAATCGTGCTCGTGGTCGCTTCGGCGGCCGCCACGGCAGTACCGGCCACGCCTGCGGCCTCCGAGGAGTTGTGGGCGATTTCCCGGATGGAGGCGCCCATCTGCTCCGAGCCGCTCGCGACGCTCTGCACGTTGCGACTGACCTGCTCCGCAGCGGCCGCGACCATGTTCGCCTGCGAGGAGGACTGCTCGGCACTGGCTGCCATCTGCTGGCCTGCCGCGGAGAGCTCCTCGGAGGCTCCGGCCAGGGCCGTCGCGTTCGAGGCCATGCTCTGCACCGCGCCGCGCATGCTGGTCAGCGTGTGGTTGAGCGCGCTGGCCATCTGACCGAGCTCGTCCCGGCTGTCGACCTCAACCCGCTGTGTCAGATCCCCCTCGGCCATTCCGGCGAGCACAGCCTGCACCCGACGCAGCGCAGCCGTGATCAGCCGGCTGACGTACAGGGCGAGCGCGAGCGCGACAACCAAGCCGACCACCAGCAGGACAGTCGCGGTCGTGCGCGCCGTGTTCTGGCTCGCGTGCGACTTCTTCAGCATCCCCGCCGCGCTGGCCAGCTCCACGTTCTGCAGCTGGTCCATCCCCTCAGTGACCTGGGCCAACAAGGGAACCGCGCTCTGGTTGTAGACGCGGTTCACCGTCGCAGTGTCGTTCCTGAGCGCGGCGGGCATGAGCTGCTCGTCCCGGACCTTGACGTACGCAGCCCAGTTCTGCTCGAACTTGGCCAGCGCCTGCTCTCTGCCGGTCAGGTCGCTCGTCTTGTAGGCGGCCAGCGCCTTGCCCATGCTCTGCTCGTCCTGTTTGAGCGCCTGCTGCCACGTGCGCATCTCGTCGGGGGACGTCTGCCCGGCTATCTGCCCCATGTCGACCTCAGCCTGCAGCTGGAACGACCGGGTCTCGGCCAGCTGGTTGACCGGAACGAGATTCTGATCGTGCAGGTACTGCAGGTCCTTCGACATCGCGCTCATCGCCGTCACCGCATTCACGCCGACCGCGACAGCCACGGACGCCAGGACCAGGACGACCAGCAGGATCTTGGTGTTGACCCTGCGGTCAACCAGCCAGCGGCGGACCGGATTCCTCGCTGATCGGACGCTTGGAACTGCCATATCGGACATCGACCACTCGCTTTGGCTCAGAGGGCTGGAAGCGCCTTACCTGGACGCAGAAGCCCTTTCGACCGGCGCATTCAGCGGCGCAGCGTTGGCCGCCCGAACCCCCGGAAGAGCCCACGGTTGTGGCCTCACTTCCCCGGACACCGGACGACCGCGACCGGGCTGACGTGACTACGGTTGTAGTCACGAACTCCTATCCGCCCGCATCAGATAGGTGAGTCCTTCCGGTCGGCTCTCTCCCCCGAGTCTCCTTTACAGAACGTGTTGGATGCGTCTGTTTCGGACCATAGGTAGATTCCGGCCACTCCTCCTGCAGCAGCCGAGCTGCAGGATCAAGCGCCGGGCCTCTCAGTCTTTTCCGTGCCCGGTTCTTTGGAGCCTCCCGACATCGGTTGGCTGTTTGAAAGAGGTGGGCGTGACCGGCACGAACCCCCAGGGAGCAGCCGGGAACGACGTGCGGCGAGCCCGGGCGCTGGCCGAGCGTGCTAGTGACCTCGCGTTGATCTGCAGTCCGGACTACGTCATCCGCTACTGCGGTCCGGCCCTTTTCGAGATGTTCGGATACCGGGCAGACGAAGTCATCGGCGTGTCCGCGTGGACGTTCTGCCATCCAGAGGACGTCGACGAGCTGCAACACCACTGGGACACCGCCCAGGCCGAGCCCGGTGGCCACACCCGGCTGGAGATCCGGGTGGCACACCGGGACGGCAGCTGGCGCTGGGTCGAGGAGCGCTTGACGAACCTGCTCGATGACCCTGCCGTGGGGGGCATGGTCTTCAACTGTCGGGACGTGACCGACCGCCGAGCGGCCGTCGAGGCACTCGCGGCCAGCGAGCAGCTCCACCGGTCGATCCTCGAGGCGGCGCGTGAGGGCGTCTACGTGACGGACATGAACGGCCGGACGCTGTTCGTCAACGCACGGATGGCCGAGTTGCTCGATCAGGACCAGGCGACGCTGGCCGCAGGCACCATCTGGGACTTCCTGGATGCGGAGTCGACCGCCCTGGTACGGGAGCGGTTCGCGCGACGGGCCATGGGCGTCCAGGAGGAGTACGAGCTGCCGATCAGCGGCGCCAGCGGGCACCGGCGCTGGCTCCAGGTTGCGGGGTCCCCGCTGCGCGGCCCGGACGGGGCGCAAGCGGGCGTCGTCGCCATGTTCTCCGACATCACCCAGCGCAAGCAGCTCGAAGAGCAACTCCGACAGCTAGCCCTGTACGACACGCTCACCGGCATCCCCAACCGGGCCCTCGGGCGCGACCGCTTCGAGCAGCTCAAAACCGAACACGAACGCACCGGCCGCGACTTCGCCTTGATCAAGTGCGACGTGGACCGCTTCAAGCTGGTCAACGACGCGGGCGGCCACGCGGTGGGCGACGCAGTGCTGATCGCTGTCGCGCAGCGGCTCCGCGAGGCAGCGCGCGACAACGACACGGTCTGCCGCTTCGGCGGGGACGAGTTCGTCGTCCTGTGCCCGGGCGCGGACGCCTACGTCGCGCGGCGGGTCGCCGAGCGACTGTGCGCCGCCGTCCAGGCCCCCATCGACGTGGACGGGGACCCGGTTCACGTCAGCCTGAGCATCGGCGTCGCGGCCACCACGGAGGTCCCTCCGGAGACGCTTCTGCACGCCGCCGACACGGCCCTGTTCTCGGCCAAGGCGCGCGGTCGAGCACGCGTCGCAGTCCACGAAGGGGACATGCAGACCTCGGCACGGGAGAGGTCCCAACTGGTCTCTGACCTGCGCGGGGCGCTGAACAGTGACCGGCTCGAGCTCTGGTACCAACCCATCGTCACGCTGGGCTCCGATCGTCCCGCCGGTGTCGAGGCGCTGGCGCGCTGGACACATCCCGATCGTGGGCCGGTGTCTCCCGAGCTGTTCATACCGCTGGCCGAGGAGAGCGGCCTGATCACACAGCTGGGCGCCTGGAGCCTGCACCGCGCCTGCGTCGACGCGACTCAATGGCCTGAGCTGCCCGACCCGAACTGGCAGGTCTCGGTGAACCTCTCCGGGCAGCAGCTCGGTGAGCCCGGGATCGTCGATGTCGTGCGCGAAGCGCTGGAGGTAAGCGGTCTGCAACCCGCACGACTCATGCTGGAAGTCACCGAGACCGCCATCCTCGGAGAGACCCAGGGTGCGGCGTCGATACTGAGCGCGCTTAAGGCTCTGGGCGTCGGCCTCGCCCTCGACGACTTCGGCACCGGCTACTCGTCGCTGACCTACCTGCGCTCCTTCCCCGTCGACATGATCAAGATCGACCGGTCCTTCGTGGCGGGGCTGGGCTCCAATGGCGACGACTCGTCCATCGTCGCGAGCCTCGTCAGCCTGGCCACCTCAGTCGGGGTGACGGTGGTCGCTGAGGGCGTCGAGACGGTAGAGCAGCAAGAGCTGCTCCGCAGCCTCGGATGCCCGCTGGGCCAAGGCTTCCTGTGGAGCCCCGCGGTCCCGGCGTCCGAACTCCCAGCAGTGCTCCAGCGGCTGGCACAGTCGCCCGTCCGCACCACTGCCGCACCCCGGACGGCGACTGCAGCCCGAACGCGATGGGCACGGGCCGACCCGGACGTGACAGAACGCATCGTTGCCCTACTGGAATCGGGCGCCTCGCTGGAGACCATCGCCGCCGCGCTCAACGGCAACGGCGAGATCGCTCCTACAGGTACGCGCTGGAGCCGGAAGAGCGTCGCCCGGGTCATTGCCGAGAGCCGGTACCCGAACGTACGCATGGTGCGTTAGCCGCCCGCTTGAGATGCTGCTCAAACGCCCTACCGATGCGCCACCTTCGCGCGCGGTGAAAGTCTGCCGGCGAAGTTGTCGATCCGCGCCGTCCCCGTTCGTGGAGAGGGTGAGGACCGGCGCGGGCCGGTCACGAGATGAGGAGAACGCCATGAAGCAGTACCTGCTGTCGGTCCACCACATCGGCGACTTCCCGACCCCTGCTCCCGAGGTCATGGAGAAGATGTACGCGCAGGTGGAGGAGTTCAACGAGGAGCTGCGCCGGAGCGGCGCGTGGATCTTCGCCGGCGGCCTGCACCCGCGGGAGACCGCCACCACGGTGCGGTTCAAGGAGGGCAAGACGCTGGTGACCGACGGCCCGTTCGCGGAGACCAAGGAGCAGCTCGGCGGCTTCTGGATCATCCAGGCGCCGGACCTCGACGCGGCACTCGAGCTGGCCGAGCGCGGCGCGGTGGCGTGCGAGGGCGATGTCGAGGTGCGCCCCTTCCAGGGGGAGTGACGACGACGCTGACAGGGATCGAGCAGGTCTTCCGCGAGGAGTACGGGCGCGCGGTGGCCACCCTGGTCCGCCTCCTCGGCGACGTCGAGCTCGCCGAGGAGGCGGTCGCGGACGCCTTCACCGTCGCGGTCGAGCGCTGGCGGGAGGACGGCCTGCCGCCCAATCCCGGCGGCTGGATCGTCACCACCGCGAAGCGGCGGGCGATCGACCGGCTGCGCCGGGAGTCCAGCCGGGAGGCGCGGTACGCGCAGGCCCAGCTCCTGCTCGCCCGCGATGACACAGCTCACACGACGGAGGTGGGGCCGGTGTACGACGACCGGCTCCGTCTGCTGTTCACGTGCTGCCACCCCGCGCTGGCCGTCGAGGCCCGGGTCGCGCTGACCCTGCGGCTGCTCGGCGGGCTGGAGACGCCGCACATCGCGCGGGCCTTCCTCGTCCCCGAGCCCACGATGGCGCAGCGCCTCGTGCGCGCCAAGCGCAAGATCCGGGACGCCGGGATCCCGTACCGGGTGCCCCGCGACACCGACCTGCCGGACCGGCTCGACCCCGTACTCGCCGTCGTCTATCTGATCTTCAACGAGGGCCACAGCGCCAGCGACGGCGACGCGCTCGTCCGCACCGAGTTGTGCGCGGAGGCGATCCGGCTGGCCCGGCTCCTGGCGGAGCTGATGCCGGACGAGCCGGAGGTGCTCGGCCTGCTCGCGCTGCTCCTGCTCACCGAGGCGCGGCGGCCGGCGCGGGTCGACGCCGACGGCGCGCTGGTGCTGCTGCCGGATCAGGACCGCCGGCTGTGGGACCCGGCGCTGGTCGCGGAGGGACAGGAGCTGGTGCGGGCCTGCCTGCGCCGCAACGCGCCTGGGCCCTACCAGCTACAGGCGGCGATCGCCGCCGTCCACAGCGACGGCCCGACGGACTGGCGGCAGATCCTCACGCTGTACGACCAGCTGCTCGTTCTGGTGCCGACGCCCGTCGTGGCGCTCAACCGCGCGGTGGCCCTCGCGGAGGTGGAGGGGCCGGCCGTGGCGCTGCTGGCGGTGGACGCGCTCGACCTGCCGGGGTACCTGCCGTACCACCTCACACGGGCGGAACTGCTGGTGCGGACAGGGCGGACCGACGACGCCCTGGAGGCGTACGACCGCGCGCTCGCGCTGGCTACCAACGCGGTGGAGCGCGAGCACCTCGCGCGGCAGCGGGCCAGGGCCGCTCCCCCGGCATCCGCGGCGCCATCAGGCGGATGAACAGCGATACTCAGGGAGCCGGCATCGGTTCCGGCGGCTCGCCCCGGCGCTCCTGCAGCAGCCAGCCGGTGCCGTCGGGGTCGCTGAAGGACGCGAACGATCCGTAGTTCGCGCGCTCCGGGTGCAGGCCGGCGGTCTGACCACCCTCCGTGAAGTGGAAGGGCTCGCTCACCTCGACACCACGGCCGAGCAGGTCCGTGCGCGCCGCCTCGAGATCCGCGACCATCAGGTGCAGACCCTGCAGACTGCCCGCCGCCGCATCGTTACGCATCAACGTCACAGCGCAGTCCGAACCGGGTGGAGTGAGTTGGACGACGCGGAAGTCCTCGCCGGCCCGGTGGTCCACGTCGAGGCGAAAACCTGCCTCCTCGTAGAACGCTTTTGCACGATCCACGTCCGACACGGGCACGACGACGAGTTCCAGCCTGTAGTCCATGGCCGTCAGCCTGGCACGGTCGCCACGCGCCCGCTGCCCTTCGCGACTCCGAGGCCGGCGTCGCCTCGTTGTGCACGTCGGCGCTCGTAGGTCTGCGGGTGGCGGGTGAGCGCCCGGACGTCATGCCCCGCCTGCAGCAGCGCAGGGCACAGCCGCTGTCCCACGAAACCGCTGTCCCACGAAGCCGGAGGCGACCGCGACTGCGATCTGCATGTCGCCATCCTGCTCCGCTGCGGGGAGTCTCAACCGGGACCGCCGGAGAGCGGGAGAGCGGGTCCGGCACGTCGCCCAGGTCGGCAGGATCCGTCCGGTGGTCGGCGGATTCCCACCCGGCCCCGGCAACGCCGACGCCCTAGCGTCCCGGCATGAGCATCGTGCCGAGAGACCAAGGACTGGGCCTGGGTGGTCGACGCCCGCTGCCCCGGTCTCCATTCTCGCAGAGTCCAGCCG
>JAOPWV010000174.1 GCA_025965475.1 Frankiales bacterium | reverse complement strand
GGCCAGCGCGAGCCGGGCCGGAGAGGCCGGCGCGGCCTCGGTCAGGGTGCGACCGGCGGCCACCGCCGCGTCGAGCGCGGCCGTGTCCGCCGGCACCACGACCAGATCCGCCACGCCGGCGAAGCGTTGCAACGCCGCGCGGACCTCGCGCTCGGCGTCGCCCGGGACCGCGGAGGCACGCAGCCGGTTGACCACGACCGTCGGCGTCACGCCCGGCACGGACTCCTTCAGTTCACCCAGGCCGCGGACCAGCCGCTGCAGACCGATCGGGTCGGCCGTGCCGACGACGAGGACGGTGTCGGCCAGCTCGAGGAACAGCAGGGTGGCGCCGTTTCGGCGTGGCGCCGCGGTGTCGTAGGCCAGCTCCTCGTCCTGCTCGAGGCAGAACCCGCAGTCCACGACGGTCACCGCCGCGAGCGACCGGGCCAGCGACAGCACGGTCTCCAGGGCAGCCGGCCGCAGTTCCGGCCACCGGTCTGCGCGGGACAGGCCGGAGAGCAGCCGCAGGTCCGGGCTGACCGTACGGGCCAGTCCGGCCAGCGCGGGAAGGTCGAGCTGGCCGTGGTTGGCGAGCCGCGCGGCGGCGGCGAGGCCGGGCGCCTCGTCGAGGACCCCGAGCAGCTGGGCCACGACACCGCCGTACGCGTCGCCGTCGACGAGCAGGGTGGAACGCCCGAGGCCGGCAAGCTCAGCGGCCACGCCGACAGCGACGGTCGTCCGCCCGGGCGCCCCGGTCGGGCCCCAGACCGCCACGAGCCGGCCGGCGCCGACGGCGGGTTCCGGCGCGGCGTCCGCTGGTACGGCCGGCAGTTCGGGCAGGGCGGCGCGCGGATCGCCGAGCCACGCGGACCCGCCCGGTGCCGGCACCAGGCCGGCCTGGACCGTCTCCATCACGGCGGCGCTGACGACCTCGGGGGCGGCGTCGGAGGGCAGCACGTGCAGGACGCCGAGCTGGCGCAGCCGGCGTTCGGCCTCCTCGTCGCCCGGCGCCACCAGCCCGACGACGGCCACCCCGGCAGCGGCCAGCCGCGACAGCGCGTCGCGGTCCAGGCGGCGAAGGTCCGCCGACAACAGGACGGCCCGGGCCTGACCGGTCGCCGCGGTGGCCAGCAGATCGGCCAGGTCGACGCACCGCCGGACGACGCTGACACCGAGATCGCCGCCCTCGAGTGCCGCGACGAGCCGGGCCTCCCACCGGGCATCGCTGACAGCGGTCAGGACCGGGACGGACATCAGCCGGCCGCCTCGGGCGCCAGGTCCACCGGCGTCTGCTGAAGCCGTGGCACTCCGACCAGGTCGATCCGGCCCTCCGACATCGCGGCCAGCACGAGCGGGACCTCCGTCGGACGGACCTGCAGGACGACGGGCTCGATGTCGGTGCTGCCGCCGGCAAACCCCGTGGTCCGCTGCCGGAGCAGCACGGTCACCCCGCGGACGACGAGCCGAGGCGGCACCGCTGGTACGCCGGTCGCGGTCGACACGACCGAACCCGGCTTGGGCTGCGGCGTCACGTAGAGGTCGATCTGGCTGCCCGACACCAGGTCCGGCGGCAGGTGCCCCCGGCCGACCGGCACCGTCACGGTACGGAAGGAGACGTCCTGCCCCGGCCTGCTCAGGGCGGCGTACGGCAGCAGCTCGCGGGCCCCGACCCCACGCCGCAGGACGTAGCCCAGGGGCGGACTGCCCGTACCGCTGATGTAGCGCTGCGCGTTGCCGAACAGCCGGACCCGCATCACGACCACGTCGGCCTGCTCCAGCTGGGCGCCCGGAGCGAGGTCGCGGGCGGCGGCCCAGACGGTCTGCGAGCGGTCTGCGGCGGACAGCACCCGGGCACCCACCACGACGCTGACCAGGACGAGCAGGACCCCGAGCACGAGCCGGGTGTCCAGCCAACCGGGCGTGGCCAGCCGGTTGGCCTTCGGCGATGCAGGCGTGTCGGTCACGAGCGCCCCCTCCCGGCCGCGACCAGGGCAGCCAGGTGCAGCATCCTGACGCAGCACGCACCACCATGCGCTCGTCTGTCCACAGGCGGCCGCTCGTCTCGCCGCGAGGGTGACAGGGGGTCAGTCGCAGCCGCCGCCGCCCCCGCCACAGCCGCCGCCCGCACCGCCGCCCGCACCGCCGCCGTAGCCGGGTTGCAGAGCTCCGCCCCAGAGCGCGGCATCCAGGGCAGGGGTGACCGACGGCTGCTCCTGAACCTGGTGGTCGGGCCCGACCCGGATGCCCAGGAGTGTCCCCAGAGGCACGGCGTACGGATTCGCGCTCGTCATGGTGCGAGTGTGCGCCCTCGTGCGGCGACGACATGGGCCTGTGGACGAATCCGGCAAGGCGGGCATGCCGGTGGGAGACTCGACCGGTGTGGTTCGGGCGAGCGGCACCCGGCGAGGAGGCAGCAGCGGTGACGGCGGAGCGGTTCCTGCAGCTCGGCGATGTGGCGGAGATCCTCAACATCTCCGCCTCGCAGACCTACGCCCTCGTCCGCTCCGGGGAGCTGCCCGCCATCAAGATCGGCGGCCGCGGCCAGTGGCGGGTCGAGCGCAGCGCCCTGGAGGACTACATCGCCCGGTGCTACGAGCAGACCCGCGCCTTCCTGCGGGCCGAGCCCCAGGCGGCCGACGAGCTCGTCGAGTGACGTCAGCCGGCGCGTAGCAACGCGAGGGCCGTCAACGGGATCAGCCTGACCTGCCGGACCGCCTCGACACGACGCGCCTCGCCGGGCAGATGCTCGGCCAGGTCCACGTGGTCGTCCCCCACCCGGTCCAGCGTGCCGGTCACGACCGACCCGTCCCGCAGGACGACGCTCATCCCCGCGCGACTGCGCGCGAGACCGCGCAGCGCCCAGCGCAGATCGAGCCGGCGACCGACCTCGCCCTCGGCGCCCGGGGCCCCGGACCGCGGGCCGAGGCCGGTGATGCCCAGCACCGAGGCCAGCGGCACAAGCACCTCGCGCTGCGCGGCCTCCTCCAGCAGGAGCCAGTCCACGCCGGCGTCGACCAGCCGGCCGCGCACCGGGCCCGCGCCGACGACGGTGACGGCCACCGGATGGCCCTCGACGGGCAGGAGCCGGTCCAGGATCCGCAGCAGCCCACGCTCGCGGCGGGTACGGTCCGCGACCTCGGCCGCCAGGTCGGCCGCGTCCGCGGCCTCGGCCTGCGCCTCCAGGTCGTCGAACAGGGCCCGCCAGCGCATGGGCCGCAGCCTGTCCCACCGGACCGTCGGCCACAAGTGGCTGTCCACACCCTGCCTTGACCGCAATTGTCCTGCGGCGTACAACCGCAAACGCAGCCAAATACGGGCATACGGCCATCAGGGAGACCGCCATGGCGGATCAGCTGGACCGCGCACCCACCGCCACCGCGCGTGCCACCGCCCCGGCCACCGTCCCGGCCACCCTCCCGGCCACCGTCCCGGCCACCGTGCTCGGCACGGGACTCGCCACCGGTCTCCTCCTCGCAGCCGCACCGTCCCCGGCGCAGGCGGTGCACACGGTCTCGACCGCCGCGGCGGCGACCGATCCCTGCACCCCGCTCGTGGCACTCGTGGCGCTGGCCGCCTGGGTGCTCGCCGGGTGGGTCCTGCTCACCGCCCTGCTCCTGGCCGGCGGCCGGCTCCCCGGCCTGGTCGGCCGGGGAGCCCGCGGTGCATGCCGGCGGGTGGCCCCGTACGCCCTGCGCAGGCTGGTCGAGGTCGCCCTCGGACTCACCGTGGCCGCCGGTGCCCTCGGCGCGTCCCCCGCCTCG
>JAOPWV010000052.1 GCA_025965475.1 Frankiales bacterium | reverse complement strand
GGGATACTGGCTGATGGACCTTCCCGTGATGCCGCCCGTGAAGCCGATGCTCGCCAAGTCGGTGCCCGACGTGCCCGACGGCGACGGCTTCCTGTACGAGCCCAAGTGGGACGGCTTCCGCTGCATCGTCTTCCGTGACGGCGACGAGGTGGAGCTGGGCAGCCGCAACGAGAAGCCGCTGACGCGGTACTTCCCGGACGTCGTCGCCGCGGTCAAGGCGCAGTTGCCCGAACGCTGCGTCGTCGACGGCGAGATCGTCATCGCGTCGGGCAAGGGCCTGGACTTCGAGGCGCTGCTCCAGCGCATCCACCCGGCCGCCTCCCGGGTCGCCATGCTGGCCGAGGCCACCCCTGCCTCGTTCATCGCGTTCGACCTGCTGGCCCTGGACGACGTATCGCTGATGGACGAGCCGTTCGCCGTACGACGTGCGCGGCTCGAGCAGGCACTGGCAGCCAGCGCCCCGCCGGTGCACCTCACGCCGGCGACGGACGACGTGGCGGTGGCCCGCGACTGGTTCACCGTCTTCGAGGGCGCCGGCCTCGACGGCGTCGTCGCCAAGCCGTCCGCTCTTCCGTACCAGCCGGACAAGCGGGTCATGCTGAAGGTCAAGCACGCCCGGACTGCGGACTGCGTCGTGGCCGGCTTCCGCTGGCACAAGACCGGTCCGGTCGTCGGCTCGCTGGTCCTCGGCCTCTACGACGACGCGGGCGAACTGCAGCATGTGGGCGTGGCGGCGTCGTTTCCGATGACGCGCCGGAAAGAACTCGTCGAGGAGCTCGCGCCGTACCGGCTCCCGGACGGCGAGGAACACCCGTGGACCGGCGAGGTGATGTCGGAACGCGCCCCCACGTCGTCGGCCGGGTCACGCTGGAACCGCGACAAGGACCTGTCCTTCGAGCCGCTGCGTCCCGAGCTCGTCGTGGAGGTCGCCTACGACCACATGGAGGGCGCCCGGTTCCGGCACACCGCGCAGTTCCGGCACTTCCGCCCCGACCGCGACCCGCGCTCGTGCACGTACGCCCAGCTGGACCGCCCGATTCTCTTCGACCTGGGCAGCGTCCTCGGCGGCTGACCCCGTATCGGCGGGCGCCGACGTTCCTCTGCCTACCTGTGGCGCACGACCCACAGCGCGGCGAGGGGGTCGTCCGATGACGCCAGCGAGCCTGCGTCGGCGGGCCGGGCTGACAGCCGGGATCGCAGCGGCGGCCGGCGTTCTCGTGGTGCTCGCGGGCGGCGCCGGGCCACCGGTACCCGCCGCGGCGACCAACGCCGGCATGGTCGTCACCGGACTGGACAACCCTCGCGGGCTCGCCGTCGATGACGACGGCCGGCTGTACGTCGCCGAGGCCGGTCATGGGGGCCCCTTCTGCCTGCGCACCGGCGAACTCGGCCCCGAATGCTTCGGCATGACCTCACGCATCAGCGTCGTGGCGCCCGGCGACGGGCACCGGCGCACCGTCGTCGGCGGGCTGCCGTCGATCGGGACTGCCCTTGGGGCCAACGGGGCCGACGGGGTGGCCGTTGAGCGCGACAGGCTGCTCGCCATCCTCACGTCGAGCCCGGCACACCTGCCGGAGGATCCGTGCAACACCCCGACACCGCCGGGGTCCCGGCCGAGCGCCAGCCCCTCCCTGGTGAGTCCGGATTGCCCGCGCGTGCTGGCGGAGGTCGGCCGGCTGCTCGGAGACCTCATCGAGGTCCGGGACGGCCGTGTGCGGAGCCTTGCCGAGGTCGGCGGCTACGACTACGACTGGGTGGTGCGGCACAAGGCCACCCTGGGTCCGAACAACCCTGACTGGCGGCCGGGCGACGCGAAGCCGTACGCCCTGGCGGTCGGCGCGGACCGGATCTACGTCGTCGACGCGAGCGCCAACACCCTCGACGTCGTCGACCGGTTCGGCAACGTGCGCGTGCCGAAGGACGACGCGGGCCACCCGGTGTACTTCCCGAACCCGGCCGGCCCCATCGGCCGCTTCCCGTACGCCGCGATGCCCACCTGCGTGGCGGTCGCCGGCCGGAGCGTGTACGTCGGGTCGCTGAGCGGCGGCGTCTGGCGCTGGGACGGTCATCGCGTGTCCCTCGTCGCCGGCCGGGCGAACGGCCTGACCGCCCTGAACGGCTGCGCCACCGACTCCCACGGCAACCTGTACGTGTCCAACGTGTTCGGCCTGGCGGGCTCGCTGTACGCGCCGCGCACCGGCAGCGTCCTGAAGGTGACCGCGGACGGCTCGGTCTCCACGGTCGCTGCCGGGCTGAACTTCCCCGCCGGGATCGCCGTAGCCGGCGATGCGCTCTTCGTTGCCGTCAACAGCGTCTGCCCCGAGGACCTGAAGCTGATCGACAGGAACGACCCGAAGTTCTGCGACGCGACCGGCGCGATCCTGCGCCTGCCGCTCTGACCGGGCACAGGCAACCCGTCCGTGCCGACACAGGACGGCGGCCGGACGGGCACCTGTCCCGGCCGTCCGCCGGCGGAAGGAGACAGATGCGCACCCTGATGCAGGTCCACATCCCCGTAGAGCGTGGCAACGAGGCGGTCCGCGACGGCGTACTCCCCAAGGTCTTTGGAGCGGTGTTCGACCGGATCCAGCCGGAGGCGGCGTACTTCACGAGCGTCAACGGCGAACGGACCGCGATCATCGTCTTCGACATGCCGGACGCGTCGGCGATCCCGGCGATCGTCGAGCCGCTGTTCATGAACCTGGACGCGGCGGTGGAGCTGGCCCCGTGCATGAACAGGCAGGACCTCGAGGCCGGCATCGCCGAGGCGGCCAAGAACTTCTAGCCATTCGACAGAGTGGCGGACGTGGGGTGAAGTAGCACCCTGTGTCCGCCACTCTCGTCGCCTCCTCGTTGACCGTCGTACGCGGACCTTCCCTCGTCCTGTCCGACGTCTCGCTCACGGTCGCCCCCGGCTCGCGGGTGGGCGTCGTCGGGCCGAACGGCGTCGGCAAGTCGACGCTGCTCGCGGCGCTGGTGGGTGCGCTCGCCCCCGACACGGGCACGGTCAGCCTGGCCCCGGCGTCGGCCACGGTCGGTCTGCTCCCGCAGGAGCCCGATCCGCAGGCCGGCGAGACGCTGACCGCCTTCCTCGCCCGTCGGACCGGCGTCGCCGGTGCGCAGGCCGCTCTGGATGCGGCGACCACCGCCCTGACCGTCGGCCAGGTGGGCGCTGACGACCTGTACAGCAACGCGCTCGAACGCTGGCTGGACCTCGGCGGCGCCGACTTCGAGAGCCGGGCCGAGGAGGTCTGCGCCGACCTTGGCCTGCCGCCCGGACTCCTCGACGCGGAGACAGCGACCCTGTCGGGCGGCCAGGCCGCGCGCGCCGCTCTGGCGTCGATCCTGCTCTCTCGCTACGACGTGTTCCTGCTCGACGAGCCGACCAACGACCTCGACTTCGCCGGACTCGAGCGCCTCGAGTCGTTCGTCATGGGCCTGCAGGCAGGGCTGGTCGTCGTGTCCCATGACCGCGAGTTCCTGTCCCGCACCATCACCTCGGTCCTCGACATCGACGGACCGCTGCGCACCGCCGGCCTCTACAACGGCGGGTACGACGCCTACCTCGCCGAGCGTGACCTGCGTCGATCGCACGCGCGGGAGGCGTACGACGACTACGCGGACAAGCGGGCCGGCCTCGTGCAGCAGGCCCAACGGCAGCGCGAGCAGGCCGTACGCGGGGCTCTGCGCGCCAAGCACAACCGGCCGGACAACGACCGTTCGGCCCGCGGGGCGAAGATCGAGGCGGCCACCCATGCGGCCTCGCGGGTGCGGGGCATCGAGTCCCAGCTCAACCGGCTCGAGCAGGTCGACGAGCCGCGCAAGGAGTGGCAGCTGCAGATGCAGATCGCGTCTGCCCCCCGCTCCGGGGACGTCGTCGCGGTGCTGTCGGAGGCCGTCGTACGACGGGGCGAGTTCGTGCTCGGACCGCTCGACGTACAGGTGGCGTACGGCGAACGGGTGGCCATCGTCGGCCCGAACGGGTCGGGCAAGACCACGTTGCTGACCGCCCTGCTCGGGCGAATACCGCTGGAGTCGGGCCGCCAGTCGCTGGGTTCGGGGGTGCGCCTCGGCGAGGTCGACCAGGCACGTTCGTCGTTCCGCGGCGAGGCCTCCGCGGTCGAGGTCGTGGAGCGACTGACCGCGTGGCCGGCCTCCGAAGTACGGACGCTGCTGGCCAAGTACGGACTCAAGGCCGACCACGTGAACCGGTCCGCGGGCTCCCTCTCCCCCGGTGAGCGCACCCGGGCGTCGCTGGCGCTGCTGCAGGCCAGCGGCGTCAACCTGCTCGTCCTCGACGAGCCGACCAACCACCTCGACCTACCGGCGATCGAGCAGCTGGAACAGGCCCTGCACGACTACCAGGGGACGCTGTTGCTGGTCACCCACGATCGCCGCCTGCTCGATGCCGTGGACGTCACCCGGACCATCAGCCTGGGCTGAGCGGTGCTTCGTCAGCGCGCGGTCGGGTGACCTTCGGGACCGCGGACTCCGGGGTGACCAGGAGCGGTAGGTCTGCGCCACCAGGCTGCGATAGCACTCGTCGAGAAAGCGCGGATCGTGGCTGGGGTGAAGACCGACACGAGCATCAACCGACGCTATGACATCCACCGGACGACGGCGCCCGATGCGGTCACGCCGGCCCCTGCCATGATCGGGCCGTGACAACAGGACTCAGCCCTCTGGAACAGCTGATCGATCTGCTCGACCTCGAGCGCATCGAGCAGGACATCTTTCGCGGCAAGCAGCCGACCGAATCGCTGCAGCGGGTCTTCGGCGGCCAGGTCGCGGGGCAGGCCCTCGTCGCCGCCGGCCGCACCGTCCCCGCGGACCGCCCGGTGCACTCCTTGCACGCGTACTTCCTGCGGCCCGGCGACCCGAGCCTGCCGATCGTGTACGAGGTGGACCGGATCCGCGACGGCCGCAGCTTCACCACCCGCCGGGTCGTGGGCGTCCAGCACGGCAGGGCGATCTTCAACCTGCAGGCCTCCTTCCAGTTGGTCGAGGACGGCATGACGCACGAGACGGCCATGCCGGACGTGCCCGGACCGGAGGGCCTGCTCACCCTGTCCGAGCGGATGGAGCCATACGCCGACGAGATGGGCGGCTGGTACACCCGGCCGCGCCCCATCGACGTGCGCTACGTCGACGACCCGCCGCGGATCGCCAAGGACCGCGGCACCCGCGAGCCGCGCAGCCGGGTCTGGATGCGCGCGGACGGGCGGCTGCCCGACGACCCGCTGCTGCACGTCTGCGCCGTCACGTTCGCCTCCGACATGACCCTGCTCGATTCGACGCTGCTGGCCCATGGCCGGGCCTGGGGCACCGGGGACGTCATGGGCGCGAGCCTGGACCACGCGATGTGGTTCCACCGCGAGTTCCGCGCCGACGAGTGGTGGCTCTACGACCAGGATTCGCCGTGGACGGGCCACAACCGAGGACTGTCCCGTGGCTCGATCTACACCCGCGACGGGCACCTGGCGGTGAGCGTCGTCCAGGAGGGCCTGCTGCGGACTCCCCGCTCCTGAGCCTTACAGCAGCGTCGTAGCTCGTTCGACGTAGTCACTTCTGACCACGGGTTCTGGCTCTCGATAGCCAGACTAGGGCCACCCCAGGCCGGTCATAACGGACCTCGACACCACGTCGGTTCGAGCCCGGGGAGTGACTGTGACCGCAGCGGTACGCCTTGTGCGGCTCGCCTCCGCGCTGTTCACGGTTCTCTCCCTGCTCGGCTTCCTGGCCCTCGTCGGGGCCCGCGTCGCGCACTGGTCCGCTGAACCCGTCCTCACCGGCAGCATGGCCCCGACCTTCCAGCCGGGCGACCTGGTGGTCACCCGGCAGGTCGACGTCCGCACCCTCCACACCGGGCAGGTTGCCGTCTTCGTGCCGCCGGGTGAGAGCTCGGCCTACGCGCACCGGGTGGTCGGCCTGAGCGGCGACCCGGTGCATCCGGTCATCCGAACGAAGGGCGACGCCAACCCGGCACCGGACGCGTGGCAGGCCCGCCTGACCGCCCCGACGGTTCCGGTCGTCGTCGCACACGCCCCGTACGCCGGTCGCCTGATCACGGCGATGCGCGCGATCCAGGGCCACTCCCAGTTCGTCACCGTCCTGGGCCTGATCCTCACCCTCTCCGCAGTCCGGATGGTTCTGCCCCGCCGTACCTCCACGCGCCGTCCGACGCGCCGGGCTCCGCGTCACGCCGCCCGCCACGCCACCTCCTGAGGAGTGCCATGTCCGCCCGCCACGCCGTCGCCCTTCGCCAGGTCGCCAAGGTCCGCCTGCTCGGGGCCGGCGTCGTCGCCACGACAGGGCTCGCGCTGACCGGCGCCGGCGTCATGGCGGGGCTGAACGCGCAGGCGTCCAACCCCCAGGCCGAGTCGGTCACCGCCGGCACGCTCAAGCTCGAGATGACCAGCAGGGGCGCGGGCTTCACCTCCGCCGTCGACGGCCTCGCCCCCGGCGACGCGGTGTCCCGCTACGTCGACCTCGGCAACACCGGCTCTCTCGACGGCAAGAACCTCACGCTCGGCGTGGCCGACAAGACGCCGACACCGAGCGTGCTGACGACCGACGCGTCCAAGGGCCTGCACGTCACCGTCACCGAGTGCGTGGGCAGCTGGTCCATGGCGACCGGAACCTGCGCCGGGACGGCCACGACACTGCTCGCGGACACGGCCGTGTCGACGCTGTCGACGACGGCGGCGGCTCTGCCCACCCCCGTCATGACCGCAGGGAAGAGCCACGCGCTGCAGATCACCGTCAAGCTTCCCGACCAGACCGAGACAACGAAGGACGGGGCGCTGCCCGCGAACACCGTCCAGGGACAGACCGCCAGCCTCGCCTGGACCTTCACGATGACCCAGCGCGACGCCAAGGCCACCGGCGCGTAGTGCCCGCACTGCTCCGGCGTACGACGAGGACGGCCGTCATCACGGCCGTCCTCGTCGCCGTGCCCGCCGTCGCAGCCCAAGCTGCAGCCGGACTTCAGGCCAGCGTCGCGAGCAGCCCGATGCCCGTGAGCACCGGGACGTGGAAGGCGGTCGCCGCCTCCAGCCCGGGTGATGCCCCCGGCCGCACCGGGCCGCTGTGGGTCACCGGCGGCTCCGGAGATGACCGGTCCCGCTACGCGTACTTCTGGGTGGTCAACACCGGGAGCCTGCCGGTGGACTCCGTGACCTACTCGGTGGACGCCTTCGGCGAGGACATCACCCTGCAAGCCTGCTCGGGTACCTGGAACACCAGGGACGGGTGCACCGGCGGCACGATCACCACCGTGCCGATCGACCGTGCGACGTCAGGGCCGCGTGCGCCCCGCCAGGCCGTGCACCTACGGCTGAGCAGCCGGTACGGGACCCGGACGGCGGCTCGGGTGTCGGTGTCGGTGGACCGGCCGGCGCCCTGATGTACGACTCAGACTCGGGTCAGCTCGCGGTGTAGACGAGCCGCCAGGTCGCGCCGGCGCAGTGGGCGCTCAGCGATGCGAGCTGCACCGGGAGCAGCGCAGTCCCTGTACCGCGCGCCGGGACGTTCAACCGACCGTGCCAGGACGTGACGGTCAGCGCGGACGGCGCACAGCCCTCGGAGGCACTCACCACCCGGGCGCTGAGCATCCTGATCGCAACGGAGTTCGTGGTCACATTGCGCACGCGAAGCGCGAGGCGCCCTGGGACGCCGGGTCCGAGACTGTCGAGGCTGCCCGAGATCACCAGCGAGGAGTCGGCATGCGCCGGCTCGGAGAACGAGAGCGGGCCTCCCGGCCCGGCCAGGGGCACGACGAGGACGCCGGCGGCGCCCAGCCATGCGAGCGGCTGCCTGACAGCCGCAAGTCTTCCCACAGAGGAAAGATCGGCCCTGCGCACGACCGAACGTTCACCCGAACGGGGCTGGCCTGGCAGTTGCCTGTGTGCCGACAGAACGGCGTTCGGAACGGTTGCAGGCGCAGCGCCCCCTTTGGGCGCCAGACGTCACGAGGAATCAGGCGCCGGCGCCGGCGGTGGCTTGCGCGCCCGACTGGGCTGCACCCGCTTGGGCTCTCCCGGCTGCACGGGGAACTGAGGCGGGAAGGGCGCCTCGCCCTCCTCCTGACCGGCGTACAGCTCCAACAGCGGGGTGAGGTCGTGCGCCACGTCGTCGATCGCCCCATGAACGTCACCCAGCTCGGAGAACCGCTCGCGCATCGTCCAGATGTCGAAGTCCGCGATCTCGACGCGTGGGACCTCCTCCCACGTGATCGGCGCGGACACGGTGGCCTGGGGCCGGGCGCGCACGCTGTACGCCGAGGCGATCGTCTGGTCGCGCGCCATCCGGTTGAAGTCGAGGAACACCCGCTCGCCGCGCTCCTCCTTCCACCACTTGGCCGTCGCGAGGTCCGGCCGGCGGCGCTCGATCTCGCGCGCCACCGCGACGGCCGCGTGCCGCACGTCGAGGAAGGGCCAGTCGGGCCGGATCCGGAGGTAGACGTGGATCCCCTTGCTGCCACTGGTCTTCGGGAAGGCCGTGTAGCCGAGCTCGTCGAACAGCGCCTTCACCTCGAGCGCGGTCTCCTGCACCTCCGCCCAGCCGACGCCCGGCATCGGGTCGAGGTCGATGCGCAGCTCGTCGGGCCGCTCGGTGTCGCTGCGACGGGACGGCCACGGGTGGAAGTCGAGGGTGCCCAGGTTCGCCGCCCAGGCGACGTGCGCCACGTCGACCGGGCACAGCTCCGTGGCCGACCGCCCGCTCGGGAACGTCACGGTCGCGGTCTCGATCCACGGCGGCCGGCTCTCCGGCACCCGCTTCTGGTAGATCGCCTCGCCCTCGGCGCCGTCCGGGTGCCGCTTGAGGACGGTCGGCCGCTCGCGGAGGGCACGTACGACGCCGTCCCCCACCGCGAGGTAGTACTCGATCATGTCGAGCTTGCGGCCGCGACCCTCGGGCAGCGCCGAGAAGTAGGTCTTCTCCGGATTGGTGACCTTGACCAGGCGCTCACCGCCGGGGGTCTCGACCGGGATCTCGACGAACGGCGACGCCATGATCCGGACGGTACCCCGCGGCGGCCGCTCGGTCCGGTCCCGGGCCGGCAGAGGCCCCGGCTCGCCGAGTGTCGAGTCATGTACCGGTTCCGGCCGCAGAACGGGTCGCAGCTCGACACTCGGCGAGCAGGACCGGGCGGAACACCCGGGGGGCGCCGCGCGCTGATCACGACATGACCTATCCCGTGCAGAAGACCGACGAGCAGTGGCGCAGCGAGCTGACCCCGGAGGAGTACGCCGTCCTCCGGCAGGCGGGTACCGAGCGGCCCTGGACCGGCGAGTACAACGAGACCAAGACCGAGGGTGTCTACTCCTGCCGGGCCTGCGGGCACGAGCTGTTCCGCTCCGACACCAAGTTCGACTCGCACTGCGGGTGGCCGAGCTTCTACGCCCCGACCGAGCAGGACGCGGTCATCCTGCGCGAGGACAACTCCCTCGGGATGCGGCGCGTCGAGGTGCTCTGCGCCCACTGCGGCTCGCACCTCGGGCACGTGTTCGAGGACGCGCCGCAGACTCCGACCGGCGACCGCTACTGCATGAACAGCGTCTCGCTGCGCCTCGAACCGGCCGAGTAGCCGTCACCCGACGCCGTGCGTCCGGCTGATCGTGGCTCGGGAGCCACGATCGCCCGGACGCAACAGCGTGCGCGGGCGGGCGCCGTTTACGGCAGGGCGCTCACGATGTCCGCGATGTTCTTGCGGCCGCCGGTGAAGAACGGCGTCTCCAGCTTCGTGTGCAGCCGGGCCCGCGCGCTGCGCAGGTGCCGCATGGCGTCGACGATCCGGTGCAGCTCGTCGGCCTCGAAGGCGAGCAGCCACTCGTAGTCGCCGAGGGCGAACGCCGCGACCGTGTTGGCCCGCACGTCCTCGTACTCGCGGCCCATGATCCCGTGGTCGGCGAGCATGCCCTTGCGCTCGTAGTCCGGCAGCAGGTACCACTCGAGTGACCGGTTGAACGGGTACACGCAGACGTACTTCTTCGGGTCCTCGCGGCGGACGTACGCCGGGATGTGGTTCTTGTTGAACTCCGCCGGGCGGTGCAGCCCGACGCTCGACCACACCGGCGTCAGGTGCCGGCCGAGCCGGGTCTGGCGGAAGCGACTGTAGACGTCCTGCAGCACGTCGATGTCGGGGCAGGTCCACCAGATCAGCAGGTCCGCCTCGGCCTTGAAGCCGCTGACGTCGTAGGTGCCCCGGGTGTAGACGCCCTTCTCCAGGGCCGCGTCGAGGAACGCCTGCCCCTCGCCGCCCAGGGCCGCCCGGTCCTCGTCGGCCACGGGCGTCGTCGCCCGGAAGACGCTGTACATCGTGTAGAGCAGCTGGTCGTTCAGCTCGCGTGCCTTGGTCGACTCAGCGCGTGTCTCGGTCATGCCCACCATTGTGGAGCAGTACGGCGGCGGCCGCCTCACGCCCGCTGCGGATGACCGCCGGGACACCGACGCCGTCGTACGCCGCGCCCGCGACGGCCAGGCCCGGCAGCTGCCCGACGGCCGCGCGGATGCGCAGGACCCGGTCCAGATGGCCGACGGCGTACTGGGGCAGGCCACCCCCCCAGCGCACCACGCGGCTGTCAACGAGCGGCCCGACCGGACCGAGGACGAGCGCGAGCTCCTCCAGGACGAGCTCGACCAGCTCGGCATCGTCGCGCTGCAGGTCGACCTCCTCGCCGTACCGCCCGATGCTGGCCCGGAGCACCGTGACGTCGCCCGGATAGGCCCCCCACTTGCGGCTGGTGAACGTCACCGCCTTCGTGGTCAGCCCCTCGACCGCCGGAACCAGGTAGCCGCTGCCCTCCCCCGGCGGCGGCCCGGCGAGCACCAGGGTGACGATCGCGACGCTGGCGTAGTCGATCCCGCCGAGGTCGGCAGCGGCGTGCGGTGCCACGTCGCGCAGCAGCCGGGCCGCCGGCGCGGCCGGGACCGCGAGCACCACCGCGTCCGCGTCGACGTACGCCGGCTCGGCGGCCGATCCGATGACGAGCCGCCATCCGTCCGGGGTGCGGATCAGCGCGCGGACGGTCGTGCGCAGTCGCACCTGCGCGCCCGAGGCGACCGCCACCGCCTGCGGCAGCCGGCCGAGGCCGCCGGGGAGCCCGGCGAAGACCGGTCCCGGACTCGGCGTACCGCGGGCGTCGCGGGCGGCCAGGACCAGCGACCGGTTGCGGGCCAGCGGCTCGACGAGCTGGGGCAGCGTGGCCTGCAGGGACAGCAGGTCGGCGCGCCCGGCGTAGACCCCGCCGAGCAGCGGATCCACCAGCCGCTCGACGACCTCGCGACCCAGCCGGCGCGCCACCAACTCGCCGACCGACACGTCCTCGACCGTCGCAGGGCCCGGCCGCACGAGGTCGAGCGGCACCCGGGCCAGGCCGGCGGCCGACAGGACCTCGCTGCGGGCCAGCGCCGCGAGGTCTGCCGGCACGCCCATCACGGTGCCGCTGGGCAACGGCCGCAGCTCGCCCCGACTGAGCAGGAAGGCCTGGCCAGCCGCGGGCGACACGAGCTCGTCGCCCAGCCCGGCATCCTGTGCCAGCCGCACGCCGTGCGGCACCCGGCGGAGCATCGCGTCCGCCCCCTCGTCGACCGGCAGACCGCCGACGTCGCTCACCCGGACCTTGCCGCCGAGCCGGCTGCCCGACTCCAGGACGGTGACGTGGGCCCGGCCGCGCAGCTCGAGGGCGGCCGCGAGACCGGCCAGTCCGCCGCCGACCACGACGACGTTCGGGAGCGGAGCTGTCACGGCGGCGAGCCTAGGCGGGCGGGTCAGACGCCGGCGTGCACCAGGTCGACGATCCGCGCGAGGACGTCCGGGTCGGTCTCGGGCAGCACGCCGTGCCCGAGGTTGAACACGTGCCCCTCGGCGGCCTTGCCGGCCACAAGTACCTCGTGCACCTTGCGCCGTACGACGTCGTCCGGCGCGAACACCAGCGTCGGGTCGAGGTTGCCCTGGAGGGCTTTGCCCGGGCCGATGCGGCGTACGGCCTCGTCCAGCGGCACCCGCCAGTCGACACCGACGACGTCCGCGCCGGCGGCGCCCATGTCGTGCAGCAGCTCGCCGGTGCCGACGCCGAAGTGGATGCGCGGGACATCACCCACGCCGGCGAGGACCCGGGCGGAGTGCGGCTGGACGAAGGCGCGGTAGTCCTGGGCGGGCAACGCGCCCACCCACGAGTCGAAGAGCTGGACGGCGCTCGCACCCGCGTCGATCTGCACCCGCAGAAAGGCGAGCGTGATGTCGGCCAGCCGGTCGAGCAGCTGGGACCACAGCTCCGGCTCGCCGTACATCAGCGCCTTGGTCCGAGCGTGGTTGCGCGACGGGCCGCCCTCGACGAGGTAGCTGGCGAGGGTGAACGGCGCCCCGGCGAAGCCGATGAGCGGTGTCGCGCCGAGCTCGCCGACGAGCGCGCGGACCGCCTCGGTGATGTACGGCACGTGCTCGGGCGTCAGCACGGGCAGCCGGTCCAGGTCGCGTGCCGTGCGGAACGGCTCGGCGACGACGGGGCCGACGCCGGGCACGATGTCGAGGTCGACGCCGATCGCCTTCAGCGGCACGACGATGTCGCTGAAGAAGATCGCCGCGTCGACGCCGAGCCGACGCACCGGCTGCAGGGTGATCTCGGTGACCATGTCCGGGCGCATGCAGCTGTCGAGCATCGCGGTGCCCTCGCGCAGCTTGCGGTACTCGGGCAGCGCGCGGCCCGCCTGCCGCATGAACCACACCGGCGTGTGCGGCACGGGCTCCCGCCGGCAGGCACGCAGGAAGGCCGAGTCGTACGCCGGGCGGGGGCTGCTCTCGTCACTCATCGGGCCGATCGTCCCATGCGCCGTCACGGCCCCTCGGGCCAGCTGCAGCGCCACAGCCGGGCTACCTCCGGCGCGCCTGCACGGAAATGTCCGACCCGGCTGGCACTGTCGTCCGCGAAGAGGAGGTGGTCTCATGCAGTCCGAGTTCCGTTGGTGCCCCGAGTGCCAGGACGAGCAGGTGTTCGACGCGCCGCCGTGCGAGGACGGTCACGGGTTCGACTGTCTCGACGTCGCCTGCGGCATGTGCGGTTTCGCGCTCGTGCTCGGCCATGTCCAGGTGGACGAGCCCGTGCTTGTCGGCGCCCAGGCTGCCTGACCTGAGCTGACCGTCAGCCCCCGGCGAGCATCGCCACGCCCCCGACCGCGGCGGCGACGCCGGCGACCTGCACAGCACCCAGCCGTTCCCCGTGCAGGCGGAAGGCGAGCAGTGCGGTCACGACCGGGTACAGCGACGCCAGTACCGCCGCGACGCTGACCAGCGAGGAGCGGGCGGCCACCGCGTAGGTGGCGTTCGCCCCGACGTCGCCGAGCCCGACCAGCATGAGCAGCGGCACGTCGGCGCGGCGGATCCGCATCCGCTCCCGCCGCCGCCGTACGACCGTGAGGAACAGACCGCCGAGGATCAGCACCGACGTCAGGCGCATGGTCAGCAGCGTCAGCACCACCGCGTCGCCCGATCCCGTGGTGGTGCCGTCGGCGAGCAGGACCAGCACCGCGCCGAACCCGACGGCCGACAACGCCGCCAGCAGCAGCGGCCGGACCGCGTCCCGTCCCCCGGACAGCTCCGGACCGCTCGCCAGCACGATGCCGAGGACCGCGACCACCATCCCGGCGATCTGCACGGCGCTCGGCTGCTCCCCGCGCGCCAGCCCGAAGATGATCGGCACCAGGACGCTGAGCGCGGCCACCGGCGCCACCACGCCCATGGTCCCGGTGGACAGGGCCCGGTAGAACGCCGCGAGCGCCAGCACCCCGGACAGGCCGGCGAGCACGCCCGACAGCACGACGTCCGCCCAGCCGCCGAACCCTCCGGTCAGCGTGGCCAACGGCACGAGCAGGACCAACGCGGTCAGTTGTGACAGCCCGAGGACGGTGACGAGCGGCAGCCGGCGGGCCGCCGTACCGCCCACGAAGTCCGCGGTGCCCCACAGGACACTGGACAGGAGAGCGAGCAGGACCGACACGCGCGCAGCCTAGGTCGGCGCGTCCCACCGCCGTACGACGCTTCGGGTCGTACGGTCGGCCGGTGACCGTGCAGCTCGAGCCACCCTCCGCGCCGGAGACCTTCCGCGCCGCCCTGGCCACGCTGACGGCGGCCGTCGACAAGGCCACCCGGCCAGGCCTGGTCCTGCACGAGGTGCCGGCGCCCCGCAAGCTCGCGCCGTACTCGGCAGCCATCGCCGCCGAGGTCAGCCGCGGCGGGGACGAGGTGGCCAGCGGCCGGTTCGTCGTCCTGCACGATCCGGCCGGCCAGGACGGCTGGCGGGGTGACACCCGCATCGTGGCGTTCGTGTCGGCGGACGTGGAGTCGGAGATGGGCGCCGATCCCGCGCTGGCCCAGGTGGGCTGGAGCTGGCTGACCGAGTCGCTGACCGACCGGGGCGCCCTGCACACGGCCGCTGGCGGGACGGTCACCCGCACCCTGTCGTCCCGGTTCGGCAGCCTCGAGGAGCCCGACGAGACGAGCGAGGTGGAGATCCGGGCCTCCTGGACCGCCCTGCCCGCCGAGGATCAGACGCTCGATCTGGGCCAGCACCTGCACGCCTGGTGCGACCTGCTCTGCGCGACGGCCGGCATGCCGCCGCCGGGCGTCGCGGCGCTGCCGACCCGCTAGACGTTCAGCCGGTCCCGCTGGACCGGCACGCCCGCCGGCCCCGGCACCGCCTGGGGACCCGCCGGCCGCGGCAGCCGCAGGCTCAGCGTCGTCCCCTGACCCGTGGCGCTGACGACGTCGACCTGACCGCCCGACAGGCGGGCCCGCTCGCGCAGCAGCCCGAGGCCCACGTGCCGGCCGCGGTCCGGACGGACGTCCTGCGGCTCGAAGCCCGGGCCTTCGTCCCGCACCTCCGCGAACACGACCTCGTCGTCGACCCGCAGCGCGACGTACGCGTCGTCGACGTCGGCGTGCTTGACGACGTTGAGCAGGGCCTCCTGGAAGAACCGGTAGACGGTGACCGCGGAGGCAAGGGGCAGCGGGTACGGCGCCTCCGGCCAGCTGACGTGCACGGTCAGGCCGTAGCGGGCGAGCATGTCGGCCGACAGGTTGCTCACCGCGGACGCCAGGTCCCCCTCACGCAGCGCGGGCGGGCGGGTCCGCGCCATGACGGCGCGCACCTGCTCCTCGGCGTCCTCGACGTAGTCGGCGAGCCGGGCGATCTCGGTCGGCGTGCTCGGATGGGTCGCCAGCAGTCCGCGCGCGATCATCAGGGACTGGGCGACCGTGTCGTGCAGCTCGGCGGCCAGCTGCCCCCGGGCGCCCTCTTCCGCCGCCACCAGACCCGAGACCAGCTCGAACATCCCGGCGCCCACGGTCTCGGCGTCCCGGCGGTGCCGCTCCCCCACCTCGTCGCCGACCCGCACCCGCAGGTGCAGCGCGTCGAGCACGCGCGCGAGGTCGGCCAGCTCGGCGGCGCCTGCGACCGCGCTCAGCCGCCGGCGGGCCGGCCGGCCGAGTGGCGCAGAGGGGTCCCGAAGCCGCTGCGCCGCGTCCGAGTGCAGTCCGCGCAGACCGGCCGCGAGCCGGAAGCCGGCCGCGACCTGCGCGACCGCCACGCCGAGGCCCGCCAGGCCGCCGAGCACCAGCGCCTCCACGGCCCCTCCGGACAGGAGGCCGCGCTGCTGCAGCACGAGCGCTGTCACCCCGGTCACCGCCAGTACCGCGCCGGACGAGAGCGCACCCGCCCACACGACGAGCGGGACGCGGCTCCGGCGCGGGGACAGGCCGGTCATGTCAGCGCAGCACGCCCGTCGTGGTCCAGTCGGCCGACCGGTTGGCGGATGTGGGAACCTCCGCCGCGCCCGCGCCACCGGTCATCGCCACCAGGTCGGGCTCTGCGGCCAACGCGATGGCACCCAGCAGCGAGGCGACCGCCCGCTCCACCTGGTGCAGCTCCTCCACGATGTCGTCCACGCCGCCGGCACTACCTGCACTGCCCGCCAGCCGGACCAGCCGGTCGGCCGACTCGCGCAGCACGAGCAGCGCCGGTGCGGTCGCCGCACCCATGTCGCCCAGCTGCCGGGCCGCCTGACCCGCGTCCTCCGCCTGCTGCGTGGTGGCGCGGTTCCTGGCCGACAGGTCGCTCACCGACAGCCACGTCTCAGCCTGCCCGACGAGCACCTCGGCGAGCCGCGTCTCGCGGCGCCCGAAACCGGCCGAGTCGCGCGGGCGCCGGGCCCGCAGTACGGCGAGCGGCGCCTCGGGCTCACCGAGCACGGCCGTGCACCAGGGCCGGCCGTCCTGGGTCCCGGTCTCGACGCCGCGGGCGCCGAGCGCACGCAGCACCCACGGCTCGTCGAACGCGTCCGGGTCGACCCGGTGCCGCTCGGGCACCCCGCTCTCGTCGCCGGCGTAGCGCACCGGGCCGTCCGCGGCGAGCAGGACCATCTCGACGTCCGCGCCGCCGAGCAGCCGGGCGGCCGCGGTCACGACGACCTGCGCCGACACGTCGGTGGAGCGGCCGCTGGCCTGCTCCTGGCCGCGGGCCAGTTCGGCGAACAGCCGCGCCTCTGCCGTACGCCGCGTCTGTTGGTCGTACGACGACCACAGCAGCGCGAGCGGGACGAGCAGACCGAACAGGCCGAGCGGCGCGGTCGTGGCCAGGAACGCCGCGAGCAGGCCGATCGAGGAGTTCCCCGCGGTGTGCACGGCGGCGAGCAGCGCGTTGGACGCGATCAGCGGCAGCAGCCGGCGGCGGGTGGTCAGGGAGACCGCGACGCCGACGAGGGTGTGGTTGACGACGAAGAACGCGGCCATGCCGGCGACGGCGCCCGGGATGTGGCCGCCGAGCTGGGCGGCGACGACCGAGCCGGCCGCCGTGGCGAGCGCGAACTGGGCGAGGTTGAACTCGACCTTCACACGGGGCTGGTGACGCACCCACTGGGCGATGGCGACGCCGACGACCACCGCCGCGACCGACCAGGAGCCGGTGGCGCCGACCCAGGCGGCGCCGAGCGCGCCCTCGGTGAGGGAGAACGTCCACCGCTGGCGGCCGAACTGCAGATGGACGACGGCCACCTCGGACAGCGCGACGACGGCCGCAAGCAGCAACGGTGCCCACCAGGCCACCTGTCCCCAGCCGTCGACCAGGCAGAGCGCCACCGCGGCCACGCCGCTGACGGCCGCGACGAGCCGCACGCGGGGCACGGGGCTGCCCCAGCGGCGCGCAGCCGTCGAACCGGTCAAAGCGGACTCCTGTCAGGCTGCATGGCGGTGTCGTCGTTGATCTCTTCGGCCCATCCTCGGCATAGTGAAGCCTCAACTTCAGCCATGTCGCCCGATCGGAGTACTGCAGCCGCACGAACGGGTGCTGGGCCGGTCGGGTGAATCTTGCCCCGAAGACTCCTACAGGGAGCCAGGGGTCCGGCCGACAGACATGTATCGGCCCGCTGAGCGAGCCACCCGACGCACCTGGAGCACGCACATGACAGCCCGTCTGGAGACCGCGATCGACGGCATCCCCGTTCAGGCCGGGGCGGCGGACACGCCGGGGTTCAGCGCCATGGTGGTCGACGACCACCCGCTGGTGCGCGAGTCGATGGTGGCGCGGCTCAAGATGATGGGCGCCCGCGAGGTGGTCGAGGCGGCCACGATCGGTGAGGCCCGTGCCCGCGCGAACCTGTCGGGCCCGCGCGAGCTCTGTGTCCTCGACCTCGGGCTCCCCGACGGCTCCGGCCTCGACCTGCTCGCCGACCTGCGCGCGGCCGGCTGGCAGCGCCTCGTCGTGTTGTCCGCCGCGGACGACCCGTACAGCGTGCGGGCCGCGTTCGTCGCCGGCGCCCAGGGCTACCTACTCAAGTCCGCCTCCCCCGTCGTCGTCGCCGACGGCGTACGACGGGTGCTCGACGGCGGCGTGTACGCCGACCCGGCCGTCGCGTCCCTGCTCGCGGCCGGCCTGCGCGGCAGCCCGGTCGACAGCGGCGTGTCCGAGTTGTCCGCTCGGGAGATCGAGGTCCTGCGACTCGTTGCGGACGGCCAGTCGAACAAGCAGATCGGCGAGCTCCTGGGCCTGTCGGCCCTCACGGTCAAGAGTCACCTGGCGCGGATCGCGCGCAAGCTCGGCACCGGCGACCGGGCCGAGATGGTCGCGCTGGCGATGCGGGCCGGCGTCATCCGCTGACGCCGCCGGCTCGCGCCGTGTCCAGCGGACCGTGTCTAGCGGGCCGTGTCTAGCGGGCCGTGTCTACCGGGCCGTCCAGTGGCTTCCCCCGAATCCGCCGGTCTTCGCGGTGGCCGTGAACGACGTGGGCGAGTTGATCTCTAGCCTGAGCTTGCCGGCATGGGCGTTGCGCCCCTTGGGAACGTCCGCCCAGTCGCCGTAGATGCCGGTGCTGCCGATGACGGTGCCGTGGAAGACATTGGTGAAGTTGCGGCCGCCGTCGGCGCTCTCGCCGGCCCACCACACCTGGTCGCCGATGACGCGGACGTAGTAGGTGCCTCCGTCGTCAGCCCGGTACACACCGGTGCGGATCGGCCCGGCGAGCAGGGCGGCCGGAGCCACGACGCCGTGCGATGCAGCGTGCTGCTGGAGCGCCGCGGAGGCCTGCAGCCCGCCGGCGGCGAGCGGCAGGACGCCGAGGATCAGCAGCGGCAGGCCCCACCGGACGTGCCGGAGCGCGCGCGAAGTGGTCATGAGTCTCCTCCTGGGCGGCTGCCGGAGTGAGCACACAAGATGGCCTGATGGGGTGAGCGGGGTCAGGACGTGCCGAAGTCCACCGTCCAGAAGGCCCGCTCGGCGTTCACGCCGAGGTAGGCGCGCGCCACGCTGAAAGTCGTGTACTGCGTGCTGAGCATCAGCGCGTTGTG
>JAOPWV010000204.1 GCA_025965475.1 Frankiales bacterium | reverse complement strand
TCGCCTTCTGTGTCCTGTTGCCGCAGACCTTCGCGACCATCGGCAATTTCCAGGTGATGGTCAACTCGCAGGCCGTCGTTCTCATCCTGGCGTTGGCCGCCAGCATCCCGCTGCGCACCGGCGACTTCGACCTTTCCATCGCCAACGTCATGACCATCAGCGCCTGCCTGCTGGGCGTGCTCACGGGCGCGGGTGTACCGGCCTTACTGGCCGTGGTGCTGGTCCTGGCGCTGGGCATGGTGGCCGGGTTCGTCAACGACCTGCTCGTCGTCAAGGTCGGGGTCGACGCGTTCATCGCGACGCTGGGCATGCTCACCGCGCTGTCCGGCGCGGCGTTCGCCATCACGGACGGGCGGCGGGTGGACACCTACCCGCAGGCGCTGTCCAGCGTGGTCAACACGGAGCTGTTCGGCCTGCCGCTGCTCACCTACTACGCGTGGCTGCTCGTGCTCGTCCTCTGGTTCGTCTACGAGTGCACGCCGCTCGGCCGCCGACTGCTGTTCATCGGTGGCAGCCGCGAGTCCGCCAGGCTGGCCGGTGTTCGGGTGGACTGGGTGCGCATCGGCGCGTTCGTGTCCTCCGCGGCGCTGTCCTCGCTTGCCGGCATCCTGCTCGCCGGCTCGCTCGGCGCGATCGACCCTGGCATCGGCTCCGCCTACCTGCTGCCGCCGTTCGCCGCCGTCTTCCTCGGCGCCACGACGATCAAGGTCGGGCGTTACAACGCGTTCGGCACCGTGGCGGGCCTGTACCTGCTCGTCGTGGGCATCACCGGCCTCCAGCTGTTCGGGGTCCCCGCCTGGGTGTCCGACGTCTTCAACGGTGTGGCTCTCGTCCTCGCGGTGTCGCTCGCGATCGTCGCCGGCAGGCGGAACCGTGGCTGACCGTGAGGCTGTCGCCCTCGAGCTGCACGGGGTGTCCAAGCACTTCGGAGGGGTTCCCGCGTTGAGCGACGTCGACCTCGTCGTCCGGCGCGGCGAGGTCCACGGCCTGCTTGGTCAGAACGGCTCGGGCAAGTCGACGCTGATCAAGATCCTCGGCGGCTACCATGCTCCGGATACCGGGCGGCTCAGCGTGTTCGGCGAGGAACTCCCGTTGCCGGTGCGCGACATGCAGCAGCACGGCATCGCGATCATCCACCAGGACCTCGGGCTTGTCGGCTCGATGACCGTCACCGAGAACGTGGGTATCTCCGACGGTTACCGGACCCGGTCGTTCGGCCGGGTCGACTGGCGGGCGGCCCGCCGGGACACCGTCGAGGCGCTGGCACGCTTCGACAGCCACGTTGACCCGGAGCGTCCGGTGGGGGAGCTGCACCCGGCTGACCAGGCGATCGTCGCCATCGTGCGGGCGATTCGCCAGCTGGACCGCGATACCTCGGACCAGGTGTTCGTCCTGGACGAGCCGACCGCCTACCTCGGTCCGGCCGAGGCCGAGAGGGTCATCGCGGTGATGCGCCACGTCGCCGCCACCGGTTCAAGCGTCATCTTCGTCAGCCACAAGCTGAGCGAGGTGCTGGACGTCACCGATCGCTGCACCATCCTGCGCGACGGCCGGGTCGTGGACACCGTCACGACCAGCGAGAGCTCCGCCCGAGAGCTGGTCCGGCTGCAGCTCGGTCGGGATCTGGACGACTTCTACCCGGCGATCGCGCCCCCGCCGGCACCGGCCGTTCGGCTGCGTACCCGGGCGCTGCAGGCCCAGGGACTCGGACCGGTAGACCTGGAGCTGCATCAAGGCGAGATCCTCGGTGTCACCGGACTCGCGGGCATGGGTCAGGACGAGCTCATCCACACGCTAGGTGGCTCCCGGCCCCGGACGGACGGAGAGGTCGAGGCCGGGGACGGCAAGCCGGTCGGGGACACGGTCCGGGAGGCACTGGCTGACCACGTGGTGCTCGTGCCGGCCGACCGCAAGGAGGAAGGCCTGTGGCTGCAGGCGAGCTCGCGGGAGAACATGAGCCACCCCACGGTCGCCCGCGGGCGGGCGTTGCGCGTCATCGACCGCAAGGCCGAGCGCAGCAGCGCGTTGGCAGCCATGCAACGCGTCGCGGTACGCCCGCTCGCGCCGGAGCTGCCCTCCGGCGCCCTCAGCGGCGGTAACCAGCAGAAGGTCCTCATCGCCAAGTGGCTCGGCGAACAGCCCGAGGTGTTGCTGCTGCATGAGCCCACACAGGGCGTCGACGCGGCCGCCCGACGCGAGATCCTCGGCCTCGTCACCGAGGCGGCCGAGGCCGGTACCTCCGTGGTCGTCTGCTCCACCGACTACGAGCAGCTGGCGAACCTGTGCCATCGGGTGCTCGTCCTGCGGGACGGCCTGGTGGTCTCTGAGCTCGCCCAGCCCTTCAGTGAGGACGACGTGATGCTTGCCTGCCAAGCACACAGCGCCTCCTAACGCGCTTCGCCCCCACACCATCGAGACGGAAGAGAACAGCATGGACTTTGGCCTCACCCTGACGACGCACGGTCTGATGACCCGGGACGATGCGGGGGACGCCCAGCTCCTTCGCCTCGACGTGGAGGACATGCACCCGATCGAGGACTCAATCCGCGCCGAGGCGCTCGGGTTCCACTCGGTGTGGCTGTCCGACCACGTCGTCACGGAGCGGGTCAGTATCGGCGAGCACACGGCGAACTCCTCGGGCAAGCGCGCCTACCCCGATCGGCCGAACCTGCTTGACGTGCCGACCACGATGGCGGCCATCGCGGCGCGGACCACGACGTTGCGGTTCGCGCCTTCGGTGCACATCGCGCCCTACCGGCACCCGCTGAGCACGGCGCACGAGATGGCGACCATCGACGTGCTGTCGGGTGGCCGCGTGATCATGGCCGTCGGCGTCGGCTGGGAGCTCGGTGAGTTCGAGGCGATGTCCGCCTCGTTCGAGCACCGGGGCAGCGTCACCGAGGAGTGCATCGAGATCATGAAGCTGGCCTGGACCGAGCCGTGGATCTCCTACGCGGGCAAGCACTTCCAGTTCGGTGACGTGTCCATGGACCCGAAGCCGGTGCAGCGCCCTCACCCGCCCATCTGGTACGGCGGCATGACGAAGGCGGCGGCCAGGCGCGCGGCCAAGCTGTGTACGGGGCTCTACCCGATGTTCCTGGACGCGCACGGCAGGCCGGAGAAGATGGACCACCTGCGCGAGGAGGTCAAGCGCGAGGGCGAGCGTCTCGGTCGCGACCTCTCGGACTTCCGGCTCGGCGGCTTCTGCACGATCCGGCTGTGCGACGACAGCGAGATCGCCTCGCGGTTCGGCGGCACAAGGCCGATGCTGACCGGCTCCGCGGAGCAGGTGCTGAGCGACCTGCAGGAGTACGCCGACCACGGTTACAGCCACATCACCGTGCACCTGGACACCCCGAGCGGCCAGATCTCGGAGTGGAAGGAGCAGCTCGAGCGGTTTGCCGCAGAGGTGCTCTCAATGGCCCCCCAGCTCGACGCGGGAGACGGCTTCTAGCAGGGGAAACGGCTCAGGACACGACCTCGTCTCGATCGTGTTCCCACCGTTGACAGGTGATGAAGGCGCTCCGCAGACTCACGCGCCGTACCGATCAGTCAGTCTGAAACTCCGGCACCCGCGAAAGGGCTTCCGTGCTCAACAGGATCAGCAAGTCCGAACTCGCCGCGATCGCCGACCGGGTCGGGTGGTTCCGGCTCACCGAGGCGGAGCTGGATCAGTACGCCCTGCTGTCGAACTCGGTGCTTGCCGTTCTGGACGGGGTCGACGCGAGCGGACTCGACCAGGCCTGGGCTCTGGACGGCGCGGTATCGGAGGGTGCGGCCCAAGCGCCGACCGTCCGGGTGCCGGGCCGCCGGCCGCTGCAGGGGGAGGACCCGTTCAACGCCGTCGTGCGCTGGTGCCGGGTGAAGCAGGACGGCAACGACGGACCGCTCGCCGGGCTTCGCCTGGCCGTGAAGGATTCCGTCGCGATCGCCGGTGTCCCCATGACCGCCGGCTCCACTGTGCTGCGGGGGTTCACACCCAGCATCGACAGCGTGGTGGTCGAGCGGCTACTGCGGGACGGTGCCGAGATCGTCGCCGTGACCAACATGGATGACTTCGCCTTCTCGGGCGGCGGTGACACCAGTTCCTACGGCGAGATCGCGAACCCGTTCGCGCTCGGGCGCAGCGCCGGCGGCTCCTCCGGTGGCTCCGCCGCGGCCCTGTACTACGGCGACGTCGTCGATGGGGCCATCGGCTGCGACCAGGGTGGCAGCATCCGCGTCCCCGCCGCCTGGTGTGGCGTGCTGGGGCTCAAGCCGACCCACTCGCTGGTGCCGTACACGGGCATCGCGGGTATCGACGCGACGTTCGACCACGTCGGACCGATGGCGCGCTCGGCCGGCACGCTCGGACGGTTGCTGGCCAGCATGGCCGGTCCCCACCCGAGCGACCCGCGCCAGGCAGGCGTCGTCTGGGACGGCGACGCGCTGCAGCGGGCGCTGGCGTCCGAGGAGACCGGCTTCGACGGGCTGCGCGTCGGCCTGCTGGTCGAGGGTTTCTCCGAGGATGACGACCTGCGGAAGGCGAACTCGGCAGTCGTCCGCGACTGCGCCGCGAAGCTGGCGGCGGCCGGCGCGGTCGTGGAGGAGGTGAGCGTCCCGGCGCACCTGACCGGCGGCGGCATCGCGTTCGCCGGCTTCATCGAGGGGATGGCGGCCCTGCTGCAGGGCGGGGGCAACGGCTACCACGCCGGCGGCCGCTACTCGCCCGAACTGGCGCTGGCCCTGAACCAGGGCCTGCGCACCCGCGGCCAGGAACTGCCCCCGCAGATCAAGCTCGTGACGCTGCTCGGGGAGCACCTGCGGCAGAACTACTCCGGGGCCGTCTACGCCGCTGCCCAGAACCAGCGGCCCTGGCTGCGCGCGGCCTACGACGCCGCCCTCGCGCAGTACGACGTGCTGCTGCTGCCGACCACGCCCTACCCGGCGTTCCGCCACGAGCCCGGCCTCGGCCTCGCCGAGAAGGCACTGCGGGGCTGGGAGCCGCTCGGCAACTGCGCGGCGTTCGACATGACCGGACATCCGGCCATCACGCTGCCGGTCGGCACGGTGGACGGACTCCCGGTCGGCGCGATGCTCGTCGGCCGCCGTTTCGACGACGCGCGTCTTGTCGACCTCGCCGGGCGCTACGAGCGCCGCTTCGGCTGGGACGCCTCTATCTCCGCGCGGCAGGCCGAACACACCGGCCCTGCCGTCCCTGCCGTGTGACGACCCACTGGCACGACCCGTCCAACCGTGTACCTCCAACAGGAAGGCCAACATGACCATGCTCCGGGGAAGTCGGTGGGGGCTCACCGTCGCAGCCGTCGCCATGCTCACAGCCACCGCGGCCTGCGGCAACTCGGCCGCGAAGACCGCTGACAGTGGCTCCGGAAAGGCGGCCGCCTCCTCCACCAACGAGGTCATCATCGGTGCGGCGGTTGCGAAGACCGGCGGGCAGACTTTCTACGGCGGGCCCGCCATGATCGCCGCCCAGGCCGCGATCAAGGACATCAACGCCAAGGGCGGCATCGGGGGGAAGCAGATCAAGCTGGTCTGGGAGGACTCCCAGACCGACTTCGCCAAGAGTGCTGCCGCTGCCGAGACCGTGCTGAACAAGGGCGCCCAGGTCCTGCTCGTGGACTGCGACTTCGACTACGGCCTGCCCGCCGCCCAGGTGGCGCAGAAGCGCGGCGTGGTCGCGATGAACCTGTGTGCCGGCTCGCCGCGCGCGGGTGACCCGCGCCTGCTGCCGATGGGCTTCTCGATGGGCGTCGCCACCAACGTGGAGGCCGCGGCCATGGCCCAGTACGCCTACGACAAGCTCGGCTACAAGAAGGTCTACCAGCTGCGTGACAACTCGATCGAGTACAGCAAGTCGGTCTGCGACTACTTCAAGTCCGCCTTCACCAAGCTCGGTGGCACGGTCTCGGAGGAGGACAGCTTCAACAACGCCGACACGTCGATCCAGGCGCAGGTCAGCAAGCTGCGCGGTTCGCAGGGCAAGTACGACGCCATCAACATCTGCTCCTACCCGCCTGGCCTGACCACCGCCGTTCGCCAGATCCGCGCCGCGGGTGTCACGTCCCCGCTGCTCGGTAGCGTCACGTGGGACGGTGACTTCTGGCTCGGCCCGAAGGGTGCCGGTCAGCTGTCCGACGTCTACTTCCCGGCGTACGGCAGCCTCTACGGTGACGACCCGCGCCCCGAGGCGAACGCGCTGATCGCGAAGGTCCGTACCGAGATGGGCTCGGTGCCCTTCACCTCCTTCACGCTGCCGGGTTACAGCGCCGTCGAGGCGCTCGCCAAGGGCATCGAGAAGGCGGGCACGACCGACGGCACGAAGCTGGTCGCCGCCCTCGAGTCGTTCAAGGACGAGAAGCTGCTGATCGGGCCGGTGAGCTACAGCGCCCAGTCGCATGCGCGAACCCAGGGCGCCATCGACGTGACGATCATGCAGATCGACGCCGGCAAGCCGAAGTTCGTCGGGATCGTCCAGCCCAAGGTCGTCCCGGCCCCGTAGTACGGCCCGGCGTGGCACCGCCGTCCGGGACCTTCCCCGCGTCCCGGACGGCGGTGGGCGCTCCGGCGCCCGTTCTCGATCCGCTGATCCCCCAGGAGAAGTTGTGCCAGTCCTGCATTGTTCGGAAGTGTCGGTCCACCGCGGCGGTGTCCACGCCCTCCGGGGGGTGAGCCTCGAGATTGCCGCCGGCGAGGCGGTGGGGCTCATCGGCCCCAACGGGGCCGGCAAGACGACGCTGCTCGACGTACTCAGCGGCTTCCTCCCGCCCGGCTCGGGGGAGGTACGCATCGACGACCGCCACCTGACCAAACTCGATCCGGGTCGCCGGGCCCGCCTGGGCGTGCATCGCACCTTCCAGGGGTCCCGTCTGTTCACGGGATTGAGCGTGCAGGAGAACGTCCAGCTCGGCGCGTTGTCGCTCGGGGTGGACAAGGCCGAGGTGGTGCGTCGGACGGACGAGCTCCTCGGGTCGCTCGAGCTCGAGGGTCTGCGGCACCGCCGGTGCCAGGGCCTGCCGCAGGGCGTCACCCAGCGGGTGGTCCTCGCGCGGGCCCTCGCGACGCGGCCGCAGTTCCTGATGCTCGACGAGCCGGCCGCCGGCCTGTCCGAGGTCGAGACGGAGGAGTTCGAGCAGAGCCTGCGGGCCGCTCGCGCGGAGGGGACCGCGGTGCTCGTCGTGGAGCACGACATGCGCTTCGTCGAGTCGGTCTGCGAGCGCGCCTACGTCCTGGCCGAAGGATCGCTGCTCTTCCAGGGCTCCGTGCAGGAGACCTTCGCCAGTCCCGCCGTGCAGGCCGCCTACCTGGGCACCACCGACGTGACGGCGGCCTGATGAGCCCCGTGACGAGCCCGATGAACAGCAGCCCGATGAACAGTAGAGAGCAGGCGTAGATGGCGCTGGTCGTGCAAGGCCTGCAGGTGCAGTACGGGCGACGGACCGCCCTGTCGGATGTGGAGCTGGTCGTCCAGCCCGGCGCGGTGACGAGCGTCGTCGGCCCGAACGGCGCCGGGAAGTCCACGCTGCTCAACTCCATCGGCGGACTCGTCGCCCCCAGCGCGGGACGGGTTCTGATCGACGGAGCGGAGATCACCGGGAAGCCGGCGGAGCGGATCTTCCGCGACGGACTGGCCCTCGTCCCCGAGGGGAAGCGGGTCTTCGGCACCCTGAGCGTGGGGGAGAACATGCGGCTCGCGGCTGCCGCCTTCGGTCGTCGTTCCGGAGCGGACCGCATCGACGAGTGCCTCGCGCTGTTCCCGCGCCTGCAGTCCCGGCGTGCCCAGCGTGCCTCGTTCCTCTCGGGCGGTGAGCAGCAGCAGCTGATGATCGCCCGATCCCTGGTTGGCTCCCCGCGCTATCTGCTGCTGGACGAGCCCTCCATGGGCCTGGCGCCCCAGGTGGTGCAGGAGGTCTTCAAGATCCTGGCCCGCCTCGCAGGCGAGGGGGTCGGCATCCTGCTCGTCGAGCAGTTCGTCCAACAGGCCGTGTCCATCTCCTCGCAGGTGCACGTGCTCGCCCGCGGCCGCCTCGCCGCGGGCCAGACCGGGGAGCAGGCCAAGGAAGCGATCGCCCGCGGCGACTTCTTCCAGGCGTACTCCGGCCGGTCCGGGGAGGCCGTCGCATGACGGTGACCAGCCGCTGCTCCCTTCCCGGCACCGCGTTGTGCGTGATCCGATCCGAAGCAGGTTCCCGTTGAACACGTTCCTCCAGGCCGCCGCCGACGCCATCAGCTCGGGCAGCCTGTACGCCCTCATCGCCCTGGGCATCGCCCTCGTCTTCGGGGTGATGCGCCTGGTGAACATGGCGTACGGCGAGGTGGTCGTCGCCACGGTCTACGCCGCCTACTTCCTCCAGGACCAGCCGATCTATGTGCTGCTCCCCGGGATGGTGCTCGCGGGCATCGCGGTCGCGGTGGTGACCGAGCGGGTCGCGTTCCGACCCCTCCGCGACGCCACGCCCACCACCATGCTCATCTCGTCGTTCGCCGTGAGCTTCATCGTGCAGAACATCGCGCTGGCGACGGTGGGTGCGAGCCCGCGCGGGCTCACCGCGGGTTCCTCGCTCGCCTCCTCGCACACCATCGGTCCCGTCCAGGTGCCCGGCTACAGCCTCGTCACGGTGGCGGCGGTCGTGGTGATCGTCGTCTTCCTCCGGCTGTTCCTGGTGAAGACCCCGGTGGGCATCGGCATGCGGGCCGCCTCCGAGGACTTCGACTGCGCGCGGCTGATCGGGGTCAAGGCCAACTCGGTGATCCTCGTCGCCTTCGCCCTCAGCGGCACGATCGCCGCGATCGTCGGTTACCTGCTCGCCTCCGCCACGGGTGGCATCACGCCCACCAGCGGCCTTGCTCCCGCACTGCTGGGTTTCGTGGCCGTCGTTGTCGGGGGGATGGGCAGCCTGCCCGCGGCGGCGCTCGGCGGACTCCT
>JAOPWV010000196.1 GCA_025965475.1 Frankiales bacterium | reverse complement strand
CCGCCGGAGCTGTACGTCTACAAGGCGAACCTGCAGTCCAACCACGGGGCTCACGGCAAGGGCTCGCCCGGCATCAGCGACGAGCGGCTGAAGCAGTCCGCCGACGAGAACGTCGCGATCATGGATGCGGTCGGCACGGACGTGCAGCTGCTCTCGCCGCGGCCGTACATGCTCATGCACTCGGAGCAGCCGGAGTCCATCGTCCGGTGGTGGGTCGAGTGGAACAACGACCTCATCGCCCGCACCGTCGCGATGTACCCGGACCGCTTCCGCGGCGTCGCCGCCCTCCCGCAGAGCCCGACCACCGGGTCCGCGGCGTGGCTCGGTGAGCTGGACCGGTGCGTCACCGAGCTCGGCTTCGTCGGCGTGCTGCTGAATCCGGACCCGTACGAGGGCCTGGGCATCTCGCCCCCGCTCAGCGACGAGTACTGGTATCCGCTGTACGAGCGCCTCGTCGCGCACGATGTGCCCGCCCTCATCCACTCAGCCGCGTGCCGCAGCCCGCGGGAGACCTACAGCGAGCACTTCGTCACCGAGGAGAGCATCGCGGTCCTGCACCTGACGAAGTCCCGTGTCTTCCTGGACTTCCCGGACCTGAAGATCGTGGTCAGTCACGGCGGCGGCTCCGTCCCGTATCAGATCGGGCGGTGGAAGGCAGCCCGGGCGCACGCCCGCCTCGGTGCGGCGGACCAGTTGCACGAGCCGTTCGAGGACAGCCTTCGGCGGCTCTGGTTCGACACCGTCCTGCACGAGCCGGCTTCGCTCGAACTGCTGCTGCGCATCGTCGGCCCCGACCGGTGCCTGTTCGGCACCGAGAAGCCGGGCAGCGGCTCGGCCAAGAACCCGACGAGCGGGCGCGACTTCGACGACCTCAAGCCGGTGATCGAGGAGATCTCCTGGCTGACCGAGCAGGAGCGACAGATGATCTTCGAGGGCAACGCGCGCCGGCTCTACAAGGGCCTGCCCGAAGGTCCTGCCTGATGGCCCGCATCGTCCTGGCGCAGGGCACCTCGCACAGCCCGCAGCTGTCGATCCCCGTCGAGTCGTGGCCGCTGTTCGAGGAGCGCGACCGCAGCCACAACCTGCTGCTGGACCGCAACGGCACCAAGCGGTCCTTCGACGAGCTGCTCGCCGAGCGCGGCGACTCCCTCGCCGGGCACCTCACCCCCGAGGCGTGGGCCGGACGCAGGGACCGCTGCGACGCCGCGATGCTCCGCCTCCGGGAGGACCTGACCGAGGCCGACCCCCACGTCGTGGTGATCATCGGCGACGACCAGAAGGAGCTGATCGAGGACGACAACCTCCCGTCGCTGCTCGTCTACCGCGGTGCCGAGGTGCTCTCGACCGGGCGGACCAGCCCCGACAAGCTGATCCGGCACGTCGGCAACGACATCCGCAAGCTCGCCGAGTGGGCATACTCCCCGGCCGAGGACCGCACCTACCCGGTGCACCAGGGGCTGGCCGACCATTTCCTCTCCACCCTGAACGACCGTTTCGACCTCGCCCAGTCCAGCCGCAACCCGCGCCAGCACGGGGTCGGGCACGCCTTCGCATTCCCGTTCGAGCGGCTGTTCGACAAGCCGCGGCCGATGGTGCCGTTCATGATCAACACCTACTACCCGCCGAACCAGCCGACCCCCCGCCGTTGTGTCGCGCTGGGCGAGGCGCTTGCCGCCGCCATCGCGTCCTACGGCGACGACGACACGCGGGTCGCGGTGCTGGCCTCCGGTGGGCTGTCTCATCACCTCATCGACGAAGACCTGGACCGGGAGGTGCTGGGCGCCCTGGAGAGCGGAGACGTGGAGCGCCTGCGGACGCTGCCCGTCCCGGCCCTCGACGGCGGCACGTCCGAGATTCGCAACTGGGTGACGATGGGGGCGATGCTCGGCGGGCTCACCCACTCCTGGACCACCTACGAGCCCTGCTACCGCACCCTGGCCGGCACCGGCTGCGGGATGGCGTTCGCGACGTGGACACCGTGACCGGCCGCGCGGTCGAGCTGCTCGCCCGGCTCGCCGCCCATGACACCTGCACCATCTCCGACGCGCTCGAGCGCACGGGCCGGACGGGCGTGCTGACCGGGCTGGCCCGGGTCACGACCGACCGGCGGGTCGCCGGGTTCGCCGTGCCCATGCAGCTCGGCCCGGCAGGGGAGGGGACCCCCGCGCACCACCTCGGGGCCCGGGCCGTCGAGCAGTCCGACGACCGGTCCGTGATCGTGGTCGCAGGCGGCAGCGAGGCCTGCGCCGGCTGGGGCGGACTGCTCGCGCGCGCCGCCCGCGGCGTCGGAGTGCGTGGCGTGGTGGTCGAGGGCCTGGTCCGCGACGTGGACGAGGCGCAGGGCCTGGACTTCCCGCTGTTCGCCGCCGGCGTGACCCCACTGACCGCCCGCAGGCGGCAGGTGGAGGTGTCCTGTGGCGAGCCGGTACAGGTACGCGGCGTGGCGGTCCGCCCTGGTGACCTGATCCTCGCCGACGGGAGTGGCGTGGTGGTCGTGCCGGCCGAGGCGGCGGAGGACGTGCTTGCGGCGGCCGACCAGATCGCGGCCCGCGAGGCCGCGATGGTCGAGCGGCTGGACGCCGGGGAGCGCGCGAGCAGCGTGATGGATCGCAGTTACGAGACGATGGTGGAGGTGCAGCGGTGACCGGTCTTCCGAGCGACTCCGGGATCGGTACCAGCACGCTCAGCGATGCGCTGGACCGGTTGGGCCTGAGCGGGCAGCCGGTTGGGCTGCGCCCGGCCGGCAGTGCCACCCGCCTGTGGGGTCCCGCCTACACGATCCGCATGATGCCGGCGGCGGTTCCGGCCGGCTCCGTCGGCGACTACGTCGACGACGTGCCGCCGGGTGCCATCGTCGTACTGGACAACGCCGGCCGGATGGACGGCACCGTCTGGGGTGACCTGCTCACGACCACGGCTGGGCTGCGTGGGATCGGTGGCACGGTCATCAACGGTGTTTGCCGGGACTCCTGGGTGCTCACCGAGCAGGACTACCCCCTCTACTCGCTCGGCGTGCATATGCGCACGGGCAAGGATCGCGTGCAGCTCGAGGCCGTGCAGGTGCCGGTCGCGCTGGGCGATGTCCGGGTCGAGCCCGGCGACCTCGTCGTCGGTGACCGTGACGGCGTCGTCGTCATCCCGGCCGCGTACGTCGAGCGAGTCCTGGCTGCCGCCGCCGAGATCGAGGCTGCCGAGGAGGCGATCCGCGCGGCCGTGCGCAACGGCAGCTCGCTGCGCGAAGCCCGCGTCCAGCAGAACTACCACGCCCTGCAGTCCCGGGTCCGGGCGGACGCCGGCGGTGCCGGGTGACCCCGCTCGCGACCGCGACCGCGCACGAGGCGTCCGGGCAGTACGGCCCGCTCCCCAGTGGGATCAAGCCGGTGGCGCGGGGGATGCGGGTCGAGGGACCGGCGTTCACGGTGCTCTGCGGACAGCGCGACAACCTCGCGCTGCACCACGCCATCGCCTCCGCACCCCACGGTGCGGTGCTCGTCGTGCAGACCGGCGGCTGGTACGACGCCGGCTACCTCGGCGACATCATGGCCCGCGCCGCGGCCGCCCGCGGGCTCGGCGGGCTCGTCCTGGATGCTTGCGTCCGCGACCTCGCCGACCTCGCCGCCGGCGACTTCCCCGTCTTCGCGCGCGGACTCAGCATCCGCGGCACGACGAAGGATCCGCTGTTGCCGGCCGCGCTCGGGGTCCGACTCCGGTTCCCGGAGGTCGACGTCGACCCCGGGGACCTGGTCGTCGGGGACGACGACGGGGTGGTCGTCCTCGCCGCGGCGATGGCCGACGACGTCCGCCGGCTGTCCGCCGCACGGGAGGAGTCGGAGGCCGAGATCCGAGGTCGCCTCGATGCGGGGGAGACGACGCTCGAGGTCTACGCCCTGCCCGATCTGGGGGGCGCCCGGCTGGGGGCCTGAGCCGGCAAGCAGTAGCACCACGAGAGGCAGCAAGGGCGGTCTCGGAGACCCGGACCGTCATTCCGCGACACGTAGGGAGAGAACTGTGCTTGCGAGAAGAGGCTTGAGTGCGCTCACGATCGCTGCCGCGCTGACCCTGGCCGGCTGCGGTGGCGGAAGTGGCGACACCAGCACCGCTGCCGCGGACACGCAGAAGGCACCGGTGAAGATCGGGCTGGTCCTGCCCGCCACCGGTCCGCTGACGCCCAACGGGCAGGGCAACAAGGACGGCTTCGAGTTCTACTGGGACCAGCACGCGCACGCGGCGGGTGGCCACCCGGTCCAGATCGTGAACGCAGACGACGAGGGCAAGCCCGACGTCGCCGTCGCCAAGGTGCAGGAGCTGCTGGAGAAGGACAAGGTCGACCTCCTTGCCGGGTTCGTCTCCAGCGCGTCCGCTCTCGCCGCCCGCGACCTCGCCGTCCGAACCCAGACGCCGATGGTCGTCACGCAGGCCGCCACGAGCAAGCTCACCAGCGGTGACAGTTCAGGCCTGGTCAGTCGCGTCATCGCGACCTTCGAGGAGACGATGAGTGCGGTCACCCGCACGGCTGTCGTGGACGACGGTGTGAAGAAGATCGTCTTCATGGGCAGCGACTACGTGGCGGGCAAGGACGCCGAGACGGCCGTCAAGGCGACCGCGCAAAGCAACGGGGCGACGGTCACCAAGAGCGTCTTCGCGCCGCTGGGCACGCAGGACTTCGCGCCCTTCCTGGCGAACGTGACCGCCGACACCGATGCGGTGGTCGCGTTCTTCGGCGGCACAGACGCGGTCCGCTTCGTGCAGCAGTACAGCGAGTTCGGGCTCAAGGGCAAGACGCCCCTCTACGGGCACTGGTCGCTGACCGTCGACCCGCTGCTCGTTCAGCAGGGCAAGGCCGCGGAGGGCCTGGTCACCGTCCAGGAGTATTCGGCGACGATCGAGAACGCCGCCAGCACGAGCTTCATCGAGGCGTGGAAGGCCAAGAACGGGGGCGCCGTCCCGAACGCCTGGAACGAACAGGGGTATGTCGCCGCGATGGCGATCGCGGCCGGTCTGGAGAGCTCCGGCGGCGCGGTCAAAGGTGCGGCCCTGGCCAAGGCGATCCGTGGCGCCCAGATCGACGCGCCGCGCGGCAAGGTGACTTTCGACGACAAGGGGCAGATCGTGCAGCCGCTCTACATTGCCCGGGTGAAGGTGCAAGGCAGCGGTTTCGTCAACGCGCTGGACCCGTCCAAGTCGGTCAAGTAGCCGACAGCCCCGCCGGCACGGCCCTCGGGTCGTGCCGGCGGGGGCACCAGCACCGGGGGAATCCTTGAACTGGACCGTCCAGATCCTGAACGGCGTGGCGTTCGGTCTGCTGCTCTTCCTGATCTCCGCAGGCCTGTCCGTGACGTTCGGCGTGATGCGCGTGCTGAACCTGAATCACGGTGGCCTGTACGCCATCGGCGCCTTCGTGGGCTACTCGGTCATCCACGCGGGTTGGGGTTTCGGGACGGCGTGCGTCATCGCCTTCGTGGTGACTGCGGTGATCGGGGCGCTCGAGGAGAAGTTCCTGCTCTGGCGCATCCGGCACGACGAACTCGCGCAGGTACTCCTGACGATCGGCGTCCTGCTGGTGATCTCCGACGTCATCGAGTGGATCTGGGGCGCGGCTCCCAAACGCGTCGCCCCCCCGTCGTTCCTGTCCGGGTCCGTCGACATCATGGGCGGCCAGTTCCCGGTGTACCGGCTCGCCCTGATCCTGTTCGGCGTGGTCGCCGTCCTGGTGCTGATCTTCGGGATGGACCGGACCCGGCTCGGCGCCATCGTGCGCGCCGGTGTCGATGACGACGAACTGGTCCGGCTGCACGGCATCGACCTGCACTGGCTGTTCGTCGCCGTATTCGCGGTCGGCGCCGGTATCGCCGGCCTGGCCGGCGTCCTTGGTGGCCCGATCAGCGGCACCTACGTGGGCTCCGAGTACGACGTCCTCACGCTGGCCCTCGTGGTGGTCGTCATCGGTGGTCTCGGCAGCATCCAGGGCGCCCTCCTGGGCGCGCTGTTCGTCGGCCTGATCGACAGTCTGAGCAAGGCGGCCTTCCCGGAAGTCGCCGCGTTCTCCGTCTACGTGCCCATGATCCTCGTGCTGGTGGCGCGGCCGCAGGGTCTGCTGGTGAGGAGCTCATGATCCACCGGATCCCGACGGGGAACGCGCGCGCTGTCGTCCTCGTGCTGCTGGTCGTCCTGGCCGGCGGGCTCGTCTCCGGGTACGAACGCCTGGCGACCGAGATGCTCGTGTTCGCGCTGTTCGCCGTGAGCCTGAACCTGCTACTGGGCTACACCGGGCTGCCCTCGCTCGGGCACGGGCTCTACTTCGGCGTGGGCGCGTACTCGACCGGCATCCTGGTCCAGCGGTACACCGAGAACGTCCTGGTCGCGTTGGTCACGGGTTTGCTGGTCGGCGCCCTGGTGGCCGCCGTCGTCGGCCTGTTCGCCCTGCGGACCGCGGGCGCCTACTTCCTCATGCTGACGTTCGCCTTCGGCCAACTCGGCCTGGCGTTCACCGTGGAGTTCGCCGACCTGACAGGCGGCGCCGACGGCCTGCCCGGCATTCTGCGCCCGCAACTGCCGGTGGCGTCGATCCAGCTGTACGACCCCCGGCAGTTCTACTACTTCGTCGCCGTCATCGTGCTGGTCGCGCTGCTCGCCGTGGTCCAACTGCAGCGGTCGCCCTTCGGGCGCACGCTGGTCGGGATCCGCGAGAATCCGGAGCGGATGGCGGCCCTCGGTTTCAACATCTGGCTGCACCGCTACGCCGCGTTCGTCGTGTCCGGAGCGGTGGCCGGCCTCGCCGGTGTGCTGATCGCGTACCTGAACGGCTTCGTCAGCCCGGAACTGATCGGCCTCACCACCTCCGCCGAGGTGCTGCTCATGGTCGTACTGGGCGGATCCGGCACGGTGCTCGGCCCGCTCGTCGGCGCGGTGGCCATCCTCGGGCTGGAGGAGTTCACGAAGGGCTACGGCGACCGCTGGCGGATGTTGCTCGGCCTCATGTACGTGATCACCGTGCTGCTGGCGCGCCGCGGCCTGGTCCATGTGGTCCCGGACCTGCTGCGGCGACTCGACCGCAAGAGGCGTCGTGGGAGTGGCGCGCCGGACGCGGACGTGCCCCTTGCCCTGGATCGTCCGACAACGACCGGAGGACGGGTCTGATGCCGGGGTCGACTGTGCTCGAGGCGGAGGACCTGTCGGTCAGCTTCGGCGGCGTCCATGCCGTGCGTGGCGTGTCGCTGACGGTGGCGGAGGGGGAGCGCCGCTTGGTGCTCGGCCCGAATGGCGCCGGCAAGAGCGTGTTGTTCTCGCTGCTCGGCGGCCAGTGCCGCCCGACCGGAGGACGGATCCTGCTGTCGGGAGAAGCCGTCACGGCGCTCACGCCGTACCGCCGCGCCCGCCGCGGGCTGGCCCGCACCTTTCAGCTCAACAGCCTGTTCCCTCAGCTGACCGTGCGGGAGAACGTCGGGCTCGCCGTGCAGGCCGCGTCGGCGATCCGCTGGTCGGTACGGCCGGACCGCCTGCACCGGGTGCTCACCGCGCGCACGGACGAGCTGCTCGCACAGTGGCGGCTGGAGGCGCGGGCCGACGAGACCATCTCGCAGCTGTCCTACGGCGAGCGCCGGCGCCTGGAGGTCATCCTCGCGCTCGCGGGACGGCCGAGGGTGCTGCTGCTGGACGAGCCGACGGCCGGGCTCACCGCCGAGGAGAGTGCCGAGATGCTCGACGTCGTGCTCGACCTGCCGCGCGACGTCGCCATCGTGATGATCGAGCACGACATGGCGATCGCCAACCGCTTCGCAGAGCGGATCACGGTGCTGGCCATGGGCGCGGTCGTTGCCGACGGCGAGCCCGACGAGGTCCGCCGGAACCCGCTCGTCCGCCAGTCCTACCTGGGCGAGCAGTGACCACCGGGACCGCCGACGCGGCCTTCGCGATCCACGACGTCACGGCCGGCTACGGCGACAGCACGGTGCTGTCCGGGGTCTCGCTGGCGCTGCGGCCGGGCCAGGTGACCGTGCTGCTCGGGCGCAACGGCGTCGGCAAGTCCACCCTCGTGCGCTGCATGTCCGGCCTGCTCCCCGTGCGCACCGGCCAGCTGCTGCTCGGCGGGGAGGACGTCACCAACCGTCCGGCGCACGTCATGGCCGACCTGGGCCTGGGCGTGATGCCGCAGGGCAAGCGGATGTTCCCGTCGCTGACGGTTGCGGAGAACCTGGATCTCGGCTACTTCACCGGCCGACGGCGAGCCAGGCGACACTGCGCGTCCACGCTCGGCTGGTCGCAGGAGCGGGTGCTCGAGCTGTTCCCCGTCTTCGCCGACCGGATGAGGACCCGGGCCGGCTCGCTGTCCGGCGGTGAGCAGCAGATGCTCGCGCTGGCCCGGGCGATGACCGGTGCGCCGCGCGTCCTGGTGCTGGACGAGCCCTCCGAGGCGCTGTCCCCGGCGCGGGTCGGCGAACTCGGCCGGCTGCTGGCCGGGCTCCGCGGCGAGGGTCTGCCGATCCTGCTCGTCGAGCAGAACGTGTCGTTCGCCTGCGAGCAGGCCGACGTCGTCTACGTGATGGACAAGGGCCAGATCGTCATGGAGTACGCGGGTGCCGACATCGCCGAGCACCGCACGGTCATCCACGAGCTGCTCAGCATCTGACCCACCGGCATCGACCTGGAGCGCGCGCGTGTTGCATGAGCTTTCCCACCCGTTCGCGAACGGCATGCCGCACTACGCGATGGTGCCGCCGTTCCAGCACCTGTTCCAACGCCGTCTCGGGGACGTCGTACGGCCGGGCGGCTTGTCGATCGCGTCGGACCTGCTGATCGCGCCGCTGCACGTCGGGACGCACATCGACGCCTTCTCGCACGTGGCCGACGCGCAGGCACTCGACCACTCCCGCCCCTCCGGCGAGCACCTGCCGCCGTTGCTGACGCGGGCCGTTCTGCTGGACTGCCGGGACGCGGTCGAGCAGGGGATCCTGGAGATCGGACCCGAGCAGCTGGACGCGGCCGCCGAGAAGGCCGGTGTCGTCCCGGCCGCCGGTGACGTGGCGCTGGTGGCCACCGGCTGGGAGCGTCACTGGGACGACCCGGAGGCCTACGCGGGTCGGCGCGCGAATCCGCCTGGCCTGTCGGTGGACGGCGCCCGTCGGCTGGCGGACGCCGGCGTCGTCGCGGTCGGGGCGGACACCTCTGCCCTGGAGCCGGCGAGCACCCAGTTCGGCGTGCACCGCCTGCTGCTCGAGGAGCGGCGGGTGCACATCATCGAGAACCTCCGGTTCGCCTCGCTGCTGGACGCGCCCGAGCGGGAGATGTTGTTCCTCGGCCTGCCGCTGCGGATCGTCGGAGCGACGGCGTCGCCGCTGCGGTGCATCGCCCTGACGGGTGAGGACCTGGCGGGGTTGCTCGTTGCTGTCGGGACCGCCGTCCGCTGATCCAGTCGGCGTCCGGTCAGGGCGCCGACTGCCAGCCCTCGAAGAACGCCTGCCGGTCCTGCAGGTAGCTCGCCAGTCGGCTCTCCATCGTCAGCCGGCCTTCCAACACGAGCTCCGCCAGCCGGTCGCCGTCCGCCCTCGCCACCGTGTCGATGATCTGCCGGTGCCGGGCGGTCACGTACGCGCGGAACTCCTGCGACGGCAACGCGCCGAAGAAGAACGACGCACGGTAGACCTCGCTGAGCGACCACAGCCGGCGCGCCTCCTGAGCCACCGTGCGCAGCGGGGACAGGTCGTAGAGCTGGAAGTAGAACCGCCGCTCCTGCAGCACGGTGCGCTGGGCGTCGAGCGCCTCCATCGCCTGCTCGACCTGCCTGGACGCGGCGCGCAGCTGTGCCAGCTCCTCGGCGTCCGGAGCCCGGACGGTCCGCAGGATCTCGGCCTCCAGCAGCCGGCGCATGAGATAGAGCTGGGACATCTCGTCCACGTCCATCGCGGCCACGAAGTAGCCGCGGTGGGGGTCGTGGGTGAGCAGGCCCTCCGCGGTGAGGTAACGCAGCGCATCGCGGATCTGGAAGCGGCTGACGGTGAGCCGGGCCGCCCAGTCCTCCTGGCGCAGGTGCTCACCCGGTGCCAGCACCCCTCGCATGACCGCGTCGCGCAGCGCGGCGCGCACCCGGTCGGTCGCGTCGGGGGATGCCCGGCGGGCCGGGGGCGGGGACACGGCCCGATTGTGCCCGAAGCCTGCCGGGCCGCTCGTCACGTCGCGTCGGCGAGCGGTACGCAACCGGCGACGTGGCCGCGCCAGGTCGCCAGTGCCCGGGTCCAGTTCCAGGTGAGTGCGCCGCGCACGATGCCTGCGCCGTCGGTGTACGCGACGACGAACCGGTCGGCGTCCGGATGACGGTCCACGACGTGGGCCTCGTACCCGGCGGTGCGGCCGACGACGGACAGTCGCACGTCGTACTGCTCGGACCACACGTACGGCACGTCGGGCACCAGGCCGTCGTGCGGTCCCTGCACGATCACCTTCGCCGCGAGGTGGCCGTGCGCCACCGCGGTCGTCCAGTGCTCGATGCGCAGGTGCGTCCCGTAGAGGGGGTGGTAGGCGCGGGCCACGTCGCCGGCAGCAAGAACCCCGTCTGCGGCACGCAGGAACCGGTCCACCACGATTCCGTCGTCGCGCGTGAGCTGACTGCCGGCGAGCCAGCGGTCCGCCGGCTCCACGCCGAGGGCGAGGAGCACGACGTCGGCCGCCACGATGCGCCCGTCGGTCAGGCGTACGCCGGTGGCCCGCTGCCCGCCCAGCACCTCGGCTACGCCGCAGCCCAGCAGCAGGTCGACGCCCCGGGCGCGATGCAGGTCGGCGATGCGGCCGGAGACGTGGTCACCGAGCACGCCGAGCGGCAGCGGCAACGGGTCCACGACGGTCACGGCGCGGCCGGCAGCGGCGGCCGCCGCGGTTACCTCCGTGCCGAGAAACCCGCCGCCCACGACGACCACGGATCCGGCCTCGGTCAGGGCGGCGCGCAGCGCACGGGCGTCGGCGAGGTCGCGCAGCACGTGTACGCCCTCGGGCC
>JAOPWV010000194.1 GCA_025965475.1 Frankiales bacterium | reverse complement strand
GGCGGCGGTCTTCGACCTGGGCCCGCACGCCAGCGCCCATTGGACCGCTCTGCGCGCGAGCCTGGCGATCTTCGTGCCGCTGGTGGCTAGCTGGGCGGCTGGTCGGGGCGAGCTGCTGCTGTATGCGGCGATCGGCGCCTTCGCCGCCCTGTACGGCCGACACGAGCCGGCTCGGTTGCGCCTGGCCATGCAGGCGCAGGCGGGCGCCGTGCTGGTGGTCGGCGTCGTCGTCGGCGCCCTGGTAGCGACCACGCCGTTCCGGCTCTGGCTGCTCGTCCCGGTCGCGGCCGCCTGGGCCGGCGTCGCGGTGCTGCTGGCCGAGTTGGGCCGATGGCATCCGGCCGGAGCGCTCAACCCGGTCTTCGCCCTCACTGCCTCGGCCACGGTCCCGATCCCGCTGAGCACGGTGCCCGCAGCCGCCCTCACTGCGGCTGGCGCGACCGTCTTCGCGCTGCTGCTCGCCCTCCCGGGGCGCAGCGCCCGCGACGGCGGCGAGCCGGTGCCGCATCGGCTGTCGTGGCGCGGCCTACGCCCATCCGACCCGGTGGGCCGCCACGTCGCCCGCTATCTGCTCGGTATCGCCGCCGCCGGCCTCGCCGTCGCGACCAGCGGCATCGGCCACCCCTACTGGACCTTCGTCACGGCATCCGTGCCCATGTCCGCACCCGACCTGCACGCCCGCCTCACGCGCGCCGCCCAGCGGGTGATCGGCACCGCCGCCGGCCTCGGCGTCGCAGCCCTCGTCCTGGCCACCCACCCCACCGGCTATGCGGCGATCATGGTGATCGCCGCGCTGCAGGCGTGCACCGAGCTGACCACCGGGCGCAACTACAGCCTCGGCCTGGTCTTCTTCACCCCGATGGCCCTCCTGCTCGGCGACCTCATGCTGCCCGCCTCGATCGGCACCCTCCTGGCTCAGCGCGCCCTCGAGACCGCCATCGGCCTCACCATCGCCCTAGCCGCCACCCTCATCACCCACGAAAGGCGCACCCCGACGAGCCGAACCCCACCGCGCGATCATCTGCTCGACCACTCAGTCTTCTCCTCTGCAGTTCCTCGGGATTCGTGAGCTTGGCTGCTCGCTGTCCCAGCCGCTGATCGCCCTGCCCTACTACTGGCAGACCTCGCCCTGGCCCAAGGCGCGAGCGAAGGACTGCCGGGGATGCAGGGGGCTGGACAGGGCGTCCAGCACGTCAAGGACAAGGTCCGGCTGTCCACCCTGATCGACCTGCTCAACGACCGGCTCGGTACCGAGCTCACCGAAGCCGACCAGGTCTGGTTCGACCAGCAGGTCGAGGCCGCCGCCAAGCCCGAGCTCGTCGAGGTCGCCGCTGACAACACCGAGGAAACTTCGCGTTCGTCTTCGACCAGCAGTTCGCCGACGTTCTCATCGACCGGCAGGCCGCGGACGATGACCTGTTCCGGATGGTCTTCGACAAGCCCGAGTTCAAAGAAGCCCTCACGGCCTGGGCCCGGCGCGAGGCCTACAAGAAGATCCAGGACAGCCCGGGCGGCGCGGCGTAGTCGACGTCCGCCACCCATCCGGGCGACGAAGTCGCGCCGGGTCGGTGGACGATGCTTACTTCGCTTACTTCGCGGCCGGGAGCTGCTTGGCGATGTCCGCCAAGGCGGCGGCGAGGTCAGCCAGCGTTCCAGTCTCTGCCTTGACCGTGCCGTGGCGCCGTTCGTGCTGCTGCGGGGCGGCGAAGAACTGGTCGACGAGGCGGTCCTTGATCGTCCGCTGCTCGTTGGGCTCGAAGTTCGCGAGGAACGGGTCGAGCGCGTCAAGGCTCAGCTGCGTGCGCTTGGCGAGCCGTTCCTCGCGACGGTGCTCGGTCGCCTGCCCACCGGCGTAACCAGCCAGCGCAAGGAGCGTCACCGATCCTGCGATCTTGTACGCGACGGCATGCCAGTTCGTGTCGTTGTGCCATGCGACCGCGACGACGAGCGCGAAGCCGAACGCGGCGAGTGCGGCGGCGACGGCCGCGCCGTTCCACCACCAGGCGCTGACCCGCTGCTGCTCGGCCCACTCCCCGTAGTCGCCCGCGATCACCCGCTTCGCGGTGGACGCGACCACGTTCTTGGCCTGCTTCTCCAGATCGGCTAGGGACGCCAGGACCTCGGCGGCCTTCGCCTGGTCCGCCTGCTGCGCGGCCGCAGCGCGCTGCTCGATCTCCGCGATCTTCGTCTGAACGTCCTGCTCGTGCTTCGCCAGCGCCTCACTAGCGTGCTGGGCCCGGGCTTGCTCGGCCTCGGCCGCCTGTGCGGTCGTCTGCGTGAGCAGCGTGTCGAGCCTGGTGCTCTGCTCCGTCACGCGCGCCGACTCCTGCTCGATACGATCTGACAGGCCCTCAAGCGCCGCGTCGGCCTGCTGCACCCGCTGCGCGTCCGCCTGCGTAGCCGCGTTCACCGCAGCCTCAAGCGAGTCGGTCTTCTCCTTGAGGCAGGCCAGCAGCGCCTCGGCGTCGCGGCGATACCCCTCGGCCGCTGCCTGGGCCGCGGCAGCCTCTCCGGACTGCGGCACCGGCCACCCCCCGAGCACGGTCAGCACGTTCTCTGCGTACTGCATGGTTGGCTGGAGGTGAGCAAGATCCTCGTTGGCGCGAGCTGTGCCGGCCGATGAGATCACCTGCCCGAGCGCGCTGGTCACTTGGTTGAGGACACCGTCGCCCGCCAGCGACGCAGGGCCCGTCCGGCGGCTTTCAAGCGCGGCCAGGCATTGCCGGAGGCGGTCCAGCCAGTCCGCCTGCTCCTGCGTCGCAGGCGCCGGCACTTCCTCCAGCAGCCGGCTCAGCCGGTCAGTCTGATCAAAGACTGCCTTGTACGTCTGCCGCTCATCCCATATGCCCACGTCGAGCCCCCCGTGTCGCGCGCGGGCCCGCCGCCCGCCTCCTCAGTCTGGCCGGGACTGCCGACAAACCGCCGCGACACGGCGAACCGGACAACGTCTACGTCTGTGGACATGGTCGCCCTGGCGCCCAAGGCCAAGCCGAGAACAACTCGGTGCGGTTGCCGCCATAGCCGTCGCCTGCTATCGAACGCCTGCGCGATCCGGGACCGCCCCAACGCGCATGCACCGAGGGCCGGTCACGCGCAGTGACCGGCCCTCGGTGTCATCGGATCGCTACAGGTGTCGCGTGGTGCCCATCTCGGTGTCAGCAGACGTCGTTCCGAGGGTCATAGCCTGTCGTTTCTGGCGTCATTTCGATGGCGCCTGACGCTCGACAATCAGCTGCAGCCGCTGGTGCTCCCGCAGCTCTCGCACACGTAGCAGGACCCAGCCGGCCGCATCTTCACGCCGCAGGTCATGCACAGCGGCGCGTCCGCAGCCGTCCCCTGCTGCAGCTCCAGCAGCTCCGTCGACGAGTGCACCGCGACCGGCGCCGGCGCCGCCGCAGCAGCCGGTGCGTGGATCTCGACCGGCACGCCCTGGGCGAGCCCCTCGACGTCCACCTCGTCCTCGACGGCCGACGCGGTCCCGTAGGACGCCGCGACCGTGGCGGCCCGCTCCTCGGCGATGAAGATGCCAAACTCTGTACGCGCCTCG
>JAOPWV010000142.1 GCA_025965475.1 Frankiales bacterium | reverse complement strand
CGGCGGTGACCGGCAAGGACATGAGCAGGCTGAAGCGTTGCGCCTCCGCCCGGCGTACGCCCAGCCCGCGCAGGGCTGTCAGGGCTGCTCCCGAACGGGAGACGCCTGGGGCCAGGGCGGCGACCTGCGCGACGGCGGCGGCGGCGGCCTGGCCGGCGCCGATCCCGGTCCGCTCGGGTCTGCGGTCCGCGACCCAGAGCAGCAGGCCCGCACCGGCCAGCAGCGTGGCCAGCTGTCCGCGGGTTCCGAGCCGCTCCTCGACCGCGTCCGCGGCGAGCGATCCAGCCACCGCCGCGGGGATGCTGGTGGCGAGAACCAGCCCGGCGTCGCGTGCGGTCAGCGCCCGCAGGTCGCGGCGCAGCGCCCACGCGATCCCGAGGCACGAGCCGGCATGCAACGCGGCGGCGAAGGTGGTCCGGTCGGCCGGTTCGTCCCAGCCGAGCAGCCAGGGCAGTAGCGCGAGCTGCGCGGAGGAGCTGACCGGGTAGACCTCGGCGACGCCCTGAACCGCGCCGAGCGCCGCCCCTTGGAGCGGGTTCAGCCGCCGACACCGGAGAGCTCGAGGGCCTCGACCGCCGTCCGCAGCGTGGCCAGCTTCTCCTCCTGCGTCGCGCCGAACGGCGAGAGCGTCAGGGTGGTGACGCCGCTGGCGGCGAGCACCCGCATCCGGTCGGCGATGTGCTCCTTGGTGCCCAGCAGCGAGGTCTGCTCGATGAACTCGTACGGCACGGCGGCCGCGGCGCCGTCGTAGTCGCGGGACAGGTACAGGTCCTGCACCTGCTTGGCCGCGTCGTCGAAGCCCATCCGGACGGCCAGCTGGTTGTAGAAGTTCTTCTCGCGGCTGCCCATGCCACCGACGTACAGCGCGGCGTACCAGCGGATCGGGTCGGCGCAGGCCCGCTTGTCCTCCCCCACGACGATCGGCATGGTCGGTACGACGTCGAAGCCGTCGAGCGTCTTGCCGACCTTGGCGCGGCCGGCCTCGATGCTGCCGAGCGCCTCCTTGGCGTACTCCGGCGAGTAGAAGATGGCCAGCCAGCCGTCGAACAGCTCACCGGCGAGCTCGAGGTTCTTCGGGCCGACTGCGGCCAGGTAGAGCGGGATGTTCTCGCGCACCGGGTGCACCGTCAGCTGCAGCGCCTTGCCGGGGCCGTCCGGCAGCGGCAGCACGTAGTGCTCCCCCTCGTACCGCACCTTCTCGCGGCGCAGCGCCATCTTCACGATGTCGCTGTACTCCCGGGTCCGCGCGAGCGGCTTGTCGAAGCGCACGCCGTGCCAGCCCTCGGACACCTGCGGCCCGGAGACGCCCAGCCCGAGCCGGAACCGGCCGCCGGACAGGGTGTCCAGGGTCGCCGCGGTCATCGCCGCCATCGCCGGCGACCGGCCGGGGATCTGGAAGATCGCCGAGCCGATGTCGATGTTCTTCGTCTGCGCGCCGACCCAGGCCAGGACGGTCGCCGCATCCGAGCCGTACGCCTCCGCCACCCAGGCGACGTCGAAGCCGAGCGCGTCGGCCTCCTTCGCCAGCGCCAGGTTGTCCGCGTCGTTGCCGCCACCCCAGTACCCCAGGTTCAGACCAAGTCGCATCCTTCGACGCTAGCGTGCGCGTGTGAAGCAGCGGCATCTCGGTCATAGCGGCCTGATCGTCTCCCGTCTCGCGCTCGGGACCATGACCTGGGGCCGGGACACCGACGAGGACGACGCGGCCGCCCAGCTGCTCGCCTTCCGCGACGCGGGCGGCACGCTCATCGACACGGCGGACGTGTACGCCGAGGGACGCAGCGAGCGGGTGCTCGGCCGCCTGCTGGCCGAGGTGGTGCCGCGCAGCGAGGTGATCGTCGCCACCAAGGCCTACTCCGTCACCGGGCCCGGTCCGATGGACCGCGGCGCCTCCCGCGGGCACCTGCTCGCGGCCCTCGACGCCTCCCTCGAACGGCTGCAGACCGACTACATCGACCTGTGGCAGCTGCATGCCTGGGACCACCAGACGCCGTGGGAGGAGACGATGGCCGCGCTCGACACCGCCGTCTCCTCCGGGCGGGTGCGCTACGCCGGCGTGTCGAACTACGGGGGCTGGCAGCTCGGGACCTGCGCGTCCTGGCAGAAGGCCTGGCCGGGTCGGGCGCCGCTGATCTCGAACCAGGTGGAGTACTCCCTGCTGCAGCGCGACATCGAGCGCGAGGTCGTGCCCGCCGCCCAGCAGCTCGGGGTGGGCCTGCTCCCCTGGTCGCCCCTGGGCCGCGGGGTGCTGACCGGCAAGTACCGCAACGGCTCGCCCGCCGACAGCCGTGGCGCGTCCGAGCACTTCGAGGCGTTCATCACGCCGTACCTCGACGACCGGTCGTCCTCGATCGTCGACGCCGTCCTCACGGCCGCCGACGGACTCGGGGTCTCCCCCGTCGCGGTTGCCCTGGCCTGGGTGCGCGACCGGCCGGGTGTCGTGGCCCCGATCATGGGCGCGCGCACGTCAGCACAGCTGCAGGGCTCGCTGGCCGCCGAGCACGTCGAGCTGCCGCCCGAGATCCGGTCCGCCCTGGACGACGTGTCGGCCCCGGTGCTCGGCTACCCGGAGACGCTCGCCCCCTGGTCGTCCGAGGACCTCGAGAAGCCTTGACCGCCTCCCCCGAGGAGATCTTCACCGCCTTCGTGGAGGCGTCGCTGTGGCCCGGGCTCGGCAAGACGCTCGGGGCGCAGCTCGCCGAGCACGGCATCCGGGTCCCCGACGACGTCCTGCCCTCGCGCTTGGCCAAGCTCCCGTCGATCGGGCTGGTGCGTGCCGAGCGGCTGGTCGAGGCGTTCGCCGGGGCCGCCGACCGGTACGAGGTCGCCACGCTGCTGGTGCCCGCGGGACTGCCCGCGCGGCTGGCGTTCCGGGCCCTGGAGGCGCTCGGTCCGGCCGCGGCCGACCTGCTGCGGGAGGACCCGTGGCGGCTGCTGGACGTCCCCGACGTACGCCTCGCCGAGGCCGACCGGCTGGCCCGCGCGCTTCTCGGTGCGCAGGCCCGCCCGGACGACCCGCGTCGTGGCGTCGCGCTCGTCGCGCACGTGCTCGTCCGCGCCGCCGCCGACGGGCATACCTGCCTCTCCGCGGAGGACGTGGCGCGCGGGGTGCAGGCGGAGGGGTACGACGACACGCAGGTGGCCCTGGAGTCGGCACTGGAGGGCGAACGCGTCGTCGCCAGTGGAGAGGATCCGCCGGTCCTGTCCCTGTCCCGGTACGCGATGGCCGAAGAGGCGGTCGCCGACGGCATCGCCCGCCTGCTGGCCACCGCCGAGCCGCTGGCCGACGAGGCCGCCGCCAGGGCGGTTCAGGGGCAGCTCGACGAGGTCCAGACCGGCGCGGTCGCCCTCGCCATGCGGCATGGCGTCTCGGTGCTGACCGGTGGACCAGGAACCGGTAAGAGCCGGACCGTCGCGGCCCTCGTGGCGCTCGCCCGGGCCCGACGCAAGAAGGTCGCGCTGGCCGCGCCGACCGGCCGCGCCGCCAAACGGCTCGAGGAGCTGTGCGACGCCCCCGCGGTGACCTTGCACCGGCTCCTGGGTGCGCAAGGCATGAGCGGCGGCTTCACCCGCGGCGAGGACTGGCCACTCGACGAGGACGTCATCGTTGTGGACGAGGCGTCGATGCTGGACGTCGAGCTTGCCGCCGCCCTGCTGGAGGCCTGCCCGGACGGCGCGCACGTGCTGTTCGTCGGCGACCCGGCCCAGCTGCCCTCGATCGGCGCGGGCCGGGTGCTCGGCGATCTCGTCGACTCCGGCGTCGTACCGGTCACCGAGCTCACGACCCTCTACCGGCAGGCCGAGGGTGGCGCCATCGCCCGGCTGGCCACGGCGGTGCGGGCCGGGGAACTGCCGCCGGTCGAGGACGATCCCGCCCGCGAGGTCGTGGTGGTGAACGCCCGGGCGGCGTCGGAGGCGGCGCACCGGACCGTTCAACTGGTCACCGACTCGATCCCGCGGGTGCTCGGCATCCCCGCAGGCGAGATCCAAGTCGTCACGCCGGTGCACCGCGGGCCCGCCGGGACCATCGCCCTGAACGCGGCGCTCAAGGCGCGGCTGAACCCCGGGTCGGGTGAGGTCCAGGGGTTCGACGTCGGCGACCGCGTCGTCGCGACGGCCAACCACCTGGACGAGGGCTTCGCCAACGGCGAGGTCGGCGTCGTCACCGGCCGGGCGGACCGCGGCCTGGTGATCTCCTTCGCCGGGGCCGGTCCGGTCACGGTGCCGCCCAAGGCGCTGATCGACCTGCGGCACGGCTGGGCGGTAACCGTCCACCGGGCGCAGGGCTCCGAGTTCCCCGCCGTCGTGGCCGTCCTGCCCGCGGAGGCAGGGGGGCTGCTGTCGCGGCCGCTGGTCTACACGGCCTTCACCCGGGCGCAGCGGCACCTGTCCGTCGTGCACTCGGCGGGCGCCGCGCTGGCCCGCGCCGTGCGGGAGGTCGGCGCGCTCCCCCGGCGTACGCGCCTGGCGCCGTTACTCAAGGAAGCGGTTGAGGCGCTCTGAGTCGTGCACACTTGTTGTGTGGCGGACTACGAGTACCGGGCGGTGACAGTGCCCGCCGGCGCAACGCGTGAGCACACCCGCGACCTTCTGGTCATCCACGCCGAGTACGGCGACTGGGAGCTGGCGCGGCACCAGGTCTGGCCCGACGGGCGCCGCAAGGTGACGGTACGGCGCCGTCTGCGCCGCGAGCCGCTGCCCCCCATGCCCACCTGACCCGCCTCCACGGGAGCCACCTCTCGTCCCGGCAGGCGCCTAGGACTGGTCGAGGAACCGGTCCAGCACCCGGGTGCCGAACGCCAGGCTCTCCAGCGGCACCCGCTCGTCGATGCCGTGGAACATGCCCGAGAAGTCGAGCTCCGCTGGCAACCGCAGCGGAGCGAACCCGAACCCGCGGATCCCGAGCCGGCTGAACGACTTGGCGTCCGTGCCGCCGGACAGCGTGTAGGGAACCGCCCGCGCGCCCGGGTCCTCGGCCTTCAGCGCGTTGCTCATCGCGTCCACGAGGGCGCCCTCGAACTCGGTCTCGAGCGCGATGTCGTAGTGCACGTACTCCCGGATGATGTCGCTGCCGAGGACCTCGTCGAGCTCGCGCTCAAAGGCGTCCTCGAAGCCGGGCAGGAACCGGCCGTCGACCATGGCGTGCGCGCTGCCGGGGATGACGTTGTGCTTGTAGCCCGCGTCGAGCATCGTCGGGTTCGCCGTGTTGCGCAGCGTGGCGCCGACGATCCGGGCGAGGGGCCCGAGCTTGGCGACGGTGGCTTCCATGTCGTCCGGGTCGAGCTCGATGCCGAAGGCGTCGCTCATCTCGTCGAGGAAGGCGCGCACGGTCTTGGTGACGTGGAGGGGGAACTGGTGCCGCCCCAGCCGCGCAACCGCTTCGCAAAGCTTCGTGACCGCGTTGTCCTCGCTCAGCATGCTGCCGTGGCCGGGCGTACCGGTCGCGGTCAGCCGCATCCAGGCCATGCCCTTCTGGGCCGTCTCGATGAGGTAGAGCCGTACGTCGTCATTGACGGTCAGCGAGAAGCCGCCGACCTCGCTGATGCCCTCACTGCAGTCGGCGAACAGGTCGGGCTTGTTCTGCACGAGCCACTGCGCGCCGAAGACGCCGCCCGCCTCCTCATCGGCGACGAAGGCGAGCACCACGTCGCGCGGGGGCTTGCGTCCGGTCCGCATCCGGTCGCGGACGACCGAGAGCACCATCGCGTCCATGTCGAGCATGTCGACGGCGCCGCGCCCCCAGATGCAGCCCTCGGCCACTTCGGCGGCGAACGGGTCGTACGTCCACTCCTTGGGTTCGGCCGGTACGACATCGAGGTGCCCGTGGATCAACAGCGCTGGGCGGCTGCTGTCCTCGCCCTCCATCCGGGCGACGACGCTGCTCCGGTTGGTCGCCGACTCGAAGATCTGCGGCTCGAGGCCGACCTCGGAGAGCTTCTCCGCGACGTACTCGGCTGCGGCCCGCTCCCCCTTGCCCTGGCCGGTGCCGTCGTTCACGCTCCCGAACCGGATCAGGTCGCGGCACAGCTCGACGACGTCATCCTCTACGGGCACGGCTACTCCTCGGCTGCGCGGAACGGCTCTCCACGGTGCACGGTAGACGTGGCACCGCCGCTCCCACGCCGGGCCCGGGGCTCGCTATAGTGACTGCCGTCCGGTCCGCAAGGTCCGGTCGCACCCTGTCCGGGTGGCGGAATTGGCAGACGCGCTAGCTTGAGGTGCTAGTTCCCTTTACGGGGAATGGGGGTTCAAGTCCCCCCTCGGACACAACAAAATCCCCATGGCGGAATTCGCGCTTGTGAGGACCCTGTTCTCCCTCGGCTGGTAGGTCAGACGCAGGCCGAGGGCCTGGTAGACCTCAGCCCGGTTGGCGGCGCTGGCGCGCGAGAGCTGGTCGTGGATCTGCTGCATGGCGCCGATCAGGTCGGTGATCTCTGCCCGCGTGAGCTCCCGTGTGGGTGCTACGGGCTGTAGCTCGAGCTCGGCGGTGGCGCGCTGAGCGGTGACCTCGGCGATCCACTGGCTGATCAGGGCGGGGTCGGTCCCGGCTTCGAGGGCAGCGCGGTAGCTGGCGAGCCGCTTATCGCAGTCGTCGATCTTGA
>JAOPWV010000083.1 GCA_025965475.1 Frankiales bacterium | reverse complement strand
CCGGCTGCGGTGCGCCGCCGGCACGGGTGCCGCCGGGCCGCGGGCGGCCGGCCACCAGCCAGGCGATGCCGCCGACCAGCGGCAGCAGCACCACGAGCACGAGCCACACCGGCTTGGGCAGGTTGCGTACCTGCTCCGCCGGGGTCGTGACGATGTTGAGCACGCCGTAGACGAGCAGGACGAGTTCGACGAGGAACCCGACCTCACCCAGTACGAGCACGACGCCTCCTCCGCTTGCGCACAGTCTGCACCCCGGCGCAGTCGGTGGCCGCGGAGCGGGCTCAGCCGGCCGCGGGGACTCCGGCCCCGGTGGCCTGTTCGGGCACGGTCACGTCGGACACGCGGGCGCCGTGGGCGCCGTGGGGGCTGTGGGCGCTGTCGCGGACCGGGGCCGGGCCGGCACCGCCGAGCAGGGCGCGCACCTCGGCCTCACGGAAGCGCCGGTGGCCGCCGGGGGTGCGGATGCTGCCCAGCCGTCCGGCCGAGGCCCAGCGCGTGACGGTCTTCGGGTCGACCCGGAACAGCACCGCCACCTCGCCCGGCGTGAGCAGCCGTTCGTGACCACCCGGTACCGGACGCACCCGGTCCTTCTCCGACATCTCGTCTCCCCCCACCCGCACGCCGCCACGGTGACGACGCCACTGCGGGCGATCAACGACGGAGTGACCCACAGGTGACGCGATGGCGGCAAATGCGACGAGCCGTGCTGAGCTGCGCCACAACGGGACGTAGCCAGAAATAGTCCCTAAGGACCATGGCCCTCGGCCGTTCCGAATCCCATTCTCCCTGCACGACCACTGCACGGTGGTGACCACCGTGTAGACCGACGACCCGGGAGTCTCCGTGGGCCACCGTTCCCTCGCCACCGCCGCGGCGGCAGCACTCCTGCTGGGAGCCGCCGCCGTCCCCGCGTCGGCCGCTGACCCGACAGCCCCTCCGGCGCGTCCGGGCGGCACCGCCACCTCTGCGCTCACCCTGCTCAGCCTGGCGCTGGCGGGGCACGACGTCCGCGTCGGCGGGGTGACGCTCGCCAGCGACAGCCTCAAGGGAGCCCCGTCGTCGACGGTGACGATCACGCCGCTGAAACTGGACGGGACGGCGTACGGCGAGAAGACCGTCGACGCCGGCCACTCGCCCGGCAGCATCCCGGTGGTCGACAGCTCGACGGTCGCTCCGGGGCTCGGGGCACTGGCCACCGTCAAGAGCCCGGCCTTCACCGCCTCCTCGACCTCCGCCAGCGGCTCCTCGGCCAAGGCCGGCACCACCTCGCTCGGCTCGGTCCAGGTGCTCGGTCTGCCGGTGAAGCTCGACGGCGCCCTGAACGTCGCCTCGTCGGTGGACCAGACCGGCGCGCTCGGCGAGAAGACCCTGACGATCAGGAACCTCGCGCTGCCCAGCGTCGCGGACCTGCTGGCCGCGCTGGGGCTGGACCTACCGAAGCTGCCGACGTCGACCCTGAACGATCTGGTCAACAAGCTGGGCCTGGTCAACGGGCCGATCACCACCGCACAGCAGGCGCTCGGCACGGCCGAGCAGGCGATCAAGACGCAGCTCGACGCGGCCGACGCGGCGGTCGCGGACGCGAGCGCGAAGGCCAAGACGGCGACCGACGGCCTGGTGGGCAAGAACTCCGCTCTCGCCGCCGCCCAGAAGGACCTCGACACGAAGACGGCGGCGCTGCAGCCGCTCAAGAACGCGGTGACGACGGCCCAGGCCAACCTGACCGCCGCCAACAAGCCGGTCACCGACGCGTCGGCCGCCGTCACCGCCGCCCTGGCGGGCCGCACGCTGGCGGAGTACGCCGCCCTGGGGGTGCCGATCCCGGCGGTGGCGAACGCGCTGGCCGCCCTGGCCGCGGCGCAGTCCTCGTCCGCCGCCGCCATCAGCAGCGCCACCGCCGCGGTGACCAGCGCGACCACCGCGCTCGCCGCCGCCCAGTCCGCGGCGGACGTCGCGAAGGTGGCCTTCGACGCGGCCCAGGCGGCCGTCACCCTGGCGAAGCAGACGATCACGACCGCCCTCACCGCCGTCGATGCGGCCAACGCGGCCCTCGCGACGCTGCTCGTCCAGGTCCAGCCGCAGGCGACGAAGCTGGTCGCCGCCGTCACCGCGGTCCTCGACACCACGCCGCTGGTGAGCATCGACCGCCTCACCGTCCAGACCCAGGCGGCGGTCCGGAGCGCGAAGCCGGGCGGGCAGAGCGCGAAGGTCGTCGGCGGCGAGGTCCAGGGGCTGCGGGTGCTCGGGACGGACGTCCTGAAGAACGTCCTCGGCAACAGCACGATCAGCCTGTTCGACCTCAGCGGCGCCACGCTGGCCTCGGTGACCAGCAAGGTGAACGGCCTGACGGGCATCCTGTCGAGCGTGCTGTCGAACGTGCCCGCCCTGCCCACGCTCTCGGTCCCCGCTCCGAAGGTGGAGTTGCTCACGAAGAGCATGTCGACCGGCATCACGGGCGGATTCGGCACCGCGCAGAACACGGTCCGCGCCCTGCAGATCACGATCCCGCCGATCACGCTGCCGGCCGCGATCGCGCTGCCCGGCGCCGTCCGGTTGCCGGCGTTCAGCGGGCTGCCCGCCCCCGCGTCCGGCGCCGCGCTGGTCAGCCAGCAGGTGGTCCTCGGGATGGGGACGCTGACCGAACAGGCCAGGTTCCGGCCGTCGGCGCTCGCCGTCACGCCGGGTACGGCGGCCAACCCGGGCACCGGTTCGCCCGCCACGCCGGCCCAGCTGCCGCGCACCGGCCTGCCCGCGGGGGTCGCCCTGTTCGGCGTCGTTCTCGTCGCGGGCGGCGTCCTGCTCCGCCGCAGGCTGGCGCAGGACAGCGCCGTGTGACCACCTGGCCGGGAGAGCCTGACGACAGGCGCCGCGACACCTCTGACGGGGCGCGGCGCCCTGCGTCGTACGCTCGTGTCGACAGGATCGCGACGCGTCAGGCAGGAGCAACGCAGGTGCAGGCAGGGTCCGGAGCCACCCCGCCGGGGATCCGGCGGGCGCTGCTCATCTACACGGCGCTGCGGCTCGTGGTGTTCGTCGGTACCGCCGGCGTGCTGATCGTGTTCGGCCTCAACGGCTTCCCGCTGCTGCTCATCGCCCTGCTCATCAGCAGCATCGCGAGCCTGTTCGTGCTGCGGCCCCAGCGGGACGCGCTGACGGCGGCGCAGCAGGCGCGCAACGAGTACCGGCGGGCAGAGAAGGAACGCGACCGGTCCCGGCTCGAAGGGTCCTAGAACACCAGGGTCCTCCGAACACCAGGGTCCTAGAGCAGCTCGAGCGCCTCGCAGACGAACACCGGCGCGACCTTCGCCTCCGCCGACTGGCAGGTGAGCAGGACCAGGTGCTCGGTCGCCTCGCGGCGCACGAGCACCTCCACGTCCGGCCGGCCGCCGGTTCCACTCAGCCGCACGCGCCACCGGTTCGCGCCCTCGGCGCGGTGCCCGGCGGGGAACAGGTCGTCCGCGAGGTCGCGGCCGAGCCGCGCGCGCGCGAACTGCTCCGCGGCCTGCACGGGCTGCGGTCTGCTGCTGCGGCCGCGCAGGTGCGCCACAGGAAGCCTGCCGGCCAGCAGGGCGGTCACGACCGGCACCGCCTGCGCCGGGTCGACCTGCCCCAGGTAGAGACCCTCCGGCAGCACGAGCACGTTGGGCGCGAAGCGGTCGCCGCCGATGTGGGAGCACTCCCAGGCGCGGTCGGGCCAGTGCGCCGACAGCGTGTCGAAGACCGGCCGGCCGCGTACGGCGCAGCACTGGTCGTGCCGGCCGTGCGTGCAGACCAGCAGCAGCGGCCCGTCCACCTCCTCCCACCCGGCGCCGTCCCCCGCGAAGGGCAGCGGCTCGGTGAGGAGCTCCTCGTCGGTGAGCCGCCGGTGCAGCAGCCGCTCATGGCCCGGCGTCGAGTCGGCGACGTACACCGAGTGGTCGGGAGGGGTCCGGTACGGCCGGCGTACCAGTAGCAGGCGGGCCCCCGCCGCGGCCGCGGCCGCAGTCAGGCGCCGGGCGAGCTCCGGCGCCATCCGGGCCGTCGGCAGCGTGGGCGGCCCCCAGGGACCGGGCTGCTCGACGAGCAGCCAGCGGTCGACCCTGCTGGCGGTGGCGAGCAGTTGGTCGCCGCGGGCCCGGGCCCCGTCGGAACAGGGCAGTGTCACGGGAGGCTGTGCCCCGGCCTCTCGTCCGCAGGGACCAGCACGCCCTCGCGCAGCATCCGGCGTACGAGCACCAGTGCGTCGTCGTCGTCCAGCCCGAGATCGCCGGCACCGATGGCGGCCGGCGTCACCGGCCCGCCGTCGAGCAGGACGCCCAGCGCCGGGCCCGTCACGGCCGGCAGGGTGATCTCCCGGCCTGGCAGGCGCAGCCGGACGGGGTCGCCGAGGTCGAGGCGGTGTCCGAGGCCGCGACGGGCCCGTACGACGCTCCCCGGGCCGAGCCGGCGTACGGCCTCGGCCTGCGCCAACATCCGCAGCGGCTCGGCGCTGACCGCGCGGGCCAGTCGCCGGGCGACGCGTTCCCGGACCTGCTCCGCGGGCAGCTGCTCGACCCAGTCGGCGACCCGGCGCAAAAAGGCGGGCAGCTCGTCGAGGGCGGCCTCCGGCCCGACGGGCAGCGCGTCCCGGAACGCGACGTCCTCCGCGGCGAGCGCCGCGACGTCCTGCAGCACGTCGTACCAGGTGGTGCTGAGCACGCCGATCGTCAGATGCACCGAGTGCTCGTCGGTGGTGGCCGCGGCGTGCACGTAGCCGCGCGGCAGGTAGAGGGAGTCGCCGGGCTCGAGGACGACGTCGAGCAGCGGTACGGCGTCCGCGCCGACCAGCCCGGCGCCGGCCCGGGGCTGCGAGGGGAGCGGGAGCTCGACGAGGGGCGCATGCACCTGCCAGTGCTTGCGGCCCGAGACCTGCAGCACGAACACGTCGTGGGTGTCGTGGTGGAACGCGAAGCCCTGTGCGTCGCCGGCCGGGGTGACGTACGCGTTGGCCTGGACCTGGTGGCCGAGCTCCTCGGCGAGGGCGCGGCAGAACCGGACGACCGGCGGGTGGTTGCGGTGCAGCGCGTTCAGGACGAGGGTCGCGCCGGCGAGGTGCTCGCGGGCGACCGCGTCGGCATCCGCCACATCCGCGACGCGCCGCGAGCCGGCCGTCACCGCGCGGGTCGTGCCGGGGACGCCCGCGGCGTCCTTGACGACGCGGAAGAACGGCTCCCGCAGCGCCCGGTCGGCGACCAGTTCGTCGACGTCGTCCGCCGACAGCAGGTCGGCGAACCCGCCGGGCAGGTCGGCCGCCCGCCGCAGCAGCGGCGTACGCGACCAGTGCCGGGCCTCGAACTCGGCCCGGGGCAGGCCGGTGCAGCGGCTGAGGGCGCCCACCGGCACCGCGGAGGGTACCGGTGGACGCCCGGACGTGATGGCGGTCAGGAGCCCGAGTCGGTGCCGTCGGCGTCCCCGCCGGCCTTGTCGGTGCCGTCCGCGTCCCCGCCGGCCTTGTCGGTGCCGTCCGCGTCCCCGCC
>JAOPWV010000126.1 GCA_025965475.1 Frankiales bacterium | reverse complement strand
GGGGGTGGCTGCCGGGGCAGCCGGTACGGCTCGAAGTCCGGCCCGCGTCGCGGGGCCCCGGTGCCGTACGACGGGGACGTCACGAGTCACTCACCCCTGCAGTGTGCGCCTCGGCGTGTGGGGCCGGCGTGAGCTGGATTCACGGCGGGCTCACACCCGGCGGGGCAAGCTGAGCCGGTGGACACACTGCGCACGCTGAGCTTCGAGGCGCCCTGGCGGCTGTGGCTGCTCGTGGGGGTGGCCCTGCTGGTGGCCGCCACCGTCGTGGTGGCCCGCCGGCGGTCGCAGACGGCCTCGCGGTTCGCCGAGTCCGGCATGTGGGCCGCCCTCGCGCCCGACCGGCCCGGGTGGCGGCGGCCGCTGACCCGCGCCGGCGTACTCCTGGCGCTGGCCGTGCTGGTCCTTGCGTTCGCGCAGCCACAGGTGCTGGCCTCGTCGGCGCGCCAGCGGGCCATCGTGATCGTCGGCCTGGACATCTCGGCGTCGATGCAGTCCGGCGACGTGGCGCCCAGCCGGTTCGCCGCCGCGCAGACGGCCGCGCAGGCCTTCGTGGCGGAGCTCCCGAAGTACGTGGACGTCGGGCTGGTCACGTACTACTCCAAGGTCACGGTCGCCGTCCCGCCCACCTCCGACCGGGCGGCCGTGTCGGCGTCGATCGACAAGCTGCAGGCGAACGGGGGCGGGACCGCACTCGGCGACGCGGTGATCACGTCGTTGCACGCCATCCCGCCGAAGTTCCTGGTGCCCGCACCGGGCAAGCCCGCGGCAGCCAGCATGGTGCTGCTGTCGGACGGCGGCAGTACGACGGGGCAGCCCGTGACCACGGCCATCGCCCAGGCGGTGGCCCAGCAGGTGCCGGTGTCCACCATCGCGTTCGGGACGCCGGGCGGGACCGTGGTGTCCAACGGCCGCACCTTCCAGGTACCCGTCGACGCGACGGTGCTCAAGCAGCTCGCGGACGGCACGAAGGGCACGGCGTACCAGGCCGCGGACGCCGCACAGCTCGGTCAGGCGTACGCGGCGGTGGCGAGCCGGATCACCGCGGAGACCGCCCGGCACGACCTCACGGCCCCGCTCACCGGGGTCGGCCTGGTCGTCCTGCTGGCCGCCGCCGCCTCCGCCGTCGTGTGGTTCGGCGCGGCGCCCTGACGTCCAGGCGACTCACAGGTTGCGCACAGGCTGTCCTCACCCGAGACACGGAGAGTGAACAGCGTGCCGGAGACGATGACCGCTACCAGGAACCACCGGCTGCGCGCGGTGCAGCCGCGGCGGACGACACCAGGCTGGTGGCGGGACGCCTGCGGCCTCGTTGCCGGCGGCAGCCTGCTGGTCGTCGTCGCCCTCTGGGTGCAGAACCGCGGCGTGCAGCTGCTGAGCACGGGACCGGCCGGTCTGCTCACCACGACCGGCCGGCTGACCGGCCTGCTGGCGGCTGACCTGCTCCTCGTGCAGGTCGTGCTGATGGCCCGCATCCCGTTCGTCGAGCGCAGCTACGGCCAGGACGAACTCGCCCGCCGGCACCGGCTGGTCGGCTTCACGTCGTTCAACCTGATGGTCGCCCACATCGTGCTGATCGCCCTCGGGTACGCCGCGTCGGACCGCAAGGGCGTCGTGCGTGAGGTATGGGACCTGGTGTGGACCTATCCCGGAATGCTGCTCGCGACGGCCGGGACGGCGGCGCTCGTCATGGTGGTCGTCACCAGCGTGCGGCTCGCGCGGGCCCGCCTGCGGTACGAGTCATGGCACCTGCTCCACCTGTACGCGTACCTGGGCGTCGGCCTCGCGCTCCCCCACCAGCTGTGGACGGGCGCCGACTTCCTCGCCTCGCCGGCGGCGACCGTGTACTGGTGGGGCGCGTACATCGCGGCGGCCGGCAGCGTGGTCGTCTTCCGGGCCGGCCTGCCGCTGTGGCGCACGCTCTGGCACCGGCCGGTGGTCTCCGCGGTGGTGCCCGAGGCGGCGGGCGTCATCTCGGTGCACATCTCGGGTCGGCGGCTGCGCCGGCTTCCCCTGCGGGCTGGGCAGTTCTTCGTCTGGCGCTTCCTCGACGGGCCGGGCTGGACCCGCGGCCATCCCTACTCGCTGTCCGCCGCACCGTCCCCCGACGGTCTGCGGATCACGGTGAAGGACCTGGGCGACGGCAGCCGCCGGATCGCCGAGCTGCGGCCGGGCACCCGGGTCGCCCTGGAGGGTCCGTACGGCCGGCTGACCGCCGACAGCCGCACCCGGCCCAAGGTGACCATGCTCGCGTCCGGCATCGGGGTCACGCCCCTGCGGGCGCTGCTCGAGGAGCTGCCGTACGCGCCGGGAGAGGCCACCCTCGTCTACCGGGCCGGCCGGGAGGCGGACTTCCTGTTCCGGGCCGAGCTGGCCGCGCTGGCCGCGCGCCGCGGGGTGCGGATCTTCTATGTCCCGGGGCATCGCGTCATCGGCCGGGAGTCCTGGATGCCGCACCGGGCAGCCGCCCTGAGCGACGAGGAGGGCCTGCTCCAGCTGGTCCCGGACCTGCGGGACCACGACGTGTTCGTCTGTGGCCCGGACGCCTGGATCGACGCGGCGGTCGCGGCCGCCCACGGGGCCGGTGTGCCGGCCGCGCAGGTGCACGTCGAGCGCTTCGGATGGTGAGCCGCACAGGCGACTGCCAGCCTCGCCCCAGCCGCCTCCCCGCCAGGACGCCGAGGCTGGTGCCACACCAGGAAACGAAGGAGCGGAACATGCGCCGCAACGTGACGGCTGCCGGCTCGACCGTGGCGGGCCTCGTCCTGCTGTTCAACTACCACACGAGCACCTCGCGGACGCTGGCCGTGGCCGGCGTGCCGCTGGCCGGCTCGGGCACGACCGGCACCACCTCGACGCCCGGCGTCACGCCCGTGTCACCGACGACCACCACCGCGACCGCGCCCAGCACCGCGCCGAGCACCGCGCCGGCTGCCGTGAAGAAGACGGTCACGGGCACCGTCGCCCAGACCCAGTGGGGACCGGTCCAGGTCCAGATCACCGTGCAGGGCAAGAAGATCCTGTCCGCGACGGTCCTGCAGATCCCGTCCGGGAACCCCCGCGACCAGGAGATCAACTCCTACGCCGTACCGATCCTCAACCAGGAGGCGTCCAGCGCGAGCAGCGCCCAGATCGACACGGTGTCCGGCGCGACCGTCACCAGCGACGGCTACATCCAGTCGCTGCAGGCGGCCATCGACATGGCGCACCTGGCGTGAGCACCGCCTCGCCCACGTCGCTGGCCCTGCCCGCCGCGCCGGCTCCGTCGCCCCCGCGGCGGTCCCGGGTCGAGCAGGTGATGGGCATACCGGTCAGCGTCCTGCTCCGGGGACCCGGCGCCCGGGACGACGCGTCCTCCCTCGCCGTGGACCGCATGTACGCCGAGCTGCGGCGGCTCGACGCGCTGTTCAGCACCTACCGGGAGCAGAGCGAGATCCGGCGGCTGGACCGGGGTGAGCTGGACCTCGCGGACTGCTCGCCCGAGGTCCGCGACGTGCTCGACCTGTGCGCCCAGGCCACCGCGCAGACCGATGGGCTGTTCGACGCGTACCTGCCGACCGAGGACGGCGCCGTCCGGCTCGACCCGTCCGGCCTGGTCAAGAGCTGGGCGGTCGAGCATGCCGCCAGGTTCCTCCCCGAGGACCCCGGGATGGACTTCTGCGTCAACGCCGGCGGCGACGTTCTCGCCCGTTGCGCCCCCGGCCGGACACCGTGGCGGGTCGGCATCGAGAACCCGCGCGACCGCTCGCGGATCCTCGCTGTCGCCGAGGTGACCAACGGCGCGGTCGCCACCTCCGGGACGGCCGCACGCGGCCTGCACCTCGTCGACCCGCGCAGCGGGCTGCGTCCGGACGGCCTGGGCAGCGTGACCGTGCGGGGGCCGTCGCTGATGGTGGCCGACGTCTGGGCCACCGCCGGCTTCGTACGGGGAGCCGAGGCGCTGTCCTGGCTCGCACGGCAGGCCGGCTACGCCGCACTGGTCGTGGACCTCGGCGGGACGGTCACGGCAACGGACGACTGGTAGGAGTCAGCCCTCGCGGGCTGCCTGCTCGACGAGCGGCAGGACCCGGTACGCGAGCTGGGTCTCCAGCGCGATGACGCTCGAGCTGCGCCGGATGCCGTCTGCCCGGACGATGGAGTCGATCACGCGCTGCAGATCCGCGTTGGAGCGCGCGACGATCCGCAGCAGCAGGTCGCCGCTCCCCGTGATGGTGTGCGCCTCGAGGACCTCCGGGATGCCGTCGAGGTGGACGGCCAGCATGTCGTGCCCGCCCGCCTGGCTGATCTCGAGCGTCACGAACGCGGTCACGCCGTAGCCGAGCGCCGCCGGGTCGACCTCGGGGCCGAAGGACCGCACCACGCCACGGCCGAGCAGCTTGTCGAGTCGCGCCTGCACGGTCCCGCGGGCGACGCCGAGCCGGCGGGACGCCTCGAGCACCCCGATCCGCGGCTCGTCGCTGAGCAGCTTGAGCAATCTGGCGTCCAGCGGATCGATGCTCGGCACTGCGCACCTTGTCCAGCAGAAGGAGGTTCAGAGAGGACATCCTAGCCAGCTTGACCAGCTCGGGAAGGCACGGTTGCCCACTGCCGATGCGCTTGGTGTCATCCCCTGGACGACGAGCCACGGAGGATGCGTGACCGAGACCCTGGACCTGCACGCCGCGGACCTCGACCGCATGGTCGGCGCGGTGGACCACGACATCGCCACCGACCCCTTTCCGGTACGGGGCATGGACCATGTGCGCTTCCACGTGGGCAACGCGAGGCAGGCCGCGCACTGGTACACCTCGGCGTTCGGGATGACGCTCGTCGCCTACCGCGGCCCGGAGACCGGTTCCCGCGACGCCGTGGAGTACGTCCTGACCTCCGGCAAGGCCCGGTTCGTCCTCGCCGGCGAGGCGCACGCCGGCACGGCGGTCGGGGAGCACGTCCGTGCCCACGGCGACGGCGTCGCCGACCTGGCCATGGAGGTGCCGGACGTCGACGCGGCGGTCGACTACGCGCGGCGCAACGGCGCGACGGTCGTGGAGGAACCGCACGACGTGACCGACGAGTTCGGCACCGTGCGGATCGCCGGGCTCGCGACGTACGGAGAGACCCGGCACAGCCTGGTGGACCGGTCCGGCTACACCGGCCCGTTCCTGCCGGGCTTCATCCCGGCCGACCCGGTCTTCCTCGGCAAGCCGTCGCACCATCCCAAGCGGTACTTCCAGGCGATCGACCACTGCGTCGGCAACGACGAGCTGGGACGCATGGACGAGTGGGTCGGCTTCTACAACCGGGTCATGGGCTTCACCAACATGAAGGAGTTCGTCGGCGACGACATCGCCACCGAGTACTCGTCGCTGATGAGCAAGGTCGTCACGAACGGCAACCACCGTGTGAAGTTCCCGCTCAACGAGCCGTCCCCGGGCCGGCGCAAGAGCCAGATCGATGAGTATCTCGAGTTCTACGGCGGCCCGGGCGTGCATCACATCGCACTGGCGACCGGTGACATCGTGGGCAGCGTGCGGGCGATGACGGAGATGGGCGTGGAGTTCCTCCAGACGCCCGACTCGTACTACGACACGCTCGGCGACCTCGTCGGCGAGACGCGGGTGCCGCTGCAGACCCTGCGGGAACTGAAGATCCAGGCCGACCGTGACGAGGACGGATACCTGCTGCAGATCTTCACCAAGCCGGTGCAGGACCGGCCCACGGTGTTCTTCGAGCTCATCGAGCGGCACGGTTCGCTCGGCTTCGGCAAGAACAATTTCAAGGCGCTGTTCGAGGCCATCGAGCGCGAGCAGGCCCGGCGCGGGAACCTCTGAGCCATGGCGCACTACCTGCGCGTCGGCAGCGTCCCGCCCAAGCGCCACACCCAGCATCGCCAGCCCGACGGCGGGCTGTACTACGAGGAGCTCATGGGCGAGGAGGGTTTCTCGTCGGACTCCTCGCTGCTCTACCACCGGCACATCCCGTCCGCGATCGTCGACGCCCGGCCGTGGCAGCTGCCCGATCAGACCCTGTGCCCCAACACCCCGCTGCTGCCGCGCCACCTGCGGCTGCATGCGTTGTTCCCCGACGAGTCCTGGCGCGGTTGTGACGTCGTCAACGGGCGCCGGCTGCTGTTGGGGAACGGTGACGTCCGGATTTCGTACGTCGTCGCCGGAACTCCATCACCGCTGTACCGGAACGCGGTGGGGGACGAGTGCGTGTTCGTCGAATCCGGACGAGCGACCGTGGAAACCCAGTTCGGCCCGCTGGAGGTCGGGGCGGACGACTACGTGGTGCTGCCGCGCGCCACCACGCACCGTTGGATTCCCACCGGCGACGAGCCTCTGCGTTGCTACACCATCGAGGCCGGCAGCCACATCGCACCGCCACGCCGTTACCTGTCGAAATTCGGCCAGTTCCTGGAGCACGCGCCGTACTGCGAGCGGGATCTACGGACGCCGGAGGAGCCGGCCGCGGTCGACGGCGAGGACGTCGAGGTGCTCGTGAAGCACCGCACCGGCAGCGGCCTGGCTGGCACGATGTACACCTACCCGCACCACCCGTTCGACGTCGTCGGCTGGGACGGCTGCCTGTACCCGTACGTGTTCGCCATCGGGGACTTCGAACCCGTGACCGGCCGGGTCCATCAACCTCCGACGCAGCAGCAGGTGTTCGAGGGAACGGGCTTCGTGATCTGCAACTTCGTGCCGCGCAAGGTCGACTACCACCCACTGTCGGTTCCGGTGCCGTACTACCACTCCAACGTCGACAGCGACGAGGTCATCTTCTACGTGGCCGGGAACTATGAGGCCCGCAAGGGCTCGGGTATCGGCCCCGGGTCGGTCTCCCTGCATCCCGGTGGCCATGCGCACGGCCCGCAGCCCGGCGCCGTCGAAGCCAGCCTGGGCGTCGAGTTCTTCGACGAGCTCGCGGTGATGGTGGACACCTTCCGCCCACTCGACCTCGGCGAGGGCGCCGCGGCAGCCGAGGACCCGGGCTACGCCTGGTCCTGGTCCGGGCGCGGGCCCACCGGCTGACACCGGCTCACAGCAAGCGTTCAGCTGGGCTCCAGGCGCGTCCCACGTTCGGCCACGACGGTTGCCGCATGACTCAGCCACCCCTCCCACGGACGCGCGCATGACCGCCGCCACCGTGCTGCTACCGCAGGAACCCGGACCGGAGCTCGCTCCGACCGTGGAGATCGTCATCCCCGTCTTCAACGAAGAGCGCGACCTCGAGGCCGGCGTACGGCGCCTCGTCGCCCACCTGGCGAACGGTTTCCCGTTCGCGGCCCGGGTCACGATCGCCGACAACGCAAGCACCGACGGGACGTGGGCAGTGGCGAGCCGCCTGGCCTCCGAACTGCCCGGCGTCCAGGCGCTCCACCTCGACCGCAAGGGCCGCGGCCTCGCCCTGAAGCACGCGTGGGCGGCCAGCGATGCCACGGTCGTGGCGTACATGGACGTCGACCTGTCCACCGACCTGGCCGCCCTGCTGCCGCTCATCGCGCCGCTCGTCTCGGGGCACAGCGACCTGGCCATCGGCACCCGCCTCGCCCGCAGTGCGCGGGTGGCCCGCGGCGCGAAGCGGGAGCTGATCAGCCGCTGCTACAACCTGGTGCTGCACGCGACTCTGACGACGGGTTTCTCCGACGCCCAGTGCGGTTTCAAGGCAGTGCGCGCCGACCGGGCGCGGATCCTGCTGCCGCTCGTCCGGGACGACGCATGGTTCTTCGACACCGAGCTGCTCGTGCTCGCCGAACGATCGGGCCTGCGCATCCACGAGGTGCCGGTCGACTGGGTCGACGACCCGGACTCGCGCGTCGAGATCGTGCCGACCGCGCTGGCCGACCTGCGCGGCGTGCTGCGCCTGGTCCGCGGGATCGTGCGGGGCACCCTGCCACTGGCGGAGCTGCGCGGCGCCGGGCGCCGTACCGACCGCGGGCTCGTCCAGCAGGCCCTGACCTTCGCGACCATCGGCGCCGTCAGCACGGCGGCGTACCTGCTGCTGTTCCTCCTGCTCCGGCCGTCGCTCGGCGCGCAGGCGGCGAACGCGACGAGCCTGGCTCTCACCGCCGTCGCCAACACGGCGGCAAATCGCCGGTTCACCTTCGCGGTCCGCGGCCGTCGGCACGCGGCTCGGCATCAGGCCCAGGGCCTGCTCGTCTTCGTCGCGTCCCTGGCCCTCACGTCCGGGGCGCTGGCGCTGCTGCACGGCGTGCACGACCCGTCGCGGCCCGTCGAACTCGCCGTCCTCGTGGCGGCAAACCTGGCGGCCACCGCCCTGCGCTTCCTCGTCCTGCGCGGGTGGGTCTTCCGCCCCCGCGCCCTGAGCACACCCCGGAGTTCCACGTGACCACGACCGCCGACGACGACACCGACCTGCGCCAGTACGACGAGCGGCCCGCCGCTCCCCCGGCCGCGACGCAGGGCCGGCTGCGCGGGCTGTTCACCGGCAACCCCGACGATCCGCGGTGGGCCCGGCCGGGACTGCTGGCACTGCTTGCTGCGACCGCTCTGCTCTACCTGTGGAGTCTCAGTGCGTCCGGCTACGCCAACAGCTTCTACGCAGCGGCGGTTCAGGCCGGTTCCGTGAGCTGGAAGGCGATGTTCTTCGGCTCGTTCGACGCCGCGAACGCGATCACGGTCGACAAGCCCCCCGCCTCGCTGTGGGTCATGGACCTGTCGGCGAGGGTCTTCGGGTTCTCCTCGTGGAGCCTGCTCGCGCCGCAGGCCCTCGAGGGAGTCGCCTCCGTCGCCCTGGTCTACGCGACCGTGCGCCGCGTCGCGTCGCCGGCCGCCGCGCTGCTGGCCGGTGCCGTCCTGGCCCTGACCCCGGTCGCCACGCTGATGTTCCGCTACGACAACCCGGACGCGCTGCTCGTGCTGCTGCTCGTCGGAGCGGCGTACGCCACGCTGCGTGCCGTCGAGGTGGCATCGACCCGTTGGCTCGCGCTGGCGGGAGCGCTGATCGGCCTCGGTTTCCTGACCAAGATGCTGCAGGCGGTCGTGGTCGTTCCGGTGCTCGCCGGGGTCTACCTGCTGGCCGCGCCGACCGGCCTCGGACGCCGGCTGCGGCAACTCGTCGTCGCCGGCCTGGCGCTCGTGGCCTCCGCCGGCTGGTGGGTCGCCATCGTCTCGCTCATCCCAGCCGGCTCCCGGCCGTACATCGGTGGCTCGCAGACCAACAGCGTGCTGGAGCTGACCTTCGGCTACAACGGCCTCGGCCGGCTCACCGGCAACGAGACGGGCAGCGTCGGCGGCGGCATGGGCGCGGCCGCCGGCGGTAGCCGCTGGGGCAGCACCGGACTGCTGCGGATGTTCAACAGCGAGATGGGCGGTCAGATCTCCTGGCTGATCCCGGCCGCGCTGCTCCTGCTCGTGGGCGGCCTCTGGCTCGGGCGCCGGGGGGCCCGCACCGACCTGACCCGTGCCGCGCTGCTGCTGTGGGGCGGCTGGCTGCTGCTGACCGGAGTCGTGTTCAGCCTGGCCAAGGGGATCATCCACCCGTACTACACGGTGGCCTTGGCCCCGGCGATCGCCGCCCTCGTCGGCATCGGAAGCGTCCAGCTGTGGGAGCGGCGCTCGCAGTGGCCGGTCCGCGTGGTGCTGGCCGGTGCCGTCGCCGTGACCGCCGGGTGGGCGTACGTCCTGCTGCAGCGCTCACCCACGTGGCATCCGGAGGTGCGCGCCGTCGTCGTCCTCGCCGGCCTGGTCGCCGTCGCCGGGATCCTCGCGTCGCCGTACGTGCCTCGGCCGATCACAGCTGCGGTGGCCGCCGTTGCCCTGCTGGCAGCACTTGCCGGACCGGCGGCCGCCTCGGTACAGACCGCGGCCACCGCACATGGCGGCGCCATCCCGTCCGCCGGCCCGGCGGTCGCCGGCGCCCGCGGAGGACCCGGCGGGCTCGGGGGGCA
>JAOPWV010000121.1 GCA_025965475.1 Frankiales bacterium | reverse complement strand
TTGGAGCGGGCGACCGGGATCGAACCGGCACCATCAGTTTGGAAGACTGAGGCTCTACCATTGAGCTACGCCCGCACGGCTCCACCCTACGATCAGGTGGAGTCACGCGGGGCGTAGCGTAGTGGCTAGCGCGCCTGCTTTGGGAGCAGGAGATCGGGAGTTCGAATCTCCCCGCCCCGACTTCCTTCGGTGAGGCGCGCTGTGTCGTGTCAGAACCCCCGAGAGGACCTTCCTGTGCAGAGCGCCGTCGAGACCCTGAGCCCGACCCGGGTCCGGCTCACCGTCACGGTTCCGTTCGACGAGCTCAAGTCTGATCTCGACGCGGCGTACAAGAAGGTCGGCGGCCAGGTCCGCGTCCAGGGCTTCCGCCCGGGCAAGGTGCCGCCGCGCGTCCTCGACCAGCGGGTCGGCCGCGCGGTCATCCTCGACGAGGCCGTCAACAGCGCGATCCCGCGCCTGTACAGCGAGGCCGTCCAGGCGGAGGACCTCAACCCCCTGGCGCAGCCCGAGCTCGAGGTCACCGACTTCACCGACGGCGAGCAGCTCGCGTTCACCGCGGAGGTCGACGTCCGTCCCGAGATCAACGTGCCGGCGTACGAGGGCCTGTCCGTCACGGTGGACGATGTGACGGTCGACGAGACCAAGGTCGACGAGCAGGTCGACGCCCTGCGCGAGCGGTTCGCCAAGCTGACCCCCGTCCAGCGTCCGGCCCAGGATGGCGACTACGTCACGCTCGACCTGGCTGCGACGGTCGACGGCGAGGAGGTGCCGGGCGGCACCGCGACCGGGCTGAGCTACCAGGTCGGCGCCGAGGACCTGCTCGACGGCATCGACGAGGTGCTGCGCGGCGCCGGCGAGGGCGACGCCAAGACCTTCACGACCACGCTGGTCGCCGGCGACTACGAGGGCCGCTCGGCGGACGTCGCCGTGACCGTCCGGTCCGTCAACGAGCGAGAGCTGCCCGAGGCGGACGACGCGTGGGCCACCGAGTCCACCGGGTTCCCGTCCTTCGAGGAGCTCAAGGCCGACGTCCGGTCCCGGCTCGAGCGGGTCGAGCGCCTGGAGCAGGGCACGAGCGCGCGCGACAAGGTGCTCGAGGCACTCCTCGCGCAGATCGAGGTCCCGCTGCCGGAGGCCATCGTCGAGACCGAGGTCGAATGGCGCCGTCGCGCCACCGAGGACCAGCTCAACCGCGTCGGGGCGCAGCTCGAGGGCTACCTCGAGAGCGAGGGCAAGACCGCCGAGGAGTTCGAGACCGAGCTGCGTGAGGGCGCCGAGCAGGCCGTCAAGGCCCAGCTCGTGCTCGACGTCATCGCCGACAAGGAGGAGCTGGGCGTCAACGACGCCGAGCTCGCCGACCAGGTCGTGCGGCGTGCCGCGCGGGCCGGTGTGTCGCCGGACCAGTACGCGCAGACCCTCGTCCAGTCCGGGCAGCTGTCCGGCCTGGTGTCCGAGGTCCGCCGCGGCAAGGCCCTCGCCACGGTCATGGAGGCCGCGACGATCACCGACGAGAGCGGCAACCCGGTCGACCTCGACGCGCTCCGCGACGACATGGGTCCCGGCGGGATGCCCGCCGGCGACGTCGAGGTGGACGAGGACGGCCGCAGCTACCACGTGCACGCCGACGGAGCCGTGCACTACCTCGACGAGGACGGGCCCGCCTCGGCCGGCGGCGACGTCCAGGTCGACAAGGACGGCCGCAGCTACCACGTGCACGGTGACGGTGACGTGCACTACCTCGACGAGGGCTGACCCGCCGGTGGCCGCCGGTGGCCGCCGGTCCCCGCGCCCGGCAGCCACCGTCGCGCCCTGCGCCCACAGCGAAACGGCTCGACGTGTGGAGTGAAGGTGCCGATCAGCGGGTTAGTGTCGGCATCAGAGACGACCTGGTGCGCCCCCTCGGGCGGCGTACCTCCGATCCACGAGGCAGGCCCCCTGTGACCCTGTACCACCCCTCCACCGGAATCGTCCCCGCGACGCTCGGCACCGCGACCACCCACGCGCGTGCTGCGTCCGGGGGCATGGGCCTCGACGACCAGGTCTACAACCGGCTGCTCAAGGAACGCATCATCTTCCTGGGCACCGCCGTGATGGACGACATGGCCAACGCCATCTGCGCGCAGCTGCTGCTGCTGGCGGCCGAGGATCCCGAGCGCGACATCAACCTCTACATCAACTCGCCTGGCGGCTCCGTGTCCGCCGGCATGGCGATCTACGACACGATGCAGTTCGTCGCGAACGACGTCGCGACGTACGGCCTGGGCCTGGCGGCCTCTATGGGGCAGTTCCTGCTCTGCGCGGGCACGAAGGGCAAGCGCTACGCCCTGCCGCACGCGCGGATCATGATGCACCAGCCGTCCGGTGGCATCGGCGGCACGGCCGCCGACATCGCCATCCAGGCCGAGCAGATGCTGTACACGAAGCGCACCATGCAGGAGCGGATCGCCTTCCACACCGGCCAGACCGTGGATCAGATCGAGCTCGACTCGGACCGGGACCGTTGGTTCTCGGCCGAGGAGGCCAAGGAGTACGGCTTCGTCGACCACGTCGTCAGCGGCGCCACGCAGGTGCCGTCCGGCGCCGGCACCCGGGCCTAGGAGGACCGACATCATGAGCTTCTCAGGTTCGTTCAGTGAGCCGACCAACTACACGATCCCGATCGTCATCGAGCAGACCAGCCGTGGCGAGCGCTCGTTCGACATCTACAGCCGGCTGCTCAAGGAACGCATCATCTTCCTGGGCACGCCGATCGACGACGGCGTCGCCAACGTCGTGATGGCGCAGCTGCTGCACCTGGAGTCCGAGGACCCGGATCGGGACATCTCGATCTACATCAACTCGCCCGGCGGCTCGTTCACCGCGCTGACCGCGATCTACGACACGATGCAGTTCGTCAAGCCCGAGATCCAGACGATCTGCATGGGTCAGGCCGCCTCCGCGGCCGCGGTCCTGCTGGCCGCCGGGACCAAGGGCAAGCGGCTCGCCCTCGAGCACGCCCGCGTGCTCATCCACCAGCCCTCCGGCGGCGGTGAGGGACAGTCCTCCGACATCGAGATCCAGGCGCGGGAGATCCTGCGCATGCGGGATCTCCTCGAGGACATGATCGCGCGGCACAGCGGTCAGACCTCGGAGAAGGTCCGCAAGGACATCGAGCGCGACAAGATCCTCACCGCCCGCGAGGCCGTCGAGTACGGCCTGATCGACGAGGTCGTCAGCACGCGCAAGACGTCGGCCCTGGCTGCGGCCGCCAAGTAGGTGTAAGACCAGCACCACCGCGTCCCTGCCCGCCGCGTCACGCAGCCCGGCGGGCCGGGACGCGCCGTACGCGCACCAATCGGTACGCGAAACGGGCATGACAGCGAGGTCTCAGGCGGTACCGTCGAGACGAGTCCCGGCAGACGACCGTCAACGCCGGATGACAGGGACGAGGTCCAGGTGGCACGCATCGGCGACGGCGGCGACCTGCTCAAGTGCTCCTTCTGCGGCAAGAGCCAGAAGCAGGTCAAGAAGCTCATCGCAGGGCCCGGTGTCTACATCTGCGACGAGTGCATCGACCTGTGCAACGAGATCATCGAGGAGGAGCTCTCCGAGAGTTCCGAACTCAAGTGGGACGAGCTCCCCAAGCCGCGCGAGATCTTCGAATTCCTCGACCAGTACGTCATCGGTCAGGACACCGCGAAGCGGACGCTGGCGGTGGCCGTCTACAACCACTACAAGCGGGTGCAGTCCGGCGGGAACGAGAAGGACCCGGTCGAGCTGGCCAAGAGCAACATCCTGCTGCTCGGCCCCACCGGCTGCGGCAAGACGCTGCTCGCGCAGACCCTCGCCAAGATGCTCAACGTCCCGTTCGCCATCGCCGACGCGACGGCGCTCACGGAGGCCGGCTACGTCGGCGAGGACGTCGAGAACATCCTGCTCAAGCTGATCCAGGCCGCTGACTACGACGTCAAGAAGGCCGAGACCGGCATCATCTACATCGACGAGGTCGACAAGATCGCTCGCAAGAGCGAGAACCCGTCGATCACGCGCGACGTCTCCGGCGAGGGCGTGCAGCAGGCGCTGCTGAAGATCCTCGAGGGCACGACCGCCTCGGTGCCGCCGCAGGGCGGGCGCAAGCACCCGCACCAGGAGTTCATCCAGATCGACACCACCAACGTGCTGTTCATCGTGGGTGGCGCGTTCGCCGGACTCGACAAGGTCATCGAGCAGCGCATCGGCAAGAAGTCGGTCGGCTTCGGGGCCGTCCTGCACTCCAAGCACGAGGTCGACGGCAACGACGTCTTCGGCGAGGTCATGCCCGAAGACCTGCTCAAGTACGGGATGATCCCCGAGTTCATCGGGCGCCTGCCGATCATCACCAGCGTGCACAACCTCGACCACGAGGCGCTCATCCGGATCCTCACCGAGCCGAAGAACGCGCTGCTGCGCCAGTACGGCCGGCTGTTCGAGCTCGACGGCGTGGAGCTCGAGTTCACCGACGACGCGCTCGAGGCCATCGCGGAGCAGGCCATCAAGCGGGGCACCGGTGCCCGCGGGCTGCGCGCGATCATGGAGGAGGTCCTCCTGTCGGTGATGTACGACATCCCCTCGCGCGGCGACGTGGCCAAGTGCGTCATCACCCGCGAGGTCGTCCTCGAGCACACCCTGCCGACGCTGGTACCGCGCGACGCGGCCACGCCGGCCCGCCGCGAGCGCCGCGAGAAGTCCGCCTAGCCCCGGCCAGTCACGCCTCGTACGCGGACGGCGCCGCCTCCCTCGGGAGCGCGGCGCCGTTCCGCTGTTCCGGGCCGCCGATGTTCCGGGCCGACGGGCACCTCCGCCCGCAGGCTGGGCCGTCGCCGGCACCCGGCAGCTGGCGGGGCCTGGGCGACCGGGCGCCCTCGTCCGGCGCGGACCAGAACGGGACGGCTTCGGCGTCGTACCGCCCGACGACAGGAGCGACTCGACCACCGCGGGTCCCGCGCCGGGGGATCACCGCGGGAGCCTGGAGCGGGCTCCTTAGACTTGCGGGGTGACCGAGTCCCGCATGCCCGACAAGCCCACCCTCGACGGCCTCGAGGACCGGTGGGACGCCGTATGGGAGGAGCAGGGCACCTACCGCTTCGACCGCACGTCCGAGCGCCCTGACGTCTACGCCGTCGACACTCCGCCGCCCACGGTCAGCGGCAGCCTTCACGTCGGGCACGTCTTCAGCTACACGCACACCGACCTGCTCGCGCGGTTCCAGCGCATGCGCGGCAAGTCTGTCTTCTACCCGATGGGCTGGGACGACAACGGCCTGCCGACCGAGCGCCGGGTGCAGAACTACTACGGCGTGCGGTGCGACCCGAGCCAGCCGTACGACCCGTCGTACGAGCCGCCGGCCGACGCGGGCGCGCTGAAGAAGGGCATCCCGCAGGTCAGCATCAGCCGGCAGAACTTCGTCGAGCTGTGTCACCAGCTGTCCGTCGAGGACGAGAAGGTCTTCGAGTCGCTGTTCCGCCGGCTCGGGCTGTCCGTCGACTGGACGCACACGTACGAGACGATCGGCGACCGCGCCCGCCGGGCCGCGCAGCGCGCGTTCCTGCGCAACCTCGCGCGCGGCGAGGCGTACGCGACCGAGGCCCCCACGCTGTGGGACGTCGACTACAAGACGGCGGTCGCCCAGGCCGAGCTCGCCGACCGGGAGATGCCCGGTGCGTACCACCGGGTCGGCTTCGACCGGCCTGACGGCGAGAAGGTCTTCATCGAGACGACCCGGCCCGAGCTGATCCCGGCCTGCGTCGCCCTCGTCGCGCACCCCGACGACGAGCGCTACCAGGCGCTGTTCGGCACGACGGTGCGCACACCGCTGTTCGGCGTCGAGGTGCCCGTGAAGGCGCACCCGCTGGCCGACCCCGAGAAGGGGTCCGGCATCGCGATGATCTGCACGTTCGGCGACACCACCGACGTCACCTGGTGGCGCGAGCTCGACCTCCCGGTGCGCAGCATGGTGGGCCGCGACGGCCGCGTCCTGGCGACGGCGCCCGAGGGCGTCGATGCGGAGGGCCCGTACGCCGAGCTGGCCGGCAAGACCGTGAAGCAGGCGCAGAAGCGCATCGTCGAGCTGCTCGCCGAGTCCGGCGACCTCGTCGGCGAGCCCGCGCCGATCACCCACCCGGTGAAGTTCTACGAGCGGGGCGACCGGCCGCTGGAGATCGTGACCAGCCGCCAGTGGTACCTGCGCAACGGCGGCCGCGACGCCGACCTGCGCGACGCGCTGCTCAAGCGCGGCGAGGAACTGGTCTGGCACCCCGCCTTCATGCGCTCCCGGTACGAGAACTGGGTCGGCGGGCTGAACGGCGACTGGCTGATCAGCCGCCAGCGCTTCTTCGGGGTGCCGTTCCCGCTCTGGTACCGCCTCGACGCGTCCGGCGAGCCGACGTACGACGACCCGATCCTGCCGGCCGAGGCCGAGCTGCCGATCGACCCGACCAGTGCCGTGCCGCCCGGCTTCACAGCCGACCAGCGCGACCAGCCGGGTGGGTTCACCGCGGACCCGGACGTGATGGACACCTGGGCGACTTCGTCGCTCAGCCCGCAGATCGCCGGCGGCTGGGAGGACGACCCCGATCTGTTCGCGCGGGTCTTCCCGTTCGACTTGCGCCCGCAGGGCCACGACATCATCCGCACCTGGCTGTTCTCGACCGTGGTGCGCAGCCACCTCGAGCACGACAGCGTGCCGTGGACCGACACGGCGCTGTCCGGGTGGATCCTCGACCCCGACCGCAAGAAGATGAGCAAGTCGGTCGGCAACGTCGTCACCCCGCTCGACCTGCTCGAGCAGCACGGCAGCGACGCGGTGCGCTACTGGGCGGCCAACGGCCGGCTGGGCACCGACACCGCGTTCGACGAGGGCCAGATGAAGGTCGGCCGGCGCCTCGCGGTCAAGCTGCTCAACGCGAGCAAGTTCGCGCTCGGCTTCCCGGAGGCCGCGCCCGGCCCCGTCACCGAGCCGCTCGACAGGGCCCTGCTGGCCCGGCTCGCCGACGTGGTCGACGAGGCCACGACGGCGTTCGAGGCGTACGACTACACGCGCGCCCTCGAGCGCAGCGAGGCGTTCTTCTGGACGTTCTGTGACGACTACATCGAGCTCGCGAAGAACCGTGCGTACGCCGAGGGGCCGGAGGCCGAGTCGGCCGCCCGCGCGCTGCGGCTCGCCCTCGACACGCTGCTCCGCCTGTTCGCGCCGTTCCTGCCCTTCGCGACCGAGGACGTCTGGTCGTGGTGGCAGGAGGGCTCCGTGCACCAGGCGTCCTGGCCGGTCGGCGAGACCCTCCGTGTGGCGGGCGGCGAGGGCGGTGACCCCGCGGTGCTCGAGGTCGCGGGCGCGGTCCTCGGCCAGGTGCGCAAGGCCAAGAGCACGGCGAAGACGTCCATGCGCACCCCCGTGGCGCGACTCGTGGTCCGGGACACGGCCGAGCGGGCCGCCCTCGTACGGCTGGCGCGGGTCGACATCGTCAACGCCGGCGTCGTGCAGGAGTTCGTCGTCGAGGAAGGCGAGCCCGACGTGGCCGTCTCGCTGGTCGTGCCGGAGTGAGCGTCGACCGGGTGACGCGTGCCCTCGCCAGCCGCTGGCCGAACGAGGACAAGATGCAGCCCGACCTGGAGCGCATCCGGCTGCTCCTGGATCTGCTCGGGTCGCCGCAGAAGAGCTACCCCGCGATCCACATCGGCGGCACCAACGGCAAGACGTCGACGGCGCGGATCACCGACTCGCTCCTGCGCGCGTTCGGGGTACGGCCCGGCCGCTACACGTCGCCGCACCTCGAGTCGATCACCGAGCGGATCACGATCGACGGGCAGCCGTTGACCGACGAGCAGTTCGGGGCGGCGTACGACGACATCGCGCCGTACGTCGAATTGGTCGACTCGCGCATGCCGGTACCCATGACCTTCTTCGAGGTGCTGACCGGGATGGCGTTCGCCGCGTTCGCGGACGCGCCGGTCGACGCGGCCGTCGTCGAGGTGGGTCTCGGCGGCCTCTGGGACGCGACCAACGTCCTCGAGGCGGCCACCACCATCGTCACGCCGGTCGGCCTTGACCACGTCCCGCTGCTGGGCAGCACGCTGGCGGAGGTGGCCGCGGAGAAGGCCGGCATCATCCATGCCGGGTCGACCGTGGTGCTCTCCGCGCAGCCGCCCGAGGCCGCCGAGGTGCTGCTCCGCCGGATCGCCGAGGTGGGGGCGACCGTCGCCCGCGAGGGGCTGGAGTTCGGCGTCGTCGACCGCCGGACAGCCGTGGGCGGCCAGCTGATCACCCTGCAGGGGCTGGCCGGGACGTACGACGAGATGTTCCTGCCGCTGTTCGGGGCGCACCAGGCGGCGAACGCCGCCGCCGCCGTCGCGGCGGTCGAGATCTTCCTGGGCGGCGGCGAGTCCCGGCAGATCGACCCCGACGCCGTACGCGAGGGGCTGGCGGACGCCAGCTCGCCCGGCCGGCTCGAGGTGGTGCGCACGTCGCCGACCATCGTCCTCGACGCCGGCCACAACCCGCACGGCATGGAGGCCACGGTCCGCGCACTCGGTGACTCGTTCACCTTCAGCCGGCTGGTCGGCGTCGTCGCCTGCCTCGCCGACAAGGACGCGCGCGGGATGCTCGAGGTCCTGGAGCCGGCGCTGACCTCGATCGTGGTCACGAGCAACTCGTCGCCCCGCGCGCTGCCGGTGGACGACCTGCAGGCGATGGCCATCGAGATCTTCGGCGAGGACCGGGTCGCCGCCGAGGACCGGCTGGACGACGCCATCGACACGGCGGTGCAGATTGTCGAGGACGGCGCGGAGTACGGCGGGGCAGGGGTGCTCGTGACCGGCTCGGTCGTGACGGTCGGCGAGGCGCGCGCCCTGCTCAAGGTCCGCTAGCCGCGCTGCGGGTCTCTCCCGCCGGGCCGGTAGCTTTGCAGCAAAACCCACTATCAAGGAGATGCAGCACCGTGCCCACCGAGCGCACCCTCGTCCTCGTCAAGCCCGACGGCGTCCGTCGCGGCCTCGCCGGAGAGGTGATCGGCCGGCTGGAGCAGAAGGGCCTCACCCTCGTCGCGATGGAGCTGCGCACGCTGGACCGCGCCTCTGCGGAGGAGCACTACGGCGAGCACAAGGAGCGCCCGTTCTTCGGCGAGCTCGTCGACTTCATCACCGGCGGCCCGCTCGTCGCGCTCGTCGTCGAGGGCCCGAACGCTGTCGCCGGCACCCGTCGCCTCATGGGCGTCACGAACCCGGTCGAGGCCACCCCCGGCTCGATCCGCGGCGACTACGCGCTGGAGATCGGGCAGAACCTCGTGCACGGCTCGGACTCGCCCGAGTCGGCCGCGCGCGAGATCAAGATCTTCTTTCCCGACCTGTAACCGCTCACCGGCCCGGTCTCCCCGTGTGGGAGGCCGGGCCGAGGCGTGGCCGGAGGCGGCCGGCGAAGTCTGACCCTCCAGCCGAGGTCGACGCAAGCGTTCGGTCAAGGGCCGAACGGCGGCTACGATGACCCTTCCGACGCATCCTCCGGGGCTATGCCCCGCTGTGCGCCACACACCACCCCCTATCGCGGAAGGCACCATCCGCTCATGGCTGGCTCGAACTCCATGTCGTTCCTCGGCCGGGACATGGCCGTCGACCTCGGGACCGCGAACACGCTGGTCTACGTCCGCGGGAAGGGCGTCGTCCTGAACGAGCCCTCCGTCGTCGCGATCAACACGAACACGACGGGCATCCTCGCGGTCGGCACCGAGGCGAAGCGGATGATCGGCCGCACGCCGGGCAACATCGTCGCGATCCGTCCGCTCAAGGACGGCGTCATCGCCGACTTCGACACCACCGAGCGGATGCTCCGCTACTTCATCCAGAAGGTGCACAAGCGCCGCCACTTCGCCAAGCCGCGCATCGTCATCTGTGTGCCCTCGGGCATCACGGGTGTCGAGCAGCGCGCGGTGAAGGACGCCGGCTACCAGGCCGGTGCGCGCAAGGTCTACATCATCGAGGAGCCGATGGCCGCCGCGATCGGCGCCGGGCTGCCGGTGCACGAGCCGACCGGCAACATGGTCGTCGACATCGGCGGCGGCACCACCGAGGTCGCGGTCATCTCCCTCGGCGGCATCGTCACCTCGCAGTCCATCCGGACCGGCGGCGACGAGCTCGACAGCGCGATCATCTCCTACGTGAAGAAGGAGTACTCGCTGATGCTCGGCGAGCGCACCGCCGAGGAGATCAAGATGGCCATCGGCTCGGCGTTCCCGATGCCCGACGAGCCGCACGCCGAGATCCGCGGCCGCGACCTGGTCTCCGGTCTGCCGAAGACGATCGTCGTGAGCGCGGAGGAGATCCGCAAGGCGATCGAGGAGCCCGTCAACCAGATCGTCGACGCGGTCAAGACGACCCTCGACAAGTGCCCGCCGGAGCTGTCCGGCGACATCATGGACCGGGGCATCGTGCTCACCGGCGGCGGCGCGCTGCTGCGCGGACTCGACGAGCGGCTCAAGCACGAGACGGGTATGCCGGTCCACATCACCGACAACCCGCTGCACTCCGTGGCCATCGGCTCCGGCAAGTGCGTCGAGGAGTTCGAGGCCCTCCAGCAGGTCCTCATCTCCGAGCCCCGCCACTAACGGGTGCGCGGCTCCGGTCGCCTCCGCCTGCTGCTCGTCCTGCTCGTGCTCACGGCGTTCACGCTGACCGCCCTCGACTACCGCTCCGCGGGCGGGGGATCGCCGTTCGACGCCGTACGGCGGGGGAGCGACACCCTGTTCGGACCCGCCCAGCGTGCCGTGGGCGGTGTGGTGAACTCCGTGGGCAGTGCACTCGGGGGGCTGCCCCGGCTCGGCGGCTACAAGGACGACAACGCGAAACTGCGGGCGGAGAACGATCGGCTCGTCGCCCAGCTGCACGAGACGGACGGCCTGCGGCGGCAGCTCGACGAGAGCCAGACGCTGCTCCGGCTCAAGGACACCGGCACCTACACGATCGTGCCCGCGCGCGTCACCGCGGTGGGCTCGTCCCTGGGCTTCGAGTGGACCGCCACGATCGACGTCGGCAGCAAGGCCGGCATCACGGTGAACAAGACGGTGGTCAACGGCAAGGGCCTGGTCGGCCGGGTCAAGCGTGTCGGTCCGTACAGCTCGGTCGTGGTGCTCGTCGTCGACCCCGACTTCAGCGTCGGGATGCGGCTGCTGCGCAGCGGACAGCTCGGCATCGCGACCGGCAGGGGGCTGGGCCCACTCGGTTATCAGCTGCTCGGGCAGAACTCCCGGGCGGCCGTGGGTGACCCGGTCTACACGAGCGGCTCGATGACGTTCGAGCCGGGCGTCCCGGTCGGCCGGGTCAGCTCCACGAACGCCGACCCGAACGCGCTGACGCCGACCGGCTCCCTCCAGCCGTACGTCGACGTCACCTCGCTCGACCTGGTCGGCGTCATCGTCCGGCCCGCCACCGGCACTCCCCGGGTGCCGATCCCGCCCACAGTCGCGCCGGTGCCCTCGCAGACCGCGGGTCCGAGCGCGACCCCGTCGCCGGGCGCGCCCCTGGCGACCGCGACACCCACCGCGACGCCGGCGCCGTGACCGGGCGCCGCTTCCTGCTCGGGGCTGCGACCGTTCTCACGGCGCTGCTGCTGCAGACCACGGTCCTGAGCCGGCTGCCACTCCCGGGCGCGGCGCCGGACCTGCTCCTGGTCCTCGTGGTGGCGTATGCGCTCGCCGAGGGCCCGCTGTCCGGGATGACCACCGGCTTCATCGCCGGCGTACTCGCGGACTCGCTCGCCGACCACGCCCTGGGTCGGCTGGCGCTCGTCTACGCCGTCGTCGGCTACCTCACCGGCATGATCGAGGACGACAGCGACCGGTCCACGTTCCTCCCTTTCCTGGCGGTCGGACTGGGGGCGCTGGGCGGTGTCCTTGTCTTCGCGGCCGAGGGCGTGCTGCTCGGTGATCCGCGTATCACGCTGTCCGCGCTCGGCAGGAGCCTCATCTCCTCGGTCCCCTACGCTGTGGTCTTGACGCCGTTCGTCGTGCCGGCGGTGGGGGCCCTGGTACGCCGGGTCGACCCGGAGCTGATCCGCCGGTGACCGGTGTGGACCGTGCCCGGCACCTCGTGAGGAGCACCCCGCAATGAGCAACCGCTCGAGGCTGAGGCTGATCGTGATGCGGGTGCTGGTGGTGTCCGTGCTCGCCACCCTGCTCGGGCGGCTCTGGTTCCTGCAGGTCTACGCCGGCGAGACGTACACCCAGGCGGCCATGGACAACCGGGTGCGCTCGGTCGTCGAGCCGGCCCGGCGCGGCCAGATCTACGATTCGAGCGGCGTGCCGCTGGTCGTCAACCGCAACGCCATGGTCGTATCGGTCAACAAGTCCCTGCTGCGGCAGGAGAAGGACCGCGGCAAGGCGGTGCTCGCCCGGCTGTCGGCGGTCGTCAACCTGCCCGTCGACGAGATCATCCGGCTGACCACCGGCTGCGGGGCACGGCTTCCGGACGGCACGCTCGCGAAGTCCCCGAACTGCTGGAACGGGTCGCCGTACCAGCCGGTCCCGGTCAAGGCCTACACCGCCGAGGACCCCGCACAGATGAAGGTGGTCCTCGCCATAGAGGAGCACCGCGAGGACTTCCCGGGCGTGACCGCCGAGCTGCAGCCGGTCCGCGACTACCCCGACAAGACCCTCGCCGCGCACCTGCTGGGCTACCTCGGTCCGATCAGCGACGCGGAGCGCAAGCAGCCGCAGTACGCCAACGCGCTCAACACCGCGAAGGTCGGGCGCAGCGGGGTGGAGGAGACCTACGACGCGGCGCTGCGCGGCATCGACGGCAAGCAGCAGCTGGTGGTCGACAAGGACGGCAACGTCACCAGCCAGCAGAGCGCGGTTCCACCGAAGGCGGGCGACGCGCTCGTGCTCTCGCTGGACAAGGGCGTCCAGAAGCTGGCGGAGGATGCGCTGCAGCGCTGGATCATGAATGCCCGCGGCACCTACGACCGGGTGTCGGGCAAGAACTACCTCGCGCCCAGTGGCTCGGTCGTCGTGATGGAGGCGCAGACCGGCCGCATCGCGGCCATGGCCAGCTACCCGTCGTACGACCCGTCGATCTTCAGCAAGCCGATCACGCAGAAGACGTACGACGCCCTCGTCGACCAGAAGAACGGCGCCCCGCTGTACAGCAACGCCACCCAGGGCACGTTCCCGCCGGGCTCGACCTTCAAGCTGGTGTCGACCGTCGCCGCCGCCGCGGCCGGCAACTCGCTGAACGGCTCGTTCTCCTGCCCGCCGTCGCTGATGCTCGGCAACCAGAAGTTCGGCAACTTCGAGGGCGAGGCGTTCGGCACCATCGACATGCGTACGACGCTGGTGAAGTCGTGCGACACCGTCTACTACAAGCTGGCCTACAACGAGTGGCAGCGCGACGGCGGGCTCAGCACGAAGGGACCCGCCCGGGAGATCTTCCCGGCCACCGCGCGGGAGTTCGGCTTCGGAACCCCGACCGGCGTGGACCTGCCCAGTGACTCGGCGGGGTCGATCGTCAGCCGGGCCAGCAAGATCGCGAACTACAAGAGGTACAAGGACGACTACTGCGCCGGCGCCAAGAACCCGACGTACGACGCGTACCGGCGGGCCATCGACGCGGAGAACTGCGTGGACGGCGCCCTCTACAAGGGTGGTGAGGCGGCCCTGTTCGCGATCGGCCAGGGCGACGTCAATTCCACCCCGCTCCAGCTGGCGTCGGCGTACGCCGCGCTCGCCAACGGCGGCACGCTCTACGCCCCCCGGGTCGCCAAGGCGCTGCTGTCGGCGGACGGCACGAAGGTGACGCCGATCCCGCCGGCGGTGAAGTCGAAGCTGTCGACCCCGCCCGGCGTCCTGGACTACATCCGCTCCGCGCTGCAGGGCGTGACGCTGCCCGGCGGGACGGCGCAGGCCGCCTACGCCGGCTTCCCGCACAACATCGTGCCGGTGGCCGGCAAGACGGGCACCGCCGACATCCAGGGCAAGCAGCCGGTGTCGTGGTTCGCGTCCTTCGCGCCGGCGAACGCGCCGCGCTACGTCGTCGTGGCGATGGTCACCCAGGGCGGTACCGGTGGCACGACGGCCGCGCCCATCACCCGGGAGATCTACGACGGGATGTACGGCCTGGAGGGCAAGGCGGCGCTGCTCAAGAACGGTGAGCTCCCGTCCGCGCTGCCGGTCGTACGGCCGGACGGCACGCTGGGTCCGCCCGGGACGAAGACCGGCCGGCCCGCGCCCACCGTCGTCATGCCCGCCTCACCGTCACCCGTGCCGTCCCCCTCGGGTCAGGGCTCGAGCGCATCCGGGCCGCTGCCGGCCGCCGAGCCTGCCCGGCGTACCTCCGTTCAGCCGCGGACATGACGGACTGGGGTACGCCGCGGAACGCCCCGCTGTCGCTGCGCCGGCGGGACGCGTCGCTCCGGGAGCGGGCGCTCGACCGTGAGTCGCCGCTGCGCCGGCTCGACTGGGTGCTGATGCTGGCGGTCCTCGCGCTCATCGGTATCGGCTCGTTGCTCGTCTGGTCGGCAACCCGTCAGCGGATGATCAACGCCGGGTTGGACCCGCAGTCGTTCTTCAAGAAGCACCTCATCAACGCGGTGATCGGGCTCGCCCTCGCGTCGGTCGCCTCACTCGTGGACTACCGCTCGCTGCGGGCGTACGCCCCGATCGTGTACGGCGCGTCGTGTCTCGGCCTGATCGCCGTGCTGTCGCCACTGGGTTCCACGATCAACGGTGCCCACTCCTGGATCGTGCTGCCCGCCGGGTTCCAGATCCAGCCGGCGGAGTACGCCAAGGTCGCCATCGTCGTGGGCATGGCGATGATCCTGGCCGAGAAGCGGGACGCCGAGGACACCCCGCGCGACGTCGACGTCCTTGTCGTCCTCGGGCTCGTCGCCATCCCGATGGGGCTGATCATGCTGCAGCCCGACCTCGGCTCCGTGATGGTCATGGTCTTCATCGTGCTGGGCGTGCTCGCCGTGTCCGGTGCGCCCAAGCGCTGGGTCGGCGGCCTCATCCTGGCCGGCGTGCTGGCCGCGGGGGTGGTCGCGCCGCACGTGCTGCAGGACTACCAGGTCAAGCGGTTCACGTCGTTCGCCAACCCGAAGGCCGACCCGTCCGGCGCCGGGTACAACACCCAGCAGGCCCGTATCGCGATCGGCTCGGGCGGCGCCCTCGGCAAGGGGCTGTTCCAGGGCACGCAGACGAACGGGCGCTTCATCCCCGAGCAGCAGACCGACTTCGTGTTCACGGTGGCGGGGGAGGAGCTCGGTTTCGTCGGCGGCGGCGCGATCATCCTGCTGCTCGGGACCGTGCTGTGGCGCGGCTTGCGGATCGCCACTCTGGCAACGGATTCGTTCGGGCGGCTGGTGGCTGCGGGCGTCGTGTCGTGGTTCGCGTTCCAGAGCTTCGTCAACGTCGGGATGACCCTCGGGATCATGCCGGTCACCGGGCTGCCCCTGCCGTTCCTGTCGTACGGCGGGTCGGCGATGTTCGCCAACCTCATGGCGATCGGGCTGCTGCAGAACGTCCACATGCGCAGCCGGGAACTCTGACCCCGGGACGGCTCCGCGTCCGCCGGCCACCCGGCGCCAGCAGCGGGCGTCCGGGCGGTGAGTGGAGCGGTGGCGTCGTGGCGGTGGGCGGTGGGCGGTGGGCGGCGCCGGCTGGCCGGCGACGACGTAGCCTGGGCCCATGCCTGTCGAGAGCGTCTTCCCCCGTCTGGAGCCGCTGCTGCCGCTCGTGCAGAAGCCGATCCAGTATGTCGGCGGCGAGCTGAACAGCCAGGTCAAGGACTGGGACGGCGACGGCACCGAGCCGATGGTCCGCTGGGCGATCATGTACCCGGACGCGTACGAGGTCGGGCTGCCCAACCAGGGCGTCATGATCCTCTACGAGGTGCTCAACGAGCGCCCGCACACGCTCGCCGAGCGCGTCTACAGCGTGTGGCCGGACCTGGCGACGCTCATGCGCGCCAACGACGTCCCGGCCTTCACCGTCGACGGCCACCGCCCGGTCAAGGACTTCGACGTCTTCGGGCTGAGCTTCTCCACCGAGCTCGGCTACACCAACATGCTCGAGGCCCTCGACCTGGCCGGCATCCCGCTGTACGCGCGCGACCGCGACGAGCGCCACCCGATCGTCCTGGCCGGCGGCCACGCCGCGTTCAACCCCGAGCCGATCGCCGACTTCATCGACGCGGCGGTGCTCGGCGACGGCGAGCAGGCCGTGCTGGAGATGACCGAGGTCATCCGGCAGGCCAAGCGCGACGGCGCGAGCCGCGAGGAGCTGCTGCACCGGCTCGCCAAGACCGGCGGCGTCTACGTGCCGGCGTTCTACGACGTCGACTACCTGCCCGACGGGCGGATCCAGCGGGTCGCCCCGAACAAGAGCGACGTGCCGTTCCGGGTCCACAAGCGGACCGTGATGGACCTCGACGAGTGGCCCTACCCGAAGCAGCCGCTCGTTCCGCTGGCCGAGACCGTGCACGAGCGGATGAGTGTCGAGATCTTCCGAGGCTGCACCCGCGGCTGCCGGTTCTGCCAGGCCGGCATGATCACCCGCCCGGTGCGCGAGCGCTCCATCACCGGCATCGGCGACATGGTCAAGGCCGGCCTCGACGCGACGGGGTACGAGGAGGTCGGGCTGCTGAGCCTGAGCTCGGCCGACCACTCCGAGATCGGCGACATCGCCAAGGGGCTGGCCGACCGGTACGAGGGCACCCAGACGTCCCTGTCGCTGCCGAGCACCCGCGTCGACGCGTTCAACATCGACCTGGCCCAGGAGCTGTCCCGCAACGGGCGGCGGTCCGGGCTGACGTTCGCTCCGGAGGGCGGCTCCGAGCGGCTGCGCAAGGTCATCAACAAGATGGTCAGCAAGGACGACCTGGTGAAGACCGTGACGACGGCGTACGGCGCCGGCTGGCGGCAGGTGAAGCTGTACTTCATGTGCGGCCTGCCGACGGAGACCGACGAGGACGTCCTCGAGATCGCCGACATGGCCCGTGAGGTCATCCGGGTCGGTCGCCAGGTGACGGGCACCCGCGACGTGCGGTGCACGGTGAGCATCGGCGGGTTCGTGCCCAAGCCGCACACGCCGTTCCAGTGGGTCGGCCAGCTCGACCCGGAGAACACCGACCGGCGCCTGAAGCTGCTGCGCGACGCCATCAACAGCGACAAGAGCACGGCCAAGGCGATCGGCTACCGCTATCACGACGGCAAGCCCGGGATCATCGAGGGACTGCTGTCCCGCGGCGACCGCCGGGTGGGCCGCGTCATCGAGCGGGTCTGGCGCGACGGCGGCATCTTCGACGGCTGGCGTGAGCACTTCTCCTACGAGCGGTGGACGACGGCGGCCGAGCAGGAGCTCGCGCCGTACGGCGTCGACCTCGCCTGGTTCACCACCCGCGAGCGCGACGAGCACGAGGTCCTGCCCTGGGACCACCTCGACTCGGGGCTCGACAAGGAGTGGCTCTGGTCGGACTGGCAGGAGGCGCTCGCCGAGCAGGAGCTCGACGACTGCCGGTGGATCCCGTGCTTCGACTGCGGTGTCTGCCCGCAGATGGGCACCGAGATCCAGATCGGGCCGACCGGGGCCAAGCTCCTCCCGCTGTCCGTCGTCTGACGTCATGACCAAGCGCACCCCCGACGGCCCGCCGCCGCCGCCGACCGTCCAGCGTGTCCGGCTGCGCTACACCAAGCGCGGCAGGCTGCGGTTCACCAGCCACCGCGACATCGCCCGCGCCTTCGAGCGCGCCCTGCGGCGCGCGCACGTCCCGATGGCCTACTCGGCCGGCTTCAGCCCCCACCCGAAGATCAGTTGGGTGGGCGCGGCACCGACCGGGGTGGCCAGCGAGGCGGAGTACGTCGAGTTCGGGCTCGCCGAGCGGGTGGACCTCGAGCGGCTGCGCTCCTCGCTCGACGAGAGCCTGCCCGCGGGGATCGACGTCGAGGAGGTCGTCGAGGCCCCTGTCGGCACCAGCCTGCCGGACCGCATCGAGGCCAGCCGCTGGGAGATCCGGCTGCCCGGGGTGGACGGCGAGGTCCTGAACGCAGCGGTGCTCGCGTTCCTCGCGGCCGCGCAGATCCCGGTCGAGCGACTCACCAAGAACGGCATGCGCACCCTCGACGCGCGCGCCGCAGTGGTCACGATGCGTGCCGAACCGGGCGGTTGTGCGATACTTCACCTGGTCGTTCGGCACGTGACGCCTGCCGTACGGCCCGACGATGTTCTCTCCGGACTCCGGTCTGTGGCCGACCTCGTACCGCCGGTGCCTCCCGAGGCAACCCGGTACGCGCAGGGGCCGCTCACCGA
>JAOPWV010000117.1 GCA_025965475.1 Frankiales bacterium | reverse complement strand
TAAAACGCTCGAACATGGCTGTCGCTCCTCACGGGGCGGGAGGGGACGGGTGGCTACCCGTCATCCGCCCGGCTATCTAGCACACTATCCCCGGGCGGCGGGCATGGCGGTCCGCCGGGTCCGGGGTGCCGGTGGTCTCCCACCGGCCTGTCTCAGGGTGCAACTACCCCCTGCGTGTCCACGTTCCCCGACGGCTGTACGCCGGGAGCGAACGCTCTCCTCCTGGTGAGGGGCAGGGCACGGCCCGGGATACGACACCGAGATACCGGGATACGAGGACGGCCCGCCCACAGGGGACGGGCCGTGCGGTGCCGCAGGCGCGGCCTGTCTCGTGGGGCGGTACGGCTAGTGCGCGGCCTCGTAGGCCTGGAGCACCGACGCCGCGATGCGGCCGCGCTCGCTGACCTGGTGGCCGTTGCTGCGTGCCCACTCGCGGATGTCGGCGACCCGCTGCTTGTCGCCCGAACCGGCCGGGCGGCCCGAACCGGCGCGGGCGCGGCGCTGACCGGCTCCGCTCGCGGCACGGCCGGCCCGGCGGGCCGCACCGACGTACGGCGCGAAGGCGTCGCGCATGTCAGCGGCGTGCTCTTCACAGACGTCGATCTCGTACGAGGCGCCGTCGAGTGCGAAGGCGATGGTCTCCGTGCCCTCGACCTCGCCCTCGTGCAGATCGCAGACGAGCAGAACCTGAACCCTCTGTGCCATTTCCTGGTCCTCCCGGAAAGCATCGCCAGCGGCAAGCCCGTGACAGGAACAGGAAACACTCAATGGGACCGGAACGCAAATCGAAACGTGTATTGCCAGCCACATTCCGGCTTTACTGCTCCGGGCGCACCAACGGGAAAAGGATGGTCTCGCGAATCGGCGCGCCGGTGAGGAGCATGACGAGGCGGTCGATGCCCATTCCCTGGCCGCCGGTGGGCGGCATGCCGTGTTCGAGCGCCCGGAGGAAGTCCTCGTCGAGCTGCATCGCCTCGGGGTCGCCGCCGGCTGCCTTGAGCGACTGCTCGAGCAGGCGGCGGCGCTGCTCGACCGGGTCGACCAGCTCGGAGTACCCGGTGGCCAGCTCGGTCCCGCCCACGACCAGGTCCCAGGCCTCCGCCAGGCGGGGGTCGTCGCGGTGGTTGCGGGCCAGCGGCCGGGCGCTCACCGGGTAGTCGCGCACGAAGGTCGGCTCCAGGAGGGTGTGCTCGACGAGCTTCTCGTAGAGCTCGAGCACGATCTCGCCCGCGTCCCAGCCGGGCTGCAGCGCGACGTCGTGCGCCGCGGCGAGCTCGGTGACGCGCTCGATCGTCGTACCGGGGTCGATCGTCTCCCCCACGGCCTCGCTGACCAGGCCGTGAACGGTCGCGCTGCGCCACGGCTTCTCGAGGTCGATCTCACCGCCCGATCCGTCCGGCACCGTCGTACGGCCGATGGCGTGCGCGGCGGCGAGCACGAGTTCACGGGTCTCGTCGGCGACCGTGTCGTAGTCGCCGTACGCCTCGTAGAACTCGAGCATCGAGAACTCCGGGAAGTGCGTGGCGTCGATGCCCTCGTTGCGGAAGTTCTTACCGATCTCGAAGACGCGGTCGATCCCGCCCACGACCAGCCGCTTGAGATACAGCTCCAGGGCGATCCGCAGGGTCACGTCCACATCGAGCGCGTTCAGATGCGTGTGGAAGGGGCGGGCGGCCGCTCCGCCGTGCACCAGCTGCAGGCTCGGGGTCTCGACCTCCACGAAGCCGTGGCCGTGCAGCACGTCGCGGACCGTCCGTACGACGGTGGCCCGGTCGTAGACCATCTGCCGGCTGGAGGGGTTGACGACCAGGTCGACGTAACGCTGGCGCACCCGCGCCTCCGGGTCGGTCAGGCCCTTGTGCTTGTCCGGCAGCGGCCGCAGTGCCTTGCTCGTCAGCTGCCAGTCACCGGCCAGGATGCTCAGCTCGCCGCGCCGGCTGCTGATCACCTCACCGGTCACGCCGATGTGGTCGCCCAGGTCGACGTCGCTCTTCCACGCCGCCAGCCGGTCGGCTCCGACGCCGTCGAGGCTGACCATGACCTGGAGCTGGGCGATGTCCGGCCCCGAGCCCTGCTGGATGGTCGCGAAGCAGAGCTTGCCGCCCGTCCGGTAGAGCACGACGCGGCCGGCGACCGACACGGTCTGCCCGGTCGCGCTGTCCGGCTCGATGTCGGCGAAGCGCTCGCGGACCTCGGCGAGGGTCGCGGTACGGGGATAACCCAGCGGGTACGGCGCAGCACCCCCCGCGACCAGCCGGTCGTACTTCTCGCGCCGGACGCGGACCTGCTCGGGAAGGTCGTCGGCGTACTCGTCGGCGCGCTGGTCGGTGACTACTTCTTCGGACACGCGTCGAGGCTAGCGTCGCGGCATGGACCCCCGCCGCGCCCTCTCCTTCGGCGCCGTCGCCGCGACCTACGACAGGTCCCGACCGGGGTACCCGGCCGAGGCGGTCCGGTGGGTCGTGGGGACGGACCGGCCGCTGCGGGTGCTCGACGTCGGGGCGGGCACCGGGAAGCTCACGGCGGCACTGCTGGGCCTCGGCCACGAGGTGGTCGCGGTCGAGCCGGACGACGCGATGCGCGCGCTGGTGCCGCCGGCGGCCGAGGTGTTGGCGGGGACCGCGGAACAGCTGCCGCTGCCGGTCGGCTGCGTCGACGCGGTGGTGGCCGGGCAGGCCTTCCACTGGTTCGACGTCGACCGGGCGCTGCCCGAGATGGTCCGGGTGCTGCGCCCCGGCGGCAGCGTCGGGCTGCTCTGGAACGTCCTGGACGACGACGTCCCGTGGGTCTCGGACCTGTGCGACCTGTCCGGGCCGGCGGACCGGGCGAGCTACCTGCGGATGGCGGAGGAACCGCCGTTCGACGGTCCGGCGGTCGGCCTGACGGTCCCGGAGCGGCTGCTGGTCGAGCACGCGCAGGACGTCGACGCCGACCTCCTGGTGGACAACCTGCGGTCGCGCAGCCAGATCATCGTGCAGGGCGAGGCCGAGCGGGAGGACCTGCTGCGACAGGCCCGCGCGCTCGCCCCCGCGGGGCGGTTCCCGCTCCCCTACGTCTGCGGCGCGTGGCGGTCCGTCCGCGCCTGAGCGCCGGGGCGCCCCTGGGCTCAGCCCTGGTTCTTCTCGAAGACCAGGCGCAGGCCGATCAGCGTCAGGTCCGGCTCGTGGATCTCGACCGTCTCGCAGTGCTCGATCACCAGGGACGCGAGGCCGCCGGTGGCCACCACGGTGGCCGTGCCACCGAGCTCGGCGACGACCCGACGGACGAGCCCGTCCACCTGGCCGGCGAAGCCGTAAATGATCCCGGACTGCAGGGCCTCGACGGTGTTCTTGCCGATCACCGACCGCGGCTCGACCAGCTCGACCTTGCGCAGCTGGGCCGCCCGAGTGGCCAGCGCCTCGACCGAGATCTCGATGCCCGGCGCCAGCGCACCGCCGAGGAACTCGCCCTTCGCACTGACCACGTCGAGGTTGGTCGAGGTGCCGAAGTCGACGACCACCACCGGACCGCCCCAGAGGTGGTGCGCGGCCAGGGTGTTGACGACGCGGTCCGCGCCGACCTCCTTGGGGTTGTCGAACAGCAGCGGCACCCCCGTCTTCACCCCCGGCTCGACGATCACCGTCGGCAGGTCCGCGTAGTACCGCGACAGCATCGTGCGCATCTCCCGCAGCACCGCGGGGACGGTGGAGCACAGCGAGATGCCACTGACCGGGACCCCGTCGAGCAGGCCGCGGAAGGTGAGCATCAGCTCGTCGGCGGTCCCGCGGGCGTCGGTCTTGACCCGCCACGTGTGCGCGATCTTCTCGCCCTCGAACACGCCGAGAACGGTGTTGGTGTTGCCGATGTCGATGGCGAGCAGCACGTCAGGACCTTCCGGTCGACAGGTCGACGCCCAGGTCGAGAACCGGGGCGGAATGGGTGAGGGCGCCGACGGCGAGGAAGTCCACCCCGGTCTCGGCCACCTCCCGCGCGTTGTCGAGCCGTAGCCCTCCCGACGCCTCGGTCATGACGCCCGCCGCCTGGCACAGCCCCACGGCGGTCCGCATGTCGTCCGGGGACATGTTGTCCAGGAGCACCAGGTCCGCGCCCGCCGCCACCACCTCGCGCACCTGGGGGAGCGTGTCGCACTCGACCTCGACCTCGAGGTCGGGGAAGGCCTTGCGCACGGCGTCGAAGGCTGCCGCCACACCACCTGCCGCGACCACGTGGTTGTCCTTGACCAACGCCGCGTCCGACAACGCCATCCGGTGGTTCACGCCCCCGCCGCAGCGCACCGCGTACTTCTCGAGCAGCCGGAGCCCCGGCGTGGTCTTGCGGGTGTCCCGGATGTGCGCGCCTGTCCCGGCCACGGCGTCCGCCCACTGCCGGGTGAGGGTCGCGACCCCCGACAGGTGACAGAGCAGGTTGAGCGCGCTGCGCTCGGCGGTCAGCAGGGTGCGGACCGGACCCCGCACCTCGAGCACGGTCGTACCGGCGGTCACCCGCGTGCCGTCCGTGGACCGGGCCAGGTGCTCCACCTCGCCGACCACGTCCAGCACCGCCATGGCGACCGGGATGCCGGCGACGACGCCGCTGCCGCGGGCGCCGAACGACGCCGTGCCCACGAGGTCCTCGGGCACGGTCGCGACGCTGGTGACGTCGACGCCGCCGGCGAGGTCCTCGGCCACGGCGGCGCGGGCGAGCTCCTCGACGTACGACGCATCGAGGTCCGCCTCGGCGAGGGCGGCCAGGGTCTCCGTGGACAAGCTCATGCGGATGCCTTCTCGAAGGTGGTGCCGGTCAGGGTCGTGACGAGATGTCCGCGCCAGGCGTCGCTCGCGTCCGGGAAGTCCTCGCGCCAGTGGGCGCCGCGGGTCTCCTCGCGCCGGGTCGCCGCGGCGACCAGCGCGGTGGCGACCATGTGCAGGTCGGTGGCCTCCCAGGCCGCTGGCTCCGGGAGGCGCGAGGTCCGGCCCTGCAGGGCGTGCAGGGTCTTCGCCGTCACCGCCAGCGAGTCGGCGCTGCGCAGGACGCCGGCTCCCTCGGCCATGGCCCGGCCCAGGTCGCCGCGGACCGACGGGTCCAGCAGCACCGGCTCGCCGCCGTCCGCGACCGGCTCCGCCGGCGGCGGGAGGGTGCGCTCGAGGTGCTCGCCGATCCGGCCGGCGAAGACGAGCCCTTCGAGCAGGCTGTTGGAGGCGAGCCGGTTCGCGCCGTGCACGCCGGTGCAGGCGACCTCGCCGCAGGCGTACAGACCGGGGACGGAGGTGCGGCCGAACAGGTCCGTGCGCACGCCGCCGCTCGCGTAGTGCGCCGCCGGCGCGACCGGGATCATGTCGGTGACGGGGTCGATCCCGGCCTCGCGGCAGCGCGCGACGATCGTCGGGAACCGGTGGAGCAGCAGGTCCTCGCCGAGCCCGCGCGCGTCCAGGTAGACATGGTCGGTACCGGCCTCGAGCATCCGCCGGTGGATCGCCTTGGCCACCACGTCGCGGGGGGCCAGGTCGGCGAGGGGATGGTCCTGCGGCCCGATCACCCGGCGGCCGGCCGCGTCGGCGAGGAACGCGCCCTCGCCGCGGACCGCCTCGCTGATCAGGGGTTGCTGACCCGCGGCGTCACCGCCGAGGAACAGCGCGGTGGGATGGAACTGCACGAACTCCAGGTCGGTGACCGCCGCGCCGGCCCGCAGCGCGAGCGCGACGCCGTCGCCGGTCGACACCGGCGGGTTGGTGGTGCTGCTGAAGACCTGGCCCATGCCGCCCGTCGCGAGCACGACCGCCCTGGCCAGCACGGCCCCGACACCGTCCTTGGTGCCCTCGCCGAGCACGTGCAGGGTCACCCCGGCCGCCCGCCCGTCAGCGGTGCGGAGCAGGTCGAGCACCAGGGCGTGCTCCACGAGCTCGATCCCCGGGTGGTTCCTGACCGCGGCGACGAGTGCCCGGGAGACCTCGGCGCCGGTCGCGTCCCCGCCGGCGTGCACGATCCGGTTGCGGTGGTGGCCGCCCTCCCGGGTCAGGGCCAGTTCCCCCGACGGGTCACGGTCGAACGCGGCTCCGAGCGCGATCAGCTCGCGCAGCCGGACCGGGCCCTCGGTGCACAGCACCCGCACGGCCTCCGGATGGCACAATCCGACGCCGGCGACGAGCGTGTCCTGCAGGTGCTCCTGCGGGCTGTCGTCGGTCCCGAGCGCGGCGGCGACGCCGCCCTGCGCCCACCGGGTGGACCCGTCGTCGACGAGCACCTTGGTGACGAGCAGGACCCGCCCGGCGCGGGTCGCGTGCAGCGCCGCCGTCAGCCCCGCCACACCGGAGCCGACGACGACGACGTCGGTCTCGGTCGTCCACCCCGGAGCGGGCGCGAGCAGCCGCCCGGCCCTCACCGGACCTGGGCGGGGTGGCGGGGGTCGGCGGGGTGGACGGCGTCGCCGCGCACCAGGTCGCTGTCCGGCAGGGCCTCGGCCGGATCCCCGCCGGTACGGAGGACGCGGTTGTCGGCGTCCACGAAGACCACCCGCGGGACGAAGGTCCGCGCCTGCGCGTCGTCCATCGCGCCGTACGCGATGAGGATGACCAGGTCGCCGGGGTGCACCAGCCGGGCGGCGGCACCGTTGATGCCGATCACGCCGGACCCGCGTGGCCCGGCGATGACGTAGGTCTCGAGCCGCGCACCGTTGGTCACGTCGACGATGGCGACCTGCTCACCGGCCAGCAGGTCAGCAGCGTCCATCAGGTCCTCGTCGACCGTGACGGAGCCGACGTAGTGCAGGTCGGCCTGCGTCACGGTGGCGCGGTGGATCTTGGACTTGAGCATCGTGCGGAACATCAGGCGTCCTCGAGGAGTGCGTTGTCGATGAGGCGGGTCGTACCGACCCGGGCGGCGACCACGAGCAGGTCACCGTCCGGCCGGAGCTCGAACGTCGTGCTGTCGACGCGCTCGAGGTAGTCGAGTTCCACGTCCGGTTCGGTGTCGATGAGCTTGCGTCCGGCGGCGACGTCGCCGGTCGCGAGCGCGCGGCTCAGGACGAGGGCCGAGGCGCGCTGCTCAGGCGTGAGGTAGCCGTTGCGGCTCGACAGCGCCAGCCCCTCCGGCTCGCGCACTGTGGGCACCGCGACGACCTCCACCGGCACGTCCAGGTCGAAGACCATCCGACGGATGCTGGCCAGCTGCTGCGCGTCCTTCTGGCCGAAGTACGCGACGTCCGGCCGGACCAGGTGCATCAGCTTCAGGACGACCGTCAGGACGCCGTCGAAGTGGCCCGGCCGGCTCGCGCCCTCGAGGACGTCGCCGAGGGGGCCCGCGCTGACCCGCACCAGCGGCTCCTCGCGGTAGACCTCGGCGGGCAGCGGCGCGAAGAGCAGGTCCGCACCTGCCCGCTCGGACAGCGCCGCGTCGGCCTCCAGCCGGCGCGGGTACCGCGCCAGGTCCTCCCCCGCGGCGAACTGCAGCGGGTTGAGGAAGACCGTCACCACGACGCTGTCCGCCTCGGCCCGGGCACGGCGGATCAGTTCCACGTGACCGTCGTGCAGGGCGCCCATCGTCATCACCACGGCGACGCGCCCGGTCAGGACCGACCGCGCCTCCGCGAGCTCGGCGCGGGTGGAGACCACCTTCATCGGCTGACCGTCCCTAGTACCTCGAGGAGAGCACCGGCCTGGTGCGGATCGAGCCGACCGCTGGCCAGGGCCCGGTCGGCGGTGAGACGTGCCATCGCGACGTACGCCGGGAGCACCTCGGGGGCCACGGCGGCGAGCACGTCGAGGTGCGCGCGGACCGTGCCCGCGTCGCCGCGGGAGACCGGCCCGGTCAAGGCGGCGTCGCCGGACCGCAGCGAGCCGTCGAGGGCGGCGCCGAGCAGCGGGCCGAGCACACGAGCGGGGTCCTCGACGCCCGCCGCGCGCAGCAGGTCCGTCACGCTCGCGACGAGCGTCACGAGGTGGTTGGAGCCGTGGGCCAGCGCCGCATGCCAGAGCGGCCGCTGCTCGTCCGGCAGCCAGACCGGCTCCCCGCCCATCTCGAGCACGAGCACCTCCGCCACCGGGCGCAGCGGCTCGGGCGCGGTGACCCCGAAGGACGCGCCGGCGAGGCGGGCCAGGTCGACGTGGGTGCCGGTGAACGGCAGGACGGGGTGCAGCGCGAGCGGCAGGCCGCCGCGGCGGACCACAGGCTCGAGCACGGACAGTCCGTGCCGGCCGCTGGTGTGCGCGACCAGCTGGCCGGGCTGCAGGGCACCGGTGGACGCCAGGCCGGCGACGAGATCGGGAAGCGCGTCATCCGGCACCGTGAGCAGCAGCAGGCCCGCCACCCCCGCGACCTCGTCCGGGGTGCGGATCGGGACGCCGGGCAGGAGCGTCTCGGCGCGCCGTACGGAGGCCTCGGAGACGGCGGAGACGGCGACCAGCTCGTGCCCGGCGGCGGCGAGGGCCGCGCCGAGGACGGCACCGACGCGGCCGGTGCCGATCACGCCGACCGCGAGCCGGGCGCCTTCAGGCCGTGCAGTGCTCATGAGCCGTTCCAGTCCTCACGGGGTACCGGACGAGTGGTGCCCGAAGGCTAACGCCCCCCGTCCGGGCCGTCCCAACGCTGTGGCGCAGCTCACCGTCCCGGGCGGCCGGGCATGCTGCCCCCATGACCTGGCGGACCTGGCAGGCGGCGGCCGCCGAGGCGCTGTACGGCCCGGGCGGATTCTTCCTGCGCGAGCGGCCGGCCGACCACTTCCGTACCTCGGTCGCCGCCACGCCGCTGTTCGGGACGGCCGTACGCCGCCTCGCGGGGCTCGTGGACGAGGCGCTGGGATACCCGGACCCGTTCGACGTGGTGGACGTCGGGGCGGGTCGCGGCGAGCTGCTGTCCGCCCTCCCCGATGTCCCGGGCCGCTGGCGGCTCACGGGGGTCGACCTGGCCACCGCCGATGTCCCGTATGCCTGGCGTTCGGAGATCCCCGAGGTCGAGGGCCTGCTCTTCGCCAACGAGTGGCTCGACGACGTGCCGGTCGACGTACTCGTCGACGGCCGGCTCATCGAGGTGGCCGCCGACGGCAGCGAGCGGCCGGGAGCGGTGGCCCCCGCCGAGGACCTGGCCTGGGCCCGCCGGTGGTGGCCCGACGCGGACCGGGTGGAGGTCGGCCGGCCGCGCGACCTGGCCTGGGCCGCTGCGGCCGGGCGGGTACGCCGGGGCCTGGCGGTGGCGGTCGACTACGGCCATACCGTCGCCGACCGGCGGGCCACCCTCACGGGCTACCGGGACGGCCGGCAGGTGCCGCCGGTGCCGGACGGCTCGTGCGACCTGACAGCGCACGTCGCGCTGGACGCGTGCGCCGCTGCCACCGGCGCGCGACTCATGAGGCAACGGGAAGCCCTGCACATGCTGGGGATCTCGGCGCGGCGGCCGCCCGGGCAGCTGGCCGAAACCGATCCGCTCGGCTACCTCGCACTGCTGCAGCAGGCAGGGCAGGCCGGCGAGCTGCTCGACCCCGACCGGCTCGGCGGGTTCGGCTGGCTGGTGCAGCCGGTGGGCATCCCGGACCCGCTCACAGGCCCGCTGACAGACTCGGTCCGGTGAGCGATCTCGAACAGCGGACGGTGGCGATCGGTGCCGCCGCCCTCGGTGGTGCCGACCTGGTGCTCGACCTGGGTCCGCAGCACCCGTCGGCGCACGGCGTCCTGCGGCTCGCCCTCACCCTGGACGGCGACCGCGTCGTGACCGCCGAGCCGATCGTCGGCTACATGCACCGCGGCGCGGAGAAGCTGTTCGAGGTCAGGGACTACCGGCAGATCGTGGTCCTCGCCAACCGGCACGACTGGCTCTCCGCGTTCTCCAACGAGCTCGGGATCGTCCTCGCGGTCGAGCGGATGCTCGGCATGGAGGTCCCGGCCCGCGCGGTCTGGCTGCGCACCCTGCTGGCCGAGCTCAACCGGGTCCTCAACCACCTGATGTTCCTCGCGGCGTTCCCGCTCGAGCTCGGCGCGACGGCGCCGGCGCTGTCGGCCTTCCGGGAACGGGAGACGCTGCAGCGCGTCATGGAGGAAGTCTCCGGCGGCCGGGTGCACTACATGTTCAACCGCGTCGGCGGGCTGAAGGAGGACGTCCCGGCCGGCTGGTTCGACCGCACCCGCACCGCTGTCGCCGAGGTACGCCGGCAGGTGCTGGCCGACCTCGACCCGCTGATCCGCACCGACCAGGATTTCGCCCAGCGCACCAAGGGGATCGGCGTGCTGCCCGCGGCGGCTGTCGCGTCGTACGGCGTCTCCGGTCCGGTCGCCCGGGCGTCCGGGTTCGACATGGACCTGCGGCGCGACGACCCGTACCTCGCCTACGCCGAGCTGGGCTTCGGCTCGGCGGACTTCCCGGTCCCGCTCGGCACGGCGGGTGACGCGTACGACCGGTTCCGCTGCCTGCTCGACCAGGTCCACGTCTCGCTCGACCTGGCGGACGCCTGCCTGGACCGCATCCCGTCCGGTGCGGTCAACGTCAAGCTGCCCAAGACGGTCCGGGCGCCGGAGGGCCACACCTACTGCTGGACCGAGAACCCCCTCGGCGTCATGGGCTACTACCTGGTGTCGCGGGGCGAGAAGACGCCATGGCGGCTGGCGATGCGGACCGCGTCGTTCAACAACGTCGCCGCACTGCCGGCGGTACTGCCGGGGACGAGGATCGCCGACCTGGTCACCGTGCTGGGGTCGATGTTCTTCGTCGTCGGCGACATCGACAAGTGAACGCCTCAGGGACACCGGACGGGGACAGGATGCCGCCCATGGGACTGGACCTGCTCGACTGGCGCCGACGCGTGGCCGACCTGTACGCGGCCATCCGCGCCGAGCCGGATCCCGCGCGGGGCCACGCGCTGTGGCGGCGGACCCGCGACGAGCTGTTCGCCACCCACCCCGAGTCGCCCGGCCCCGGGCCGATCCCCGTCGCGCCGTACGACCCCGCGTGGCGTGCCGAGGTCGCGCTCGAACCGGCCGCAACCGCAGAACTGCGCGTCGAGACCGGCACCGACGGAACTGTGGTCTTCGACCGCATCGGGGTCCTGCGCACGCCCTGGGGCCCCCTCGACGCGTGGTGGCTCCGTCAGTACGGCGGCGGCCTGTGGGTGCCGGTGAAGGACACCAGCCCACGGACGTACGGCGCCGGGCGCTACCTGCTGGACACGGTCAAGGGAGCGGACCTCGGCGGCACCGCCGGCCGGCTGGTGCTGGACCTGAACTTCCTCTACGCGCCGTCGTGCGCGCACGACCCGGCGTGGGCCTGCCCGCTGGCGCCGCCCGGCAACGTGCTGGATCTGCCGGTCGAGGCCGGCGAACTCGACGGCGGCGCACCACCGGGAAGGTGATGCGCCGCCGGCGGAGCGTCCTGGCTACAGCGTGCCGAGCGAGCCATCCGACGAGAAGACCAGACCCAGCTGCACCTTGCCGGCCTTGAGGGCCGCCTTCGTCAGCGGGCCGCCCGCGTCCAGCGACGCGAAGGACGCGAAGGACAGGCCGTACGTCTTCTCCAGCCCGGGCTGGCAGAACGAACGCGTCGGGCACTCCGGCGGGCCGCCGAGGACGAGCTTGCCCTTGTAGTTCTTCAGGTCCGACAGGGTCTTGAGGTTGTTGGCGGTGGCGAAGGTCTTCGTCACGGCGAACGCGTTCTGGTCGGCGGCCTGCGACGGCTCGAGGACCTTCAGGCCCTTCTTGTCCGTCAGCCCGCGCAGCGCGGTGACGGTGGCGGTGAGGTCGCTGCTCGCCAGCGCCGTGGCGTTCGGCCCGTTGAGCTTCTTGTTGAGGAACTCGGTCAAGGTGCCGGCGTACTCCGGCATGACCTGGATCTCGCCGCGCTCGAGCGCGGGCTCGTAGACCTCACGGTTGGTGACCGGCTTCACCGACGCGTCGAACCCGGCCGCCTTCAGGGCCTCGGCGTACAGATTTCCGAGGATCTGGCTCTCGCTGAAGTTCGCCGCGCCGACGACGACCGTGCCCTTGCCGCCGCTGACCCCGGTCAGCAGCTTCTTGGAATCGGCGTACGTCTTGGCGATCGTCGCCGGGTTCTTGCGCTCGACGTCGGCCTGCTTGTTGAGGGCGACCAGGTCGGCGGTGGTGAGGGCCTTGCTGACGTTGTCCAGTGCCGTCGTCAGGGCCCCGGAAGCGACCTTGGTGCTGACGACCGGCAGCACGTTGTCGACCGTCTGCAGGTGCTGGTCGTCGGCGAGGACGACGAGTTCGTCGCCGGCCGACGAGGCGCCGGCCGGGGCGGCCGAGCCGCTGGCGTGGCTCGTGGTTCCCGAGCTGGACGAGCCGCAGGCCGCGGTCGCAGCGGCGAGGCTCAGCGTGACGGCCATGAGGCCGAGTGATGTACGACGGGTACGCATGCGCGCCGCCTCCTGTGTCCCGGCCCGAGGGGCCGCGTGTCCGGCGGGTACTTCCCGCGTCCGAAACTCTAGGCCTGCGGTGCGGCGACTGTCGCGCTGGATATGCGCTTCGCCCGCTTCCTCCGGGCGTCCTGGCCCGGGGTGAGACGTCGCTGCAGCAACGCCAGGGCGAGCTCCACGATCAGCGCCAGGACGGCGACCAGGACGCCGCCCGCCGCGGTCATCGCGGGGTCGCCCCGGCCGAAGCCGTCGGCGATGAGCCGGCCGAGGCCGCCACCGCCGACGTACGCCGCCAGCGTCGCCGTCGCGACGACCTGCACCGACGCCGTCCGCAGCCCGGCAGCCACCAGCGGGAGCGCCAGCGGCACCTCGACCCGGCGGAGCAGCTGGCGGCCGGTCATGCCCATGCCCCTCGCCGCCTCGCGCACCTCCGGGTCGACGTCACGCACCCCGATGTAGGCGTTCGTCAGCAGCGGCGGGATCGCGAACAACGTCAGCGCGACGACGGCGGCGCGGTTGCCGAAGCCGATGGGGGTCACGGCCAGCAGGATGAGCAGGCCGAACGTGGGGACAGCACGACTGGCGTTCGACAGGTTCACCACCACCGAGCCCCCCCGCCCCAGGTGCCCGAGCAAAAAGGCGATGGGGAGCGCGATCAGGCACGCCAACGCGACGGAGACGCCGGTGACGGCCACGTGTTCGCCGAGCCGGTGCGGCACCCCGTCCACGCCCGACCAGTGGGCCGGGTCGACCAACCAGGCGACGGTGTCGGCAGCGATGCTCACAAGGCCGACCGCCGGGCCCACGGCGTCAGCAGCCGCTCGAGGCCGAGGAGCAGGAGATCGGCGACGGCGGCCAGCAGCACGCAGAGCAGCGTCGCCGTCAGGATCTCGGCCCGGTAGAAGTTGTTGTTGAAGCCTTCGAAGATGAGCTGGCCGAGCCCGCCGTTGCTCACCACCGCACCGACGGTCACGAGGGCCACCGTCGACACGGTCGCCACCCGCACCCCCGCGAGGATGACCGGCAGCGCCAACGGGAGCTCGACGCGCAGCAACAGCCGGGCCGGTCCCACACCCATTCCGCGCGCGGCCTCGACGACCTCCGCCGGGACGCCGGCCAGCCCCGCCAGCACGTTGCGGACCAGGACCAGCAGGGTGTAGCCGGTCAGGCCGATGACCACCGTCTTCGCGGTCAGCCCGGTGATCGGCGCGAGCACGGCGAACAGGGCCAGCGAGGGAATCGTGTAGATCAGCCCGGTGATCCCGAGGATGGCGGTCTCCAGCCGCCGAAACCGCCGCGCCAGCAGGGCGAGGGGCATCGACAGCAGCAGACCGAGTGCGACGCTGACCACCGTCAAGGTGACGTGCTGACCGGTCGCGGCGAGGATGGCGTCAGAGTTGTCGTGGAGGTAGGCCCAGCTCAGCCACGGGTTGGGCACCTCGTCGACGGCCAGGGGGAGGGGCACGGATGCACGCTACAGACGAGCCGATGATCCGGCTCGATCACGTGAGCAAGACCTACGACGGCACCGCCGGTCCTGGCGGCCTGGCCGTCGACGACCTGAGCCTCGAGGTCGCCCGCGGTGAGCTGTGCGTCCTGGTCGGCCCGTCCGGCTGCGGCAAGACGACGACGATGAAGATGATCAACCGGCTGATCGACCCCACCTCGGGCCGGGTGCTGCTCGACGGCGACGACGTCTCGACCGTCGATCCCGTGGAGCTGCGCCGCCGGGTTGGCTACGTCATCCAGCAGGTCGGGCTGTTCCCGCACCAGACGGTGCAGGCCAACGTGGGCACCGTTCCGTCGCTTCTGGGCTGGGACCGCAAGCGGATCCGGGCCCGCACCGCCGAGCTGCTCGACCTGGTCGGGCTCGACCCCTCGACGTACGGCGACCGCTACCCGGCCCAGCTTTCCGGCGGTCAACGTCAGCGGGTCGGGGTGGCGCGGGCGCTGGCGGCCGACCCGCTGGTGCTGCTCATGGACGAGCCGTTCAGTGCGGTCGACCCGGTGGCCCGGGAACGGCTGCAGACGGAGTTCCTGCGGCTCCAGCGCGAGCTGCGCACGACCGTCGTGCTCGTCACCCACGACATCGACGAGGCGGTCCGGCTCGGCGACCGGATCGCGATCCTCCGGCAGGGCGGCCACCTCGAGCAGTACGCCGACCCGGCGACGCTGCTGGGCCAGCCCGCGACGCCCTTCGTCGCCGACTTCGTCGGGGCCGACCGGGCCGTCAAGAGGCTCAGCGTCACGCCGATCGACCCCGGGGCCCTGGAGCCGTACGACGGCGAGGTACCGCTCAGCCTGCCCGCGGACGCCGATCTCGGACAGGCGCTGGCCATGCTGCTGGACGGGGCGGGCGACCGGCTCGCAGTGGTCGCCGAGGACGGCAGCCCGCTCGGCATCCTGACCGTGCCGGCGCTCCTGGCTCAGGCCCGCAGGTAGTCCAGGAAACGGGCCCGCACGAGGGGCTCGTCGTCGCCGAGGTCCTTGCCCATCAGCTCGCGCCCGAGGTCGACCAGCTCGGTCAGGCTGCCGGTGATGCCGCCGGACGAGCCGTCCTCACCGGCGAGGGCACGGGACGCGCGCAGGTGCTTGGCGAGGTCCCAGAAGAAGCCCACGTCGTGTGCGGCCTGCGCCTTGTCGAACGCCTGCCGGCGCAGCTCTTCGGTGGTCAGCTTGTCCAGGTCCGCGGTCACGGCTGCAGCCTAGGGGTGGGCCCCACACCCGGTCACCGCCGACCGTCAGCGCCGCGCGGCCGGATCGCGCTCGTCCTCGGGGTTGTCGGGCGTGCGGCAGAACCGTTCCAGGACGAGGGCCGCGACGACGAGCGCGAGCGCGGCGGCTGCCGACAGACCCGCGACCTTCGCGTCCGCGTTGGCCGCGGCCAGCTCGCCGCGGCGGACGAAGGTCCAGACGAAGAGGCCGCCGTACAGCCCGAACAGCAGCGCGCCACCGAGCGAGGACGCCTTGGCCAGCACGGCGGCCCTGGCGATCTGCAGGGCGTGCATGGGTCGGCCGGACGGGCGCGCGCCGTGCACCCTGTCGCGGACGATCAGCGCCAGGCCGGCCTCGACGAGGGCGACCAGCAGGATCGGCGCGGGGGCGAAGGCCGGCAACGGCGGCAGCCCGGCGTAGACCGTCGCGCACAGCAGATAGCCGAGGAGCGCCGCCACCACGACTGCCGCGAACAGCACCGGAAGCCGTGTCGGCTTCATGCGAGGACCAGGTCGTCACGGCGGACGATGCCCGACACATCCAGCTGGGCCAGCAGGTCGCGGACCGGGCCGCGACCCGGCAGCACCGCCTCAGGTTGCACGTCGGCCCACGGCGCGAGGACGAAGGCCCGCTCGGTGGCGCGCGGGTGCGGCAGCAGCAGGCCGCCGGCCTGCCCCTCGGCCCAGATCACGTCGACGTCCAGGGTGCGCGGGGCCCAGCGGACGCCGCGGGCGCGCATGGCCCGCTGCTCCGCCACCTGCGCCAGCTCCCAGGCGCGTCCCGCATCCGCGGCGACGAGCACGACCGCGTTGAGGAAGTCGTCCTGTTGCGGGCCGCCGACCGGCGCGGTCTCGTAGACCGGGGAGACGGCGTACGGCTGCAGGACCTCGATGGCGAGGCGCAGGTAGCCGAGCCGGTCGCCGAGGTTCGAGCCGAGCGCGATGACGGCCGGTGCTGCAGAACCGGCCGTGGAATCAGCGGCGGCGCCGGTCATGGACGCACCACGGTCACGGCGACGTCCTCGAACGGCAGGCTGATCGGCGCCCCCGGCTTGTGCACCGTGACCTCGACCGACTGCGCCCGCCCGTCGGCGAGGCACACCTCGGCCAGCCGCCCGGCCAGCGTCTCGATCAGGTCGCACGGCTCACCGGCCACCACCGCCGCGAGCCTCTCGGCCAGCGCGCCGTAGTCGACCGTCCGGGCGAGGTCGTCGGCGGCTGCCGCGGCGCGGGTGTCGAGGGTCAGCACGGCGTCGACGACGAAGTCCTGGCCGTCCCGGCGTTCCTCCGGCAGGACGCCGTGGAAGCCCCGCACCCGCAGGCCGGTCAGGCTGATCCGGTCGCGCGGGACCGGGCTATTCATCGATCTCCTCGAGGGTGCCCATCACCGGCGAACCGTGGTGCACCTGGAGCCGCCACCCGTCGGCGCGCCGGCGGAAGACGTTGGTCGAGACCGTCTGGGCCGCCGAGTCGGTCTCGGTCACGGCGGTCAGGATGTTCTCGGTGCAGGTGACGATGGCCGCGGCCCCGAGGTCGGACCCCTCCACGTGCACCTGCACGTCGGTGAGGAAGAACTGGATGTACGGCGTGTTCGCCATGATCGCGGAGAAGGACCTCAGGACGTGCGAGCGGCCCCGCAGCATCGGCCAGCCGGGGTGTACGCAGACGACGGCGTCCGGCTCGGACTCGTCCCAGAGCGCGGCCATCCGCTGCGCGTCGGCGCTCTCGAGCGCTTCGTAGAGGGCGGTGTTGGCCGCCTCCACCTCAGCCCGCAGGTCGGTGGTCATCGGCTGTCCTCCCCGAGGCGGGCGACGACGCGGACGGCGTCCGCACTGGCACGCACGGCGTGGACCCGCACGGCCCAGGCACCGGCCTGTGCTGCGAGCACCGTGACCGCGGCGGTGGCCGCGTCGCGCTGCTTCGCCGGGCGGCCACCGAGCAGATCGCCGAGGAATCCCTTGCGGGACGCCCCGACGAGCAACGGCCGGTCGAGGGCCACGAGCGCGTCGAGCCGGCGCAACAGCGCCCAGTTGTGGTCGGCGTTCTTGGCGAAGCCGAGGCCCGGGTCGAGCACCAGGTCGCGTACCCCGGCGTCCAGGGCGGCGGCCCGCCGCTCGGCCAGTTCGGCGCAGACCTCGGCGACGACGTCGTCGTAGACCGCCCGGCTCTGCATGTCCGTGCTGTGGCCGCGCCAGTGCATCGCGACGTAGCCGACGCCGGCACCGGCCACGAACGGGAGCATCGCGGGGTCGGCCAGGCCACCGGAGACGTCGTTCACGAGCCGCGCCCCCGCCTCGACCGCCGCCGCGGCGACCGCGGCCCTGGTGGTGTCCACCGAGACCTCGGCGCCCTCGGCGACCAGCGCCGCCACGACCGGGACGACCCGGCGCAGTTCCTCGTCCTCGGACACCCGGAGGGCGCCCGGCCGGGTGGACTCACCGCCGACGTCGAGCAGGTCCGCACCCTCGGCCAGCAGCTGCCGGCCGTGGGCCACCCCGCCCGCGAGGTCGCCGTGGTCTCCCCCGTCACTGAAGGAGTCGGGGGTGACGTTCACGATCCCCATGACGCGGGTCCGGCCGAGATCGGCGAAGCCGCCGAGCTGCCGGGCCACCGCTGCCGGCGTCAGGACGCCGGGTCGGTCCCGGCCGCGCGACGCGGCGAGCGGGACGTGCGCCCGGTGGACTTGGGCTTGTCCGCGGCCGGGTCGGCCGCCCGGTTGACGGAGGCCCGGGACCGGGACGGCGTCGACGTGGTCCGGCGACGGGCCGGGGCGGCTGCCTTTGCGCCGTTCTTGCGACCGCGCGCGAGGTCCTCGAGGTCGGCGGGACCCATGACGGCCAGCTCGGCCGGGGTGAGCACCGGCGGCCGGTTGGACGGCGGACGCTTGCCGTTGCCCGTCATCACCGGACGCTCGTCGCGCTTGACGATCGGCGCGAAGATCTCGAGAACCTCTTCCTTGTTGAGGGTCTCCTTGTCGAGCAGCTTGAGGACCATGTCGTCGAGGACGTCGCGGTACTCGACGAGGATCTCCCACGCTTCGTGGTGGGCGTTCTCGACGAGTGCCCGCACCTCGGCGTCGACCTGCGCGGCGACCTCTTCGGAGTAGTCGCGGCCATGGCCCATGTCGCGGCCCATGAAGACCTCGCCGGACTCCTGGCCGAACTTCACCGCACCGAGCCGCTCGCTCATGCCGTACTGCGTGACCATCGCGCGAGCCGTGGCGGTCGCCTTCTCGATGTCGTTGCTCGCGCCGGTGGTCGGGTCGTGGAAGACCAGTTCCTCCGCCGCGCGGCCACCCATCGCGTAGGCCAGCGTGTCGAGCAGCTCGGCACGCGTCTGCGAGTACTTGTCCTCCTGCGGCAGCACCATCGTGTAACCGAGGGCCCGGCCGCGCGGCAGGATCGTGATCTTGTGCACCGGATCGGTGTTCGGGAGCGCATGTGCGACGAGAGCGTGGCCGGCCTCGTGGTAGGCCGTGACCTTCTTCTCCTTGTCGCTCATGAGCCGGGTCCGGCGCTGCGGACCGGCCATGACGCGGTCGATCGACTCCTCGAGGATCGGCAGGGTGATCTGCTTGGCACCCGTCCGGGCCGTGAGCAGGGCGCCCTCGTTCAGCACGTTGGCCAGGTCGGCACCAGTGAACCCGGGGGTACGACGGGCGATGACCTGCAGGTCCACGCCCTCCGCGACCGGCTTGCCCTTGGCGTGCACCTCGAGGATCTGGCGGCGGCCGGCCATGTCGGGACGGTCCACCGCGATCTGCCGGTCGAAGCGGCCCGGGCGCAGCAGCGCCGGGTCGAGGATGTCAGGCCGGTTGGTGGCGGCGATCATGATCACGCCACCCTTGACGTCGAAGCCGTCCATCTCGACCAGCATCTGGTTGAGGGTCTGCTCGCGCTCGTCGTGACCGCCACCCATGCCGGCGCCACGGTGCCGCCCGACGGCGTCGATCTCGTCGACGAAGATGATGGCGGGGGCGTTGGCCTTGGCCTGCTCGAACAGGTCGCGGACCCGGCTGGCGCCGACACCCACGAACATCTCGACGAAGTCCGAGCCGGAGATCGAGTAGAACGGCACGCCTGCCTCGCCGGCGACCGCGCGGGCCAGCAGCGTCTTGCCGGTGCCGGGAGGCCCGTACAGCAGGACGCCCTTGGGGATCTTGGCGCCGACAGCCTGGAACTTGGCCGGGTTCTCCAGGAACTCCTTGATCTCCTGGAGCTCCTCGACCGCCTCGTCCGAGCCGGCGACGTCGGCGAACGTCGTCTTCGGGGTGTCCTTGCTGACCAGCTTGGCCTTGGACTTGCCGAACTGCATGACCCGGCTGCCGCCGCCCTGCATCTGGTTCATGAAGAAGAAGATGAGGCCGAGGAGGATGACGAACGGGAGCAGGCTGAACAGGAGAGAGACCAGCACGCTGTCGCGGGTGACCCGGACGTCGTAGATCACCTTGTTCGTCTGGAAGGCATCCGCGAACTTGCTGCCCTGGCTGTCGAGGAACGAGGCCTGCAGCTTGCGGCCGTCGTTCAGCTCGACCTTGACCGTCTGCTCCTTGGAGAACAGCAGGGCCGGGGACTTCTGGGAGCTCTTGATGTCACCGGCCGAGATGGCCGACAGCACGGCGGCGGTGTCGGTCTTCTTGTATCCGCCGTCGCCCTTGAGCCCGGACGACAGGGCGAGCACCACGAGCAGGCCCAGCACGATATAGAGGAAAGGGCCACGGGTGAGGCGCTTGAAGTTCATCGACGCGGGGCTGGACGCCCCGTCCCTCCTGACGAGTGATGGATCACGACGGTACACCGAGGGCAACCCTCTAGAGGCCACCCGTCAGGGGGTCCAACGGTCGGCCCGGTGATGGTGTTCCGCGAGGTCAGGTGGCGTACACCTCAGGCTTGAGCAGGCCGACGAACGGAAGGTCGCGGTAGCGCTCGGCGTAGTCAAGGCCGTAGCCGACGACGAACTCGCTGGCGATGTCGAATCCGACGTACTTGACGGGCAGTTCGACCTTCATCGCGTCGGGCTTGCGCAGCAGCGCGCAGACCTCGACCGAGGCGGGGCCCCTGCTGTTCATGTTGCGCAGCAGCCAGGACAGCGTGAGTCCGGAGTCGATGATGTCCTCGACGAACAGGATGTGCTTGTCGACCACGTCGCGGTCGAGGTCCTTGAGGATCCGGACGACGCCCGAGCTCGACGTCGCCGAGCCGTAGGACGAGACCGCCATGAAATCCATGGACACGGGGGTCGACAGCGCCCGCGCCAGGTCCGCCATGATCATCACGGCGCCCTTGAGGACGCCGACCAGGAGGATCTCGCGACCGGCATAGTCACGGTCGATGGCGGCGGCGAGCTCCGCGACCCTGTCGGCGATCTCCTTCTCGGAGATCAGCACCTTCTCGATCTCGGGGGGCACGGAGTCCTTCACACGTCGAGGCTAGCGGGCGGCTGACGGCGGCTTCGGCGGCACCCACCGGCGCCGGCCGCAGCGGAGCCCGGGGCCGATCCACCCCGTTGCGTCCGGCTGTCCGTGGGTCAGGAGCCACGTCCACCCGGACGCAGGAAGGGACGGCGCGGGCATCCCCCGTTCCGTCCGGGCCATCGTGGCTCAGGAGCCACAACGAGCCGGACGCAACGTGGGCGGGCGAGACCTCGGGCGCGGGCGGGCGGTCAGGTATCGCCGCGAAGGGTGAGGACGCCGGCGGTGCGGCGTACCCGGAGCCCGCCGGGCAGGTCGACCGGCCCCTGCCCCGCCCACTGCTCGACCAGCGCGCGCAGGGCGTCGACGTGTGCCGCCGTGACCGCCCGCCCCGTGGCCCGCTCCGCCCACCGCTTGAGGGCGCGGGCGCGCAGCGCCGCCGGCAGCGCGGCCAGGTGCGCGCAGTCCGGCTCGTCGGGCAGCGGCGGGGTGAGCGCGTCGAGTGCATCCGCGTCCTCACGCAGGTGCCGGGCGCTGCGGGCGAGCGCACCGGCGACGCCGGGGCCGAGTTCACGTTCGAGGACCGGCAGGACGGAGGAGCGCACCCGGACGCGGGCGTACGCCGGGTCGGCGTTGTGCGGGTCCTCCCAGGGCTGCAGCCCCGCTTCCGCGCAGGCGGACCGGGTCGTCGCCCGCGACAGGTCGAGCAGCGGGCGGCGGAACGGCTCCCGTACGGAGGCCATCCCGGCCAGCGCGCGGGCCCCGGCACCGCGGGCCAGCCCGAGCAGCACGGTCTCCGCCTGGTCGTCGAGGCTGTGCCCGAGCAGGACGGCGGTGGCGCCCAGCCGGCGGGCCGCCTCCTCGAGGCACGCGTAGCGCGCCGCCCGTGCGCGGGCCTCCGGGCCGCCGCTGCCGGTAGCGGTTGCGCCGTCCGCGACGGTGAGGACCTCCACCGGCGCAAGGCCAAGCGAATGGCACTGCTCCGCCGCCCGCGCCGCGACCGCGGCCGAGCCGTCCTGGAGTCCGTGGTCGACGACAAGTGCCCCGGCGCGGTCGCGTTCGAAGGTGAGCGCGGCGGCCAGGGCGAGCGAGTCGGCACCGCCGGACACCGCGGCGAGGACCAGCCCGGTGGCCGGCAGGTCCGCCAGTGCCCGTCGTACCGCCACCCGGACGGCGGCCGTCGCCACGGGCGGCCCGGTCACCTCAGCTCGCAGAGGAGACGGCGGTCCCGGAGATCCGGCTGACCCAGGCGAGCGGCTCGCGGATCTCCTGCCGGGTCGGCAGCGTCGCCGGCGACTCCCACACCCGGTTGAAGCCGGCCATGCCCAGCTCCCGGACGGCGGTGTCGACGAAGACCTTGCCCTCGGCGTACTGCAGCGTCTTCAGGTCCAGGCCGAGCAGCCGGCGCAGGACCCGGTCGAGGAGCCCGGCACCCTCGCGGCGGCGCTGGTCGAAGCGGTCCCGGATCAGCGCGACGCTCGGCACGACCGAGGGGCCGACGCCGTCCATCACGTGCTCCGCGTGGCCCTCGAGCAGCGACATGAACGCCGTGACGCGGTCCAGCACGACCCGCTGTTCCGGTGTCTGCAGCAGCTCGACGAGCGAGCCACCGCGCGGCAGCTGGGTGATGGCGTTCTTCAGACGGCTGACCAGTTGCGCCGGGTCGTCGAGGGAGGAGGCCTCCAGCAGCGCCCCGATCTCGCCACGCACGTGCCCGTGCAGCCAGGGGACGGCGGTGAACTGGGTGCGGTGGGTCACCTCGTGCAGCGCCACCCACATCCTGAAGTCGGTCGGGTCGACCCCGAGGCGGCGTTCGGTCTCGACGATGTTCGGCGCGACGAGGACCAGCCGGCCGGTCCCCTGCTCGGGCAGGAACACCTCGTACTGCCCGAGGACCTTCGAGGACAGCCAGGCGAGCAGCGTCCCCATCTGGACACCGGTGAGCCGTCGTGCCGCGGCGAGCGCCGGCGCGCTCTGCTTCTTCGTCAGCAGCTTGTCGGCGAGCGGTTCCAGGACGACCCGGAAGCCCGCGACGTTGGCCGCTGCCCAGCCGGGACGGTCGACGACCGTGGCCTCCTGCGGCTCCCCCGGCGGGATCAGGCCGGTGACGGAGCGGACGTGCTCCTCGGCGCGCACCGCGAGCGTCCGCAGCTCGACGACGGCCCGCGCCGCCTCGGCGCGCGGGATCTCCGGGCCGGGTGGGGCGAGGCGCTTCGCGGTCCGGATCGCGAGGTCCCAGTCGACGGGGCTGCTTCTCACCGGCCGAGGGTACGTCGGCGCTACCGGCACCCGCATCCCGCGAGCGCCGCGGCCAGGCCGTCGAGCGCCCGCTGGGAGGCCAGCGTCGCCCCGGCCGGGACGCCGTCGGCGGTGAGGTCGAACGCCAGCAGCCGCCCGTCCCGGGTGCGCACGAGCCCGGCCAGTGCGCTGACGCCGTTGAGCGTCCCGGTCTTGGCCCGGACGGCCCCAGCGGCGGGCAGGCCCGGTCCGGTACGGAACCGCTTCTCCAGCGTGCCGTCGAAGCCGGCCACCGGCAGACCGGACAGCACCGGGAAGTACCGCGCGCGGTCCGCGCCGGCGATGGCCGAGAGCAGCCGGGTGAGCGTGCCGGGCTGCACCCGGTCGAACCGGGACAGCCCGCTGCCGTCGGCGAGCAGGACCGAGCCCGGTGCGGCGCCGACCTTCGGGAGCACGCCCGCGAGGACGCTCTGCACCGCGGCGGCGCCGCCGCCGAAGCTGGCGGGCTGCCCCTTCGCGAGGGCGACCTGGCGGGCCAGCGCCTCCGCCAGGTCGTTGTCGCTGCGGCTCAGCATCATCTCCACGAGCTGCTGGACCGTCGGGCTGCGCACCTCGGCGAGCTGGCGCGCGCCGGCCCCGGCCCGGCCGCGGGCGACGGTGGGGGCCGGCTGACCAGCCGGTTGCAGCAGTGCGGCCAACGACGTGCCGGCGGCGAGCGCGGGATCCTGCACCCTCGGCCCCTTGTCGGGATACGGCCGCACCCGGCCTTCCTCGACCTGCAGGGCCATGACCGGGGCGACGTCGCCGTCGTTGACGTACGACGTACTCCAGCCCGGTCCCAGCACGGGGCCGGCGTACAGGCTGTCGTCGACGACGACCCGGCGCACGGGTACCGCACCCAGGGCGGCCTTCACCTGGGCGGCGAGTTCGGACAGCCTGGCGACCGGCGGATAGGCCGCGCGCGTCCGGGCGCCCGCCAGCGTCGGGTCGCCGCCGCCCACCACGACGACCTCGCCCGGCCCACTCCCCGCGACGACGCGCGTCGAGATGCGGCCGTCCGGCGGGAGCGCGGTCAGCGCCGCGACCGCCGTGGCGATCTTCGCCGTCGAGGCCGGCAGGACCACCTGCGCGGCACGCGTCTCCAGCAGCGGGGCCCCGCTCACCGCGTCCAGCACCGAGATCGCGACCGGGCCGCCCAGGGACGGATCGGTGAGCCCGGCCGCGAGAGCGCGCTGCAGTCCCGCCGCCGTCGGGGCACTCCCCGGAGCGGCGCCGAGGGCGGGAAGCAGAGGGGCACGGGAGGGCTCCGCGGACGGCGCGGCAGCAGCTCCGAGGGCCGATGACGGGGAACCGCCCAGGCTTCCCGCGGCCAGGCCGGCGGCGAGGAGCACGGCGGCAGCGGCCCCGCCTACGAGCGCCGCGCGCCTGCCCGTCCAGCCGCCGCGCACCGCAAACCCCTCTGTCGTCCGTCTCCGCCCCCGTACGCGACACTAGGTGCACATCAACAGGTACGAAGAGAGGGACCCCGTGGAGTTCGACGTCACCATCGAGATCCCCAAGGGGCAGCGCAACAAGTACGAGGTGGACCACGAGACCGGGCGGATCCGGCTCGACCGGATGCTGTTCACCAGCACCCGCTACCCGTCCGACTACGGCTTCGTCGAGAACACCCTGGGTGGGGACGGCGACCCGCTCGACGCCCTCGTCCTCCTCGACGAGCCCACGTTCCCGGGCTGCCTCATCCGCTGCCGCACCATCGGCATGTTCCGCATGACCGACGAGGCCGGACCGGACGAGAAACTGCTGTGCGTACCGGTGGGCGACCCCCGGCAGTCGCACCTGCAGGACATCTTCCACGTGCCGGAGTTCGACCGGCTGGAGATCCAGCACTTCTTCGAGGTCTACAAGGACCTCGAGCCCGGCAAGTCCGTCGAGGGCGCGACCTGGGTCGGCCGGGTCGAGGCCGAGGCGGAGGTCGAGCTGTCCCGCAAGCGCCTGATCGACAAGCTCGAGGCAGACCCCTCAGCCCAGCACTAGAGGACCGTGGAGCTCTCCGACGTCCTGCTGCTGTGCCTGGCGGCGTTCGCCGCAGGCAGTCTCGACGCGGTCGTGGGCGGCGGAGGCCTCATCCAGCTGCCCGCGCTGCTGCTCGTCCTCCCCGGCATGCCGGTGGTCGCGCTGCTGGGCACGAACAAGCTGGCCTCCGTCATCGGGACCGGCTCGGCAGCGGCGACGTACGCCCGCCGCATCGCGGTGCACCGGCCGACGGCGGTCCGGATGGCGGCGGCCGCGTTCCTCGGCTCCGGGGTCGGGGCCTTCCTCGCGACGCAGGTCAGCGGGGCGGTGCTGCGCCCGGCCGTGCTCGTCGCGCTCGCCGGGGTCTGGGTCTACACCCTGGTCCGGCCGGGGCTCGGTGAGGTCGAGGCGCTGCGGCTCACGCCCCGCCGCCAGAACCTGGTCGCCGTGCTGGGCGGCGCCCTCATCGGGCTGTACGACGGGTTCCTGGGACCCGGCACCGGGAGTTTCCTGATCTTCCTGCTCGTCGGAGCCGTCGGCCTGTCCTTCCTGCACGCCAGCGCGACGGCGAAGGCCGTCAACACCATGACCAACCTCGCGGCGCTGCTGCTGTTCGGACTTGGCGGGCACGTCCTGTGGGGCCTCGGCATCGCGATGGCGGTGTGCAACCTGGCCGGCTCCCAGGTCGGCGCACGGCTCGCGATCCGGCGCGGGAGCGCCTGGGTGCGCCGGGTCTTCCTCGTCGTGGTGGCGGCGCTGATCGTGCGACTGGCCTTCGACGTCCTGACCTGACGTCCCGAGCTGACGAAGGGGCGGCCCCTGTGCGGGACCGCCCCTTCGTGGTGCGTGGGGTCAGGCGGCGCGAACCCGGCTCACCGGGGCCACCTCGACCGGCGGCTCCCCCGCGCGGTGGCCGAGGACGTGCACCACGGAGCGGACGAACTCACCGCCGCCGACGAGCACCAGGCCGGTCGCGACCGGGTGCATCCAGGCGGCACGCAGGTCCTGGCCGAAGGGTGTGAAGACCGAGTAGTCGAGAGCCCACGCGAACCCGGCGGCGAAGGCCACGGCCAGCGTGCGGGTGAGGGCGGCCGGGACCTTGAGGGGTACGAGCTCGTCGATGACCTGCATCACGACGGTGAGGCCGAGGGCGAGTCCGAGGAAGACCACGAAGGCGTACATCTTCACCACTCCTGTGGTGTCGTCGGCGGGGCGACCTGCCCTGCTCACCTCCTTGGACCGCGCGTCGTCACTTCGGTTACAGACAGTTTCTGCAAAGGTCTGCCGGGTGGAGGTGGATCAGGCGCTGGTGCGCGCCGTGCAGCGGGGCGAGAAGGGCGCGATGGATGCCCTGATCCGGGCCTCGTACGCCGACGTCTACGCGCTGTGCCGCCGGCTGCTCGGGGACCCGGCGGACGCGGCCGACGCGACGCAGGAGGTCTACCTGCGGGTCGTGCGCTCGGTGATGGCCTTCCGCGGCGAGTCGGCGTTCGGCACCTGGCTGCATCGCGTCACCGTCAACGTCTGCATGACCGCCCTGCGGCGGCGCGGCGACGTGCGTGCCCGGGGGCAGAGCGCGGGCCCGGTCCACTTCGCGCCGGACGCCCTGCTGTCCGAGGACACCGGTCCCGAGTCCCGCGCCGAGACCGCCGACCTGACCGCCCGGACGGCGCGGGCGCTGGCCGAGCTTCCCGACGAGGCGCGCGAGGTCGTCGTGCTGCGCGACCTGCAGGGGCTGTCGACGAAGGAGACCGCCGAACTGCTCGGTGTGAGCGAGGGGGCGGTGAAGGTGCGGCTGCACAGGGCACACACTCGGTTGAGGGGGCTGGTCGGGGCATGAGCAGGATCTGCGGCGAGGTGGCGGCCCAGCTGCCGGCGTACGTCGACCGGTCGCTGTCGCGGGGACGGCGCCGACTGGTGGGCCTGCACCTGCGCCGCTGCGCCGCCTGCCAGGCCGAGTTCGCCCGCGAACGGGCGGTGGCCGAGGGCCTGCTGGCCCTGGCCGCGCCCGCCGGGACGCCGCCGGACGGCCTGCTCGACACGCTCCTCGACCAGGCCGCCCACCCTGGCGTGAAGGGACGCGCCGCGGTGCCCGCAAGGGGCGCGCTCAGCGGCGCCCGGCCGGCCCTGTCGGTCGCGCTGCTCGTGGCCGGGGCGGCCGCCGGTACCGGGATCGGCTACGCCGGCTGGCGGGGTGCCCGCACGGTCCGGGGCCGGCTCGCCCGGTAGACGACCGACCCGCTCGCCCCGCACCCCGCCGGATCCGCTCGTCCCGTAGCCCACCGTCCTCCCGTCCGGTCCGGTCGCCGTCCTTCCTCCGGCCGGAATGGTTGAGCTTTCAATGGACTTCGGCTACGGTGGGCGCAATGGAGCACCGGCGACCCCCGCCGGGCCGCTCCTGCCCGACCGAGGAGTCCCCGATGGCCATCCACCGCCTCAACCACGCCGTCCTCTACGTGCGCGACGTCGCGCGCACCGTGGACTTCTACCGCTCCGTGCTGGGCTTCCGCGTGAAGGCGGAGCTGCCCGGCGGCCGCGGTGCGTTCATGCAGGCGCCCGACTCCACCAACGACCACGACATCGCGTTCTTCGGCATCGGCGAAGGCGCCGGCGACTCGCAGGCCGGCCGCGCCACGGTCGGCATGTACCACCTGGCCTGGGAGGTGCAGACCCTCGACGAACTCGAGGAGCTGGCCACCAAGCTGGCGAACGCAGGTGCTCTCGTCGGCGCCTCCGACCACGGCACCACCAAGAGCCTCTACGCGCACGACCCGGACGGGCTCGAGTTCGAGGTCGTCTGGCTCATCCCGGCGCACCTGCTCGACGACGCCGCCATCGCCCAGGGCGCGGCGCGCATCCTGCCGCTGGACCTCGCGAAGGAGAAGGCGCGGTACGGCGGCGACACCCGCGGCGGCCTCGGGATCTCGGTGCCGCTCGGCATCAGCGTCTAGGACGGACTCGCGCACCTCCCGCACGCGGCGAGTGGAGCAGCGGCGTGATGAGACACCGGCGCGGCGCAGCAACAACGCTCCACTCGGCGGCGGCTGAGGTCCAGCGACGGCGACGGCGACGGCGACTCAGCCGAAGCGACCGGTGATGTAGTCCTCGGTCCGCTTCTCGGTGGGGTTGCTGAAGATCTTGGCGGTCTCGTCGATCTCGACCAGCCGGCCGGGGCTGCCGGGGCCGTCGATGGTGAAGAAACCGGTGGTGTCGGAGACCCGCGCGGCCTGCTGCATATTGTGCGTGACGATCACGATCGTGAAGCGGTCCTTGAGCT
>JAOPWV010000074.1 GCA_025965475.1 Frankiales bacterium | reverse complement strand
AGGTTGGTCTTCACCTTGTTCTCGTAGCCGGCGTAGGAGTGCACGACGTACCAGTCGCCCGGCAGGCCGGCCAGGACGCGGCGCATCTCGTCGGAGGGGTCGTCGGAGAGCGGCTCGACGGGCGCCTCGGCGGCGGTCTCCTCGGCAGCCCCCTCGGCGGCGGGCGTCGGCTCGCCCTCGGGGGCGGCGTCGTCGAGGTAGCCGCTGGGGCCGTCGACGCCGCCGAGACCGAGCTCGTCGGTGTCGGTCGCCCCGGTGCCGGCCTCGGTGGACGCACTGAACGCCTCGGGTGCACGCTCGACGGCCTCACCCTGCTCCGACTGCGGCCCGTCGTCGGGCTCGTGGTCGGAAGGGAGGCTGTACTCGGACACAGACACGTCCTGTTCTGCTCGTGAAGCGGTTGGGTGGTCTATTTGCCGAAGACGGCGAGCACGGCCTTGCCGAAGGCGAGGTCGAACACGGCGACGATGGCGACCATGACGAGGACGAAGACCACGACGACGGTCGTGTAGGTCACCAGCTCCTGGCGGGTCGGCCAGATCACCTTGCGGAGCTCGGCGACGACCTGCCGGTAGAAGGTGCCGATGTTGCGGATACGTCCAGGGCGACGCGCATCCCGGCTGACGCGGCCGCCATTGCCGCCATTGCCGCCACTGCCGCCATTGCCGCCATTGCCGCCGGACGGGCTGCCCAGGGCGGTGCCCGTGCTCTCGCTCACTGGGGTCCTCGTCTCGTGGTCAGGTGGGGGTCGGGGTGCGTGCGGCCGGCTTGCCGTCGAACCCGGTGGAGCGCCCGGCGCGTGCCGGCGGTGCAGGGGTGACAGGAGTCGAACCTGCGACATCCGGTTTTGGAGACCGGCGCTCTGGCCAACTGAGCTACACCCCTCCGGGGACGTGGCCAGACCACTGCCGACCGGCGCACGGGCGCGCCGGAGCAGAGGCGTCGAGCCCCCAGACGCACGAGTGTACGGCGTCGGGCGCGGGGCGACCAAGCGGCCGCTCGTCCGGACCGCCCCTGGGACCGGTCCGGGGAGCGGCGAGAAGCGTGACCACTGTGCCGGCGGACAACCCGGTGGACCGGCCGTGGACGGTCTTGGGACGATGGACCCATGAGTGAAGCCCCTGCGTCCATCAGGTCCCGTACGTCCGCCCGCATCGGCGGCATCGCCGAGTCGGCCACCCTCGCGGTGGACGCCAAGGCCAAGGCCAAGAAGGCGGCCGGCGAGGACGTCGTCGGCTTCGGCGCGGGCGAGCCCGACTTCCCGACCCCGGAGGCCATCGTCGAGGCGGCCGTGGCGGCCTGTCGCGACGCTCGCTTCCACCGCTACACCCCGGCCGGCGGGCTGCCCGAGCTCAAGGCCGCGGTGGCGGCCAAGACCAAGCGGGACAGCGGCTACGACGTGAGCGCCGCGCAGGTGCTGATCACCAACGGCGGTAAGCAGGCCGTGTACGAGGCGTTCGCGACGCTGCTCGACCCGGGCGACGAGGTGCTGCTCCCGGCGCCGTACTGGACCACGTATCCGGAGGCGATCCGGCTCGCGGGCGGCGTGCCCGTCGAGGTGCAGACCGACGAGTCGACCGGCTTCCGGGTGCAGGTCGAGCAGCTCGAGGCGGCCCGCACCGAGCGCACCAAGGTCCTGCTGTGGTGCTCGCCCTCGAACCCGACCGGTGCCGTCGCCACCCCGCAGGAGGTCGAGGCGGTCGGTCGCTGGGCCCTGGAGCACGACCTGTGGGTCGTCGCCGACGAGATCTACGAGCACCTCGTGTACGGCGACACCGAGCACGTGTCCATGCCGGTGGCGGTGCCCGAGCTCGCCGACCACACGATCGTCGTGAACGGCGTCGCGAAGACCTACGCCATGACCGGCTGGCGCGTCGGCTGGCTGATCGCGGCGCCGGACATCGTCAAGGCGGCCACCAACCTGCAGTCGCACGCCACGTCCAACGTCGCGAACGTCTCGCAGATGGCCGCCCTGGAGGCCGTCAGCGGCGACCTGTCGGCGGTGGCCGACATGCGGGCGGCGTTCGACCGGCGCCGCCAGACGATGGTGCGGATGCTCAACGAGGTTCCCGGGATGACCTGCCCGGAGCCGACCGGCGCGTTCTACGTCTACCCGTCGGTGAAGGGCCTGCTCGGCAAGACGATCCGCGGCAGGACGCCGGCGACGTCCGCCGAACTCGCCGAGCTGCTGCTCGACGAGGCCGGTGTCGCTGTGGTTCCCGGTGAGGCGTTCGGGACGCCGGGCTACTTCCGGCTGTCGTACGCGCTCGGCGACGACGACCTGGTCAAGGGCGTCACGCGGATCCAGCAGCTGTTCGCCGAGGCCGAGTAGGGGCAGCTACCGGTTCCGCAGCCGCAGGTCCTCGCGGCCGCGGAAGCGCTGCAGGAACCGGTCGTAGGTCCGCCGGCTCTCCCTGTCCCGGTACGCCGGATCGCTGTCGTGGTACCCGCGATGGCGGCCCTGCCGGACCGGCAGGTCCATCGCGACCAGCCGGCCCGCACCGGCCTCGCGCAGCAGGTAGGACCACTCGATGTCGGCGTTGCGGTAGAAGCGTGCCTTCGCGGGCAGCGGGACCTGCAGTGCGGCGATCCGGCGTACGGCGAACAGGTAGCCGAGCAGCGCCTCGACCTCGCCGGGCCCGGCATCGGCGAACTCGGTCCAGCCGTCCGCCACGTCCACGCCCCGCCAGCCGGCTCCCGCGACCGTCTCGTCGTCGAGGGCGGCCAGCAGCGGGCTGAGGGCGTCGCCCTCGAGGACCGTCGAGAGGTCCATCAGGACGTGCACGGCGGCCACGTCCTGGCGCAGCAGCGCCTGGCGGGCCTCCCCCCAGCCCGCGGGACGCTCGACGTGCATCTCCTCGACCCGGCCGGGGTGGGCCGTCGCGAGCGCGTGCACGGCCGCGCCGCAGCCGTCCACGTCGCCGTTGTCGAGCAGCACGACGACCACGTCCTCCGGCGCGTGTGCGAGCACGGCCTCGACGCAGGCGCGCAGGTCGTCCGGCCAGCCCTCGGCCAGCAGGGCCACCGTGCACCGGCGGGTCGCCGGGAGGTCGGACCGGTCCGACAGGTCGCGGACGGACGGCAGCACGTCGTACGGCGGACGCTCGGCGAGGGTCCAGCCGTCGGGGGTGTCCCGCACGGCCCAGCCCTGCGCGGCGATCTCGTCACGGAGCCGGTCGCTCTCGGCGAAGTCACGGGCGGCCCGCGCGTCGGCACGCTGCTCGGCGAGGGCGGACAGGGCGGCCGGTGGGCTCGTCATCGGACGGACGCGCCGGCGAGGTCGGCCAGGGTCACCCGCAGGGCCTTGCGGTCGGTCTTGAGGACGCTGGTCAGCGGGATGGCGTCGACGATGCGGATCTCGCGCGGGTACTTGTAGCTGCCCAGGTGCTCGCGCGCGTAGGCGATCAGCTCCTCGGGCGTGACGGTCGCCGCTGGTGCGAGCTGCACGAAACCGACCACCTCCTCGCCGAGCTTCGTGTCCGGGCGCCCGACGACGGCCGCGCCGACCACCTGCGGATGGGCGAGCAGCACGTCCTCCACGTCGCGGGGGTAGACGTTGAAGCCGCCGCGGATGATGAGGTCCTTGATCCGGTCGACGACGTAGAGGAAGCCGTCCCCGTCGAGATGCCCGACGTCCCCGGTGTGCAGCCAGCCGTCCCGCACGGCGTGCGCGGTGGCTTCCGGGGCCTGCCAGTAGCCGGTCATGACGACTGGGCCGCGTACGCAGATCTCGCCGTTCCCCCCTGCCGGCAGCACCGTCCCGTCCTCGGCCACGATGCGCACCTCGACCCCGGGAACGGGCTTGCCGACCGAACCGACCCGCCGCTCGGCGTTGGGCTGGGCGCTGATGAGCGCGCTCGTCTCCGTACAGCCGTAGCCCTCGCGGATCTCGACCCCGGGGATGCGGCGCTCGAACTCGGCCTGCACCTCGGCGGCGAGCGGGGCGGCGCCGGAACTGACCCGCTCCAGGCACGACAGGTCGTGCTGCTCGAGCGGCTGGGCCAGCAGCATCTGGATCATCGACGGCACGAGGGCGCTGGTCTGGAGCCGGTGCTCCTCGACCAGCGCCACCCAGCCGGCCGGGTCGAACCATCGCATCAGGACGCTGCGACCGGCCTCACGGGCATGCAGACCGCAGACCGTGACGAGCAGGCCGTAGGCGTGGGCGAGCGGCAGCGGCAGCAGGATGCTGTTGCGGCCGGGCGAGTGCGACGCCGCGGCGCCGGCGGCCCCGGCAGCGTCCAGGGAGGCGTGGCTCAGCGCGACGCCCTTGGACCGGCCGGTGGTGCCGCCGGTGTAGAGCAGCGCGGCCAGGTCGTCACCAGCCCGGTCGACCAGCGCGAGCTCGTCACCGGACTCCAGCTGCTCCCACGGGACGACACCGGCCGGGCTGCCGTCGGAGAGGTCACCGACGACGACGACGGGAAGGCCACCGGCGGCCGCCAGCACCTTCGGCAGGAACTCCGGCGTCGTCACGCAGGCGACGGCGCCCGAGTCCTGCACGACGTGCCGGATCTCGTCCTCGGTGAGCAGGAACAGGACCGGTGTGGGAGCCGCGCCGGCCCGCCACAGGGCGCTGTAGGTGAGTCCGACCTCCGGGCAGTTGGCCATGCAGATGACCACCCGGTCGCCCGGCCGCACCCCGAGCCCGACGAAACCGGCCGCCGCCCGCCGGCTTCGACCGGCGAGCACGCCGGAGCTGAACCAGCGGCCCTCGAACAGCAGGCTCGGGTGGTCCCCGAAGCGCTCCAGGACCTCCTCCGCCCGGCGGCCGAGCGAGGCAGCGGATGCGGCCGGCAGGGTCACGCGGTACCTCCAGGGAGAAACAGGGCGGCGACGGAACGGGTCAGGACGGCGAGCGCACCGGCCGGGTCGAGCCGCCGGTCGAGCCGCAGGGCCTCCCAGGCCGGCCCGGCGCTGACCAGGAAGAGCGCGTCGAGCAGCGCCGAGCGCTGATCGGCGGTCAGCGGCGCGAACTCGGCCGCGAAGACGCGAAGCACCTCGGCGTCCCCGGTCGCGACGAACTGCTCCCGGTTGCGCTGGAGCTGAGGGGAGAACGGCTCGCGCAGCCGGCTGGCCCGCATCACGGGCAGGAGGTGCTCCAGGACGCGGGCCCGGCTCCGGCAGAACCGGTCGAGCCGCTCGGGCAGCGGGAGGTCGGCCGGGACGATGTCGGCGACCGCCTGCAGCCGTTCCAGCTCACGCTGACCGGCCTCGGCGTACAGGGTCTCCATGTCGGTGAAGTGGCCGTAGACCGAGCGCAGCGCCACCCCGGCCTGGGCCGCCACCCGCTGGGCCGTGGGCGCGAGGTCACCCTCCTCGTACAGGTCGACCAGCGCCTGGACAACGGCCTCGCGGGTCCGGCGGGACCGCTCGGTGCGCCCGTCCGGACGCGCCGCGGGGCCGGGCTGGGCGGGCATCACGTCCTCCTCCGGGCCGTCACCTGCACGGACTGTGCAGGAGGAGACCGGGCGATGGCAAGCATCCGTCACGCGTGCGGCTAGGGCAGGCGGACGACCGCCCGCGCACCGGTCAACACCTGGCTCCCGCCCTCGACGGAGGCCGTGAGCCCGACGAGGACCCGGTTGCCGTCGAGCTTCTCCTCGACCTTGCCGCGGACCGTGAGCTGCGCACCCTTGTCGTCGTCCGGCACGACCACGGGGCGGCTGAAGCGCACGCCGTACTCGAGCACGGCCCCGGGGTCGCCGGCCCAGTCGGTGAGGATGCGGCCGGCCTCCGCCATCGTGAACATGCCGTGCGCGATCACGTCGGGCAGTCCGACCGCCTTCGCGATGCGCTCGTTCCAGTGGATGAGGTTGGAGTCGCCGCTGGCCCCGCAGTACAGGATCAGGTTGTGGCGCTGCACCGGGAACACCTGCTCGGGCAGCTCGGTCCCGACCTCGACCTCGTCGTACGCCGGCATGTCAGGCCTCCTTGCTGGCGGTGTCGCGGGGGACGGCCGTACCGCGGCTGACCAGGGTGCTGGTGAGGGTGGCGACCGGCTCGCCATCGGCCCCGGCCACGTCGGTGACCAGCGTCATGAGCTCGTTGCGGCCGGCGTCGCGGATCTCGGCCACCTTGGAGACGGTGGACAGCACGTCCCCGGCCACGACCGGGCGGTGCAGGACGAACCGCTGCTCGCCGTGCACGACGAGCGAGTAGTCCAGGCCCAGACCCGGATCGACGATCGGCGAGTCGAAGCCGAACCGGAAGCCGAGGACGGTGAGGAAGGTCGGCGGGGCGATCACGTCCGGGTGTCCGGCAGCCTTCGCCGCGGCCGGGTCGCGATAGATCGGGTTCTGGTCGCCGATCGCGTCCGCGAACTGGCGGATGTGCTCGCGCCCGACCTCGTACGTCGCCGAGGCGGGGTACTCCCGCCCGACGAACTCACGGTTCAAGGGCATCCTGGGACCTCCGCGGGTGAACGGCGGTGCGCCGTGACCGCAACCTAGCCGGACGCGGGCTTCCAGGCGGAGGCGGGGTGGATCTCTCCGGTGGCGGGCAGCAGACGAGGCCGGCACCCGTGGAACGGGGGCCGGCCTCGGCGTTGCTCAGGGGTGCGCGAGCGCGACTAGCGGGTCTCGCGGTGCGCCGTGTGCGTCCGGCAGAACGGGCAGAACTTCTTCAGGTCCATCCGGTCGGGGTCGTTCCGGCGGTTCTTCCGCGTGATGTAGTTGCGGTTCTTGCACTCCTGGCACGCCATGGTGATCTTCGGGCGGACGTCGGTCGCGGCCATGGTGGCGGTGCCTGCTTTCGGGAGTGCGTACGGGGATGCACGGACAAGGCTACCCGAACCGCAGCACGACAGGCTGCGGGCCGGGTAGCCGATGTAGCGGTGACCGGACTTGAACCGGTGACACAGCGATTATGAGCCGCTTGCTCTACCAGGCTGAGCTACACCGCCAGGGCTTATAACAGAGCCCCCTTACGGAATCGAACCGTAGACCTTCTCCTTACCATGGAGACGCTCTGCCGACTGAGCTAAGGGGGCGGCGAACCGCGGGCAAGACTACAGGACGCGGACCGCTGCATGCGAACGGGTGACGCACGTCCGGTCAGGCGAGGGCGACGGCCTCGACCGTGACCGCTGAGGCCCCGCGCACGCGGGGGACCTTGCACCGCACGACCAGCACGGCGAGGTCGTCGCGGGTGACACCGGCACCGAAACGCTGGACCTGCTGCTCGAGCTGACCGGCCAACATGTCGGCGGAGCTGCCGGCGCTCGCGCGCAGGCAGGCGAGCAGGTTGTCGTCCCCGAACATGTCGGCTCCGCTGCGTCGCTCGGTGACGCCGTCGGTGTAGAAGATCAGCGCGTCGCCCGGGGCGAGGATCAGCTCGTCGTCGGGGACGTCGATGTCCGGCGTCACCCCGAGCAGCGTGCCGCTGCGCCCGACGAAGCCGGCCTCGCCGGTCCGGGTCAGCAGGACCGGCGGCGGGTGGCCGCCGCTGGACAGGCGCACAAGCAGCCCGTCCGCGTGCGGCTGCACCGTCCCGAGCGTCGTCGTACAGAACCGGCCGCGCTCCCCCAGCTCGAGCAGTACGTCGTTCAGCCGCTGCAGCGCGGCGGCAGGGGGACTGCCGTCCCGCGTGAGCAGGCGCAGGACGTCGCGGGCCATACCGGTGATCGCGGCGGCCTCGGCGCCCTTGCCGCACACGTCGCCGATGGCGATCCCGAAGCCGGCCTCCCCGAGAGGGAAGACGTCGTAGAAGTCGCCGCCGACCTCGTTGCCCTCGCCTGCGGCGGCGTACCGGGCGCCGAACTCCACCTCCTCCGCCGTGGGCAGCGTGGAGGGGAGCAGCGACGCCTGCAGCGCCTGCGCGATGGCGTTGCGCTCCTCGTACAAGCGGGCGTTGTCGACGGCGAGCGCCGCGCGCCGGGCGAGGTCCGTGAGGAGGCTGACGTCGTCGGCGGCGTACGAGCCACCCGCCGGCCGGCCGACGAGCAGCAGCCCGAGCAGGCGGCGGCGGGCGACCAGGGGGACGGCCAGGACGTCGCCGGACCGGCCCTGGACGAGACCGTCCGGCAGGTCGTCGACCGGTACGAGGACGGGACGGTGGGCCACCAGCTCGCGCGCGAGCCGCTCGGCGAGCGCCTGCCCGGCGCTGCCCGACATGGCCACCCGCACCGCGGCCAACCGGGCCTCGTCGGCATGCGCCACCGCCACCAGGCGGGGCTGGTGCTCGTACGCCGTCAGGACCGCGGACCAGGCGGCGAACCGGGGCACCACGAGCTGCGCGGCGAGGGTGAGGGCGAGCTGCACGTCCAGCGTCCCGGCGAACATCTCGCTGGCCTCGGCGAGCAGGGCCAGCGCGCCGCGGCTGCGCAGCTGGTTGACCTGCGCCCGGTCGTCGCGCAGCACCAGGCTCACCCGGTCGCCGACCAGCCGAGCCAGGGCGATGTCTGACGGGGGCAGCGCGGCCGCGTCCGCCAGGATCAGGCTGCCCCAGACACCGGAACGGGACCGCAGTGGCAGCAGCAGGGCGCCGTCCGGGCCGGGCAGGACGGCGTCCTGGCCGGCACTCGACAGCCGGCGTACGGCGTCCGCGTCGGGGGCCGGCGCAAGCGGGTCGTGTGCGGCGGCGAGTTCCCAGACGCGCTCGTCGTCCGCGCTCTGGACGAACAGCCAGCCCTGGCGCAGGCCCAGGGCCTCACCCAGCCGGTGCAGGAGTTCGCCGATCAGGTGGGTGGGACTCAGCCGCTGTTCGAGGTCGGCCGGCAGACCCACCAGCCACTCGAGGTCGCGCCGCGGCTCGGCCGTGGCACTGCGCGCGGGGCGGTCCGGTCGGGCCGGTCGCTCCGGGGCGCCCAGCGTGAACCAGACCGACTTGCCGGAGGCGAAGTGCCGGGTCCCCCATTCGGTGGCCAGGGCATCCAGCAGGAACAGCCCCCGGCCGCCCTCACGGGTGTCCGAGGGCGCGCCGTGGACTGTCGGCAGGGAGCCGGGGCTGCGGTCGAGCACCTCGACCCGCAGCCGGTCCGTACCGGCCTCGATGGCGACATCCACGTCCGTCCCCGCGTGCACGACGGCGTTCGTCACCAGCTCCGTCACGAGCAGCAAAGCCTCGTCGACGACGTCCGGCAGACCGGCCTCGGCGACGGCCCGCTCCACCAGACGCCGCGCCTGCGAGGCCGAGCGCCCGTCGGCCGGGAACGTCTCCAGCGTGCTCGTGGTCATGACCGGTTGCGGCCTGCCGCTCGGGCCAGGGCAACGGCCAGTGCCTCGACCGCGGCGTTGGCCTCCGCCGCGGCCTTGGACAGCACGGGCAGACCCGCCTCGTCCGCCTGCCGCTGCACGTCCGCGACCGCCTCCGCCGCCCGGTTCGCCAGCCCCGGCAGGTCCGCGGCGCCGTACCCCGCCAGTTCACGGCGCAACTGCTCCGTCTGGGCGGCGAGCTCGCGGCGGCGCTCGAACAGCTCGATGAAGACACCGACCTTGGCCCGCAGGACCCACGGGTCGAACGGCTTGGACAGGTAGTCGACCGCACCGGCCGCATAGCCCCGGAAGGCGTCGTGGCCCTCGCCGTCGATCGCCGTGAGGAACAGGATCGGGATGTCGCGGGTGCGCTCACGCTGCTTGATGTGGGTCGCCGTCTCGAAGCCGTCCATGCCCGGCATCTGTACGTCGAGCAGGATCAGCGCGAACTCGTCGGTGAGAAGTGCCTTGAGGGCGTCCTCGCCGGACAGCACCTTCACGAGCTCGTGGCCGAGGCCGTGCAGGATCGCCTCGAGAGCGAGCAGGTTCTCCGGCCGGTCGTCGACCATGAGGATCTTGGCCGTCTGGCCGGGTTGCTGGGTCATGGCTACAGCTGCCCGCCCGCGGACCGGCCGATGAGCCAGGACCGCATCACCGTGAGCAGCCGGTCGAGGTCGACCGGCTTGGTGATGTAGTCGCTGGCCCCGGCGGCGAGGCTCTTGTCCCGGTCGCCGGGCATCGCCTTGGCCGTCAGGAACAGCACCGGCAGCTCGGCGAACTGGGGCATGCTGCGGATCTCCGCGGTCGTCTCGTTCCCGTCCATGTCGGGCATCATGACGTCCATCAGGACGAGGTCCACATCGCCGTGCTCGCGGAGCAGGCGGATCCCCTCCATGCCGTTGTCGGAGTAGAGCACCGACATCCCGTGCAGTTCCAGTGCGCTGGTCAGCGCGAAGACGTTGCGGACGTCGTCGTCGACCACCAGGACCTTGGCGCCCTCCAGCGGGTCAGCCCCGGTCAGCACGGTGCCGGTGCTGGCGACGTCGGTCAGCATCGGGACCTGCGAGCGCACTGGCGGCAGCCCGATCGTCGGGCTGGCGGGAGCGTCGGTCATCCCCGGGTCCTCGAAGGGGTACTCGGCCGGGACGTACAGCGTGAAGGTGCTGCCCGAGCCGGCCTCGCTGGTGACCGCGATCGCGCCGCCGAGCAGCCGGGCGATCTCGCGGGAGATCGACAGGCCGAGCCCGGTGCCGCCGTACTTGCGGCTGGTCGTGCCGTCGGCCTGCTGGAACGCCTCGAAGATGAGCTTGAGCTTCTCCGCCGGCACCCCGATGCCCGTGTCGGTCACACTGAACGCGACCACCGTCTCGGCGTCGTTGAGCGTCGGTGTCGCGAACAGCATGTGCCCGGGCGCCCGCGTGACGGCGAGGCGCACACTGCCCGACTCGGTGAACTTCAGGGCGTTCGAGAGCAGGTTCTTGAGCACCTGGTGCAGGCGCTGCTCGTCGGTGACGACCGAGGTCGGCAGCCCGTCCTCGATCTGGACGATGAGGTCGAGGCCCTGCTGCTCGGCGAGCGGCCCGAAGGTGCTCTCGACGTAGTCGCAGGCCTCGGCGAGCACGACGGGCGCCGGGTGCACGTCCATCTTCCCCGCCTCGACCTTGGACAGGTCGAGGATGTCGTTGATGAGCGAGAGCAGGTCGCTGCCGGCGCTGTGGATGGTCCGCGCGAACTCGATCTGCTTGTCGGTCAGGTTGCTCTGCGGGTTGTCGGCGAGCAGCTTGGCCAGGATGAGCAGGCTGTTGAGCGGTGTGCGCAGCTCGTGGCTCATGTTCGCGAGGAACTCGGACTTGTACTGCGAGGACAGGGCGAGCTGCTCGGCCTTCTCCTCGAGACCCAGGCGGGCCATCTCGATCTCCCGGTTCTGGATCTCGATGCTGCGGTTCTGCTCACCGAGCAGGGCCGCCTTCTCCTCCAGCTCCGCGTTGGTGCGCTGCAGCTCCATCGACTGCACCTGCAGCTCCTGAGCAAGCCGCTGGGACTGCTCGAGCAGCTCCTCGGTACGGACGTTGGCGATGATCGTGTTGAGCACGACGCCGATCGTCTCGACCAGCTGCTCGAGGAAGCCGGTGTGCACCTCGTTGAACTGCTGGAACGAGGCCAGCTCGATGACACCGAGGACCTGCTCCTCGAACAGGACGGGGAGTACGAACAGGTCGGCGGGCACCGACTCGCCGAGGCCGCTGCGCACGGTGAGGTACTCGTGCGGGACCTCCCGGACCCGGACCGGGCGCTTGTCGAGGGCGGTCTGACCGACCAGCCCCTCGCCGATCCCGAACACCACGTCGTCCGCGCCACGGGTGTTGCCGTAACTGGCGGCGCGCCGTAGGACCACGCCGCGGTCGCCTGACTCGGCGAGGAAGAACGCTCCCTGCACGGCCTCGACGACCGGCGTGACCTCGCTCATGATCATCTGCGTGACGGCCTCGATGTCGCGCTGTCCCTGCAGCCGGCCGCCGATGCGGGCCAGGTTGGACTTGAGCCAGTCCTGCTGAGCGTTGATCTCGGTCGTCGTACGGAGGTTGGCGATCATCTGGTTGATGTTGTCCTTGAGCTCCGCCACCTCGCCCTGCGCCCCGACGGTGATCGACCGGGTGAGGTCACCGCGCGTCACGGCGGTGGACACCTCGGCGATGGCGCGCACCTGGGTGGTCAGGTTGCCGGCCAGCTGGTTCACGTTCTCGGTGAGGTGGCGCCAGGTCCCGGAGACGCCGGCCACCTCGGCCTGACCACCGAGCCGGCCCTCGGTGCCGACCTCTCGGGCCACGCGGGTCACCTCTGCGGCGAAGGCGGACAGCTGGTCGACCATCGTGTTGACCGTGCTCTTGAGCTCGAGGATCTCCCCCTGCGCGTCGACGGTGATCTTCTGCGACAGGTCACCCTGGGCCACCGCCGTCGTGACGAGGGCGATGTTGCGGACCTGGCTGGTGAGGTTCGAGGCCATGAAGTTCACCGAGTCGGTGAGGTCGCGCCAGGTACCCGAGACGCCCTTCACCTGCGCCTGGCCGCCGAGCTTGCCCTCCGTACCCACCTCGCGGGCCACGCGGGTCACCTCGTCGGCGAACGACGACAGCTGGTCGACCATCGTGTTGACGGTGCTCTTGAGCTCGAGGATCTCGCCCTGCGCGTCGACGGTGATCTTCTGCGACAGGTCACCGCGGGCGACGGCGGTGGCGACCTGGGCGATGTTGCGGACCTGGCCGGTCAGGTTGGCGGCCATGTAGTTCACGTTGTCGGTGAGGTCACGCCAGGTACCCGAGACGCCCTTCACCTGCGCCTGCCCGCCGAGGCGGCCCTCCGTACCCACCTCGCGGGCCACGCGGGTCACCTCGTCGGCGAACGACGACAGCTGGTCGACCATCGTGTTGATCGTCTCGGCGAGCGTCGCGATCTCACCGCGGGCGTCGACGGTGATCTTCTGCGACAGGTCGCCCTTCGCGACAGCCGTGGCGACCTGGGCGATGTTGCGGACCTGGCTGGTCAGGTTGCCGGCCATGAAGTTGACGTTGTCGGTGAGGTCCTTCCAGGTGCCGCTGACACCCTTGACCTGCGCCTGGCCACCGAGCTTGCCCTCGGTGCCGACCTCGCGGGCCACCCGGGTCACCTCGTCCGCGAACGACGACAGCTGGTCGACCATCGTGTTGATCGTGGACTTGAGCTCGAGGGTCTCGCCCTTGACGTCCACGGAGACCTTCTGCGACAGGTCGCCCTGGGCCACCGCGGTGGTGACCTGGGCGATGTCGCGGACCTGGGCGGTCAGGTTGGCCGCCATCAGGTTCACGTTCTCGGTCAGGTCCTTCCAGGTCCCGGCCACGCCGGGTACGTCGGCCTGGCCGCCGAGCTTGCCCTCGGTGCCGACCTCGCGGGCCACCGTGGTCACCTGCTCGGCGAACAGCTCCAGCGTGTCGGTCAGGCTGTTGATCGTGTCGGCCAGCGCGGCGACCTCGCCGGCCGCGTCGACGGTGATCTTCTGCGACAGGTCGCCGCGGGCGACCGCGGTGACGATGAGCGCGATGTTGCGGACCTGGCTGGTCAGGTTGCCGGCCATCGAGTTCACCGAGTCGGTGAGGTCCTTCCAGGTACCGCCGACGCCGGGCACATCGGCCTGGCCGCCGAGCTTGCCCTCGGTGCCGACCTCGCGGGCGACGCGGGTCACCTCGTCGGCGAACGACGACAGCTGGTCGACCATCGTGTTGA
>JAOPWV010000058.1 GCA_025965475.1 Frankiales bacterium | reverse complement strand
GCGCGCAGCTGCGCCCGACCGAGGCGCCGACGGCTGGCGCATCACGGTCTTCGCGACCAACAGCCGAGCCGGGAAATGCCACCGGCGGCGTCGATACCCACCTCGATGTGACGTCGCGGCCGCGGTGGACCACCTCGGCACGGACCTCACAGGGAACGTCCAGGCGGCTCCCTGGGATACCCCAGGCCGACGTAGGAATCTCTCCTCACCGGTCCACCACGGACCCCTGACCCCGATCCAGGAGCCCTCCATGAACGTCCGCACCCTCCCCGTCCGCCGGACCCTCGCCGGCCTGTCCCTCGTCGCCTGCGGGCTGGTCGCCGGGGGCACTCTCGCTGCCGTCGGCACTGCGAACGCGGCCGACTCTGTCACTTCCACCACGAGCTCGAGCAGCACGTCGAACACCACGGAGACCGCGCTGACCGGCGACGTCCTCGCGAAGGTCAAGGCCGCGGTCCTCGCGAAGTACGCCGGTGCGACCTTCACCCGCGTCGAGACCGACAACGGCGGCGTGTACGAGGCCCACATCGTCACCGCAGCCGACCAGCAGCTCACCGTCGCGCTCGACAAGGCCTACGCGATCACCGGCACCGAGTAGTCGCCGGCCCCGGTCAGGCGCCGGGACCGCCACCCCGGGCGGTCCCGGCGTCCGTTCATCCGGGCTCCTCAGCGAGCGATGCCGCTCTGCGGTCGCCAACCCCGGAGGGGCTCGCCTCTGTGTCAACCGGCCGGTGCTCGTCGTGGCGCTCGTTGGCAGAGCCACACGACGAGCATGGGCATGCGCATCAGGCCGTGTCCAGGCCGGAGGGCGGCCGAGGGAGCGGCCCCGTACCTGGGGCCTGACATGCTGGGCGGGTGAAGAGTGCCCAGGTGTCGGTCGAACCGTTCCGAGCCACGCTCGATCGGGAGGCGCTGGACGACCTGCGCGAGCGGCTGGGCCGCAGCCGGCTTCCTACGCCGGACAGCCGCGGCTGGGAGCGAGGGACGCCCGGAGCGTGGCTGGCCGACCTGCTCGCGGATTGGCGGGCCTTCGACACGGCGAGGTTCCAATCCAGGTTGGACCGGCTGACCCACCTGCAGGCCCGGATCGACGGCCAGTTGGTGCACCTGTTGCACCTGCCCGGCCGGGGCCCGCAGCCACTGCCGCTGCTACTCACGCACGGCTGGCCCGGCTCGTTCTGCGAGTACCTCGACGTGTTGCCGCTGCTGACCGATCCGGGCGCGCACGGCGGCGACCCCGCGGACGCGTTCACCGTCGTGGTGCCCTCGCTACCCGGGTTCGGCTTCTCCGCCCCGCCGCCGCCTGGCGGGCTCACCGCCGCGGCGGTCGCCGCGTTGTGGCACCGGCTCATGGCCGACGGCCTGGGATACCCGCGCTACGCCGCCCATGGCAGCGACCTCGGCGCCGGGGTGACCGCCTGGCTGGCCCGGAGCCACCCGGAGGCCGTCGCCGCCATCCACCTGGCCACCCCCGGGCTGCCCGCTCCTCCGCGCCCGTGGACCACGGCCGAGCAGGCCCACTTCACCGAGATCGAGACCTGGACCGGCGAGGAGGGCGGCTACGCCCACCTGCAGGCCACCAAGCCCGCGACACTCGGCGTCGCCCTTCACGACTCTCCCGCCGGGCTCGCTGCCTGGATCGGAGAGAAGGTCATGGCCTGGAGCAGCACCAACAACGACGGGCACCCCGCGTTCGACCGTGACCTTCTGCTGGGCACCTTGAGCCTGTACTGGTCCACCGGGACCATCACCTCGTCGCTCCAGCCCTACTGGGCCTACCGACACACCGCCGGCACCGCGCTACCAGCCGGCGACCCGTCCCCGGTCCCCACCGCCGTCAGCGTCTTCGGCGGCGAACGGGTCCCGTTTCCCAAGCCACCCCGCGAGCTCGCCGAACGCTACTTCCAGATCTCCGCTTGGCACGAGCACGACCGCGGCGGTCACTTCCCAGCCGCCGCGGAGCCCCACCTGCTGGCTCAGACCCTCCGCGAAGTCTTCCGGCCGTTGCGCGGTCGCGGCTGACGCACCCCACCCGCGCGACGGCCGGCCGGGCCGGCGGCGCGCGGGGCGCTACAGCGGCGCCCAGGATGAGCTGCGGCGCCTCGGCCTGCGAGCTCGTCTAGACCGACATGTCGTCCAGACGCTCGCGACCCGTGACCGGCAAGGCGGGTAGCGCCGCAACGGCCGGCGCACTGTTCGCGTCCGTCGGAACGCCCGCTCGGCTTGGCGGAGCCGAAGGCAGACACGGTGGCCCTCGACGACATGGCGGGACGGGCAGGGTGCGCCGGCGCCGCAGCAGATCGGCGTGGGCAAGCGGGGGCGTCGGACAGCGCGAGTGGAGCTAGCGACTTCTCAGCGGCACGTCGGCTCGGGCGACGAGCAACCGGGCGAACGCCGGCGAGATCCCGAAGTGCGCCGCGAGCCAGTCGGCATGGTGCCCGTGCCGGGCCAGCTGCCAGGCCACCTGCAGCCGAACGTCGCTCACCGTCCACTGCGGCCCGAGCAGATGCTGCACCTCCGTCGAACCGATCCGCTCGAAATAGTCACTGCCGGGGAACAGGGGCTCGCCTGGGTCATCCGCTCGAGCCCGCGCACGGCCGGCTGGGCCCGCTGTGGCCCCGCGGGGATGGAAGCCGAAAGCTGCGGCGTACGGGTCGGCAGGCGCCACCCGAAAGCCAGCACGGGAAGAAGCGTGCGGGTGCAAGAACGTGGTGCGCATGACGCACCTCCAAGCGGACGATTGCCCCGCGCTTGCGCGCGCGCCGCTACATCAGCAGCAGGACGACGGCCGGCGGCACGAGGAGGAGACGGATGAGCGGCGCCTGTGTTCAGAACTGCTACCGGAAGCCATGCCCACCTCCTCTGCAGATCCGACCCCCTAGGTGCGCGAACACCGCCCGACGCCGTTGCCCTGTTCGAGTATGCGCGCCCACAGGCATCCCGACAAAGTCACTAGCGCCGTTCCGCAACCCCCCGGCGCATCCGGCACCGCGCGGGACCATCGGGGCTCGGCACCGACGAGGACTTGTTGGAGACTTCCCGCTCAGGAGGCGGGAGCCGTGTCCTCGAGTGCTGGTCGTTGTTGAGCCCGGGCGTGCGCCAGCGCTGCCCACCTGCGAGCGACCGGCTCCCACACCGCCTGGATCTCTTCCTGGCGGGAGCGCACCTCGTCGACGAGCTCCCAGGCATCCACCCCGGCGCGCCCGAGCAACTCGGACCCATCCCGGGTCCACTCCTCGACCTGGGCTGCGGTCACCTCCGGGTGGCACTGGACCCCCCACGCGCAGGAACCGACGCGGAAGACCTGGTTCGCGTACGCCGAACTGCGGGCAAGCAGCGTGGCCCCTTCCGGCAGGAGGCTCACCGAGTCCTGGTGGAACTGCACCGCGTGCGCCACGTCCGGCATGGCCCCGAACACGGGATCGTCGCCGGCGTCGAACTGCAGCGGCACGACGCCCACCTCCGGACCGGCCGCTCCCAGGCCGACCTGCCCACCCGACGCCGCGGCGAGCAACTGGGCGCCCAAGCAGATGCCCCACACCGGGATCCCGTCATGCACCGCCTGGCGAAGGAGCGACCGGACGGCCGGCAGCCACGGCGCGACATCGTCGTCCAGAGCGCCCATCGCTCCGCCGAGCACCAGCAGCCCGTCGTGGGCGACCAGTTCGGGAACCGCGCCCCCCAGGTGTGGGCGGCAGACGTCCAGCTGCACCCCGCACTCGCGCAACCACTCCCCAACCAGCGATGCTCCTGCGTCCCGTTCGTGTTCGATCACCAGGATGCGGGCGGCTGACAATGCCCCCGTCATGGCAGCTCTGGGGAATTCAGGAGCCGCATGATGTCCACCCCCCTCCTCCATCTCCTCGAGCTTGGCATCGCGCCGCCGGTCCAGGGTCCGCGCTGGACCCTAACCCGACAGCGGTGCGGCGGGGCCGCGTCGACAGCGGCGTCGCGGGCGGGGAGCTACGGTGCCGCCTCATGAACGACTACCGAGCCGGGGTCCGGCTTGTCGAAGTGCGCCGCTGCGGCATTGTCGAGTCAGTCCACACCGGCCACGTCGTGGTGGTCGACGCGTCCGGACAGGTGCGCCGCCGCGCCGGCCACCCGGACGGCACGTTCTTCGCCCGCTCGGCGCTCAAGCCACTGCAGGCGCTCGGCATGCTCCGCGCCGGCTGGCGCCCGGACGACGACGGCGACCTCGCGCTGGCGTGCGCCTCGCACGTCGGCTCGGCCATGCACCGGGAGCGGATCGCCGCCGCGCTCACCTCGGCCGGACTCGATGAGGACGACCTCGGCTGTCCGCCGGAACTGCCGATGGGCACCGCCGAGCAGCGGGCGCACCTGGCCGCCGGGCTCGGCCCGTCCAGGCTGGCAATGAACTGTTCGGGCAAGCACGCGGCGATGCTGCGCACGTGCCTGGTCAACGGCTGGGCGACCGCGACGTACCTGGATCCCGCCCACCCACTGCAGCAGGCGCTCGCAGCGACCGTGGCGGAATCGTGCGCAGAGCCCGTCGCCGAGACCGCGGTTGACGGCTGCGGGGCGCCCCTGTTCGGGGTCTCGCTCACCGGCGTCGCGCGCGCCTACTCCCGGCTGGCGACGGCAACCGGTGGTCCGGAGCAGGCAGTCGTCGCCGCGATGCAGGCCCACCCAGCGCTCGTCGAAGGCCACGCCGAGGCAGTGACGCGACTTCTGCGAGCAGTCCCCGGCCTCGTCGCCAAGGATGGGGCGGAGGGCGTATTCGCGGCCAGCTTGCCCGACGGGACCGGTGTCGCGGTCAAGGTGGACGACGGCGCGGCGCGCGCGGCCGAGGCCGTCATGGCCCAGGTGCTGCGCGAGCTCGGCGTCCGGGCCGACGTCCTCGACGAGCTCGTGGCCGCTCCCGTGCTCGGTGGCGGAGTGCCGGTGGGGGAGGTCCGTGCGCTGCGGCTGCCCTGACCCCCGGGCTCAGCCATGCCAGTCGCCCAGCTGTACGGCGGCCTCCCGGACCGCCGCGATGAGCTCGTCCCGGACCCGGTCGGCACCCGGCAGCGGAATCGCCACGGCAACCGCCGCCCGGATGGCCCCGGCTGCGTCACGGACCGGCGCGGCGACCTCGATGACCGCGTGCTCGAACTCCGACTCGGCGACGACAATCCCCTGCTCGGCGTCGTCCGCTATGCGAGCTGCGAGGTCGGCCAGGTCCCGTGCGGCCTCCGGGCCGCCCTCGTCGAACGCCTCCCCCTGGAAGAGCTCGTGCAGGGCCTCTGCCGAGTGGTCCAGGAGAAGCGCCCGGCCGGCGCCGGTGCACCAACAGGAGCGCCACCAGGCGCTCGAGGCCAGGCGCAGTACCCCGCGCGGCAGTTCGGCACCGATGGTCAGAGCAAGGTCGTGGCTGCGCACCGCGAGCAGAGCGGGCGCCCCGAACCGGGCGGCGAGGGCGCGCAGGGCCGGTCGGGCCCGCTCCGTGAGGCCAGGGTCGAGGCCGGCCGCCGCGAGGCGGAAGTAGCGCGGGCCGGCGAGGAAGCCGCGGGTCGGCTCGTCGCGCTCGACGATCTCCAGGGCCTGGAGATCCTTGAGGATCCGTGACACCTGGCTCTCGTGAAGGCCGAGCTGGGACGCGAGCCGCGCGACACCCGGCGGGGATCCGCCGACGACCTCGGTCTCGACGATCTCGAGGACGAGTTGCAGGGCGTGGGCAAGCGTCCCGGTACCCGCGTCACTCGCCATGCCCGAAGGCTATCCGGGCGCGATTCGCAACGTCCATTGACAATGGCGCACCACTTTGTCAGGGTCGGCCGATGCGCACCCGGGGAGCCGACCTTGTCGTCGTCGGCGCGCGCGTTTTCGCCCCGGGCGGTGCGAGCGCCGTGGCGGTCAGCGATGGGCGGATCGTGGCGATCGGCGGCGACGACGCGGTCCGCGCCTTGGCCGGGCCGCGCACCGACGTCGTCGGGGCTCGCGGCGGCCTCCTGCACGCGGGGTTCGTGGACGCACACGTCCACCCTGTGCAGGCCGGGCTGGAGCGGATGCGCTGCGATCTGTCCGCCGGCCGCACCGCCACCGAGTACGTCGAGGCTGTCGCCTGTTATGCCGCCGCTCATCCCGACCGGTCCTGGATAGCCGGGGCGGGTTGGGCCATGGCGGCCTTCCCGGGCGGCGCACCGCACGCCGAACTGCTCGACGCGGTCGTCCCGGACCGGCCCGTCTTCCTGCCCAACCGTGACCACCACAGCGCCTGGGTCAACTCCCGCGCTCTCGAGTTCGCCGGTATCGACGCACGGACGCCGGACCCGGTGGACGGAAGGATCGAGCGCGACGCCGACGGCCGACCGACCGGCACGCTCCACGAGGGCGCGATGCGCCTCGTCGGCGACCTGCTCCCGCAGGACACCCCCGCTGAGATGCTCGCTGCGCTGCTGGATGCGCAGGACCACCTGCACTCCCTGGGCGTCACCGGATGGCAGGACGCCATCATCGGCAACCACACCAACCTCCTCGACGCCAGCGGTACCTACCGGGAGGCGTCCGAGCGGGGGCTGCTCACCGCCCGGGTCGTCGGCGCCTTGTTCTGGGACCGGCACCGCGGCGCCGAGCAGGTCGAGGATCTGCTCGCCCGGCGCGAGGTGATGACCGGCCCGGGACTCTCCGCCGGCACGGTGAAGATCATGCAGGACGGCGTACCGGAGAACTTCACCGCCGGGATGACCGAGCCCTACCTCGATGCCTGCGGCTGCCGCACCGCCAACGCCGGGCTGTCGTTCCTCGACCCGGCGGCGCTCGCCGAGCACGTCGTCGAGCTCGAGCGGCACGGCTTCCAGGTGCACGTCCACGCGATCGGTGACCGAGCCGTCCGGGAGGCCCTGGACGCCTTCGCCGCGGGGCGCCGCGCCAACGGGCCCCACGATCTGCGACACCACATCGCCCATGTCCAGGTGGTGCACCCCGACGACGTCCCCCGCTTCGCCGGACTCGGCGTGGCGGTCAACATGCAGGCCCTGTGGGCGGCGAACGACCCGCAGATGCTCGAGCTCAACGTGCCGTTCCTCGGCCCTGAGCGGGCCCGCTGGCAGTACCCGTTCGGCGACCTCGCCCGCTCCGGGGCCCGGCTGTGCGCCGGTTCGGACTGGCCGGTGACGAGCCCCGACCCGTGGGACGCGCTGCACGTGGCGGTCAACCGGCAGCTGCCCGAGCAGCTCGTCGACCGCGCCTACGAGCCGTTCCTGCCCGAGCAGGCACTGGACCTGGCCACCGCGCTGACGGCGTACACCGCCGGCTCGGCCTGGATCAACCACGCCGATGACACCGGCCGCATCGAGGTCGGTGCCCGGGCCGACCTGGTTCTCGCCAGCCGCGACCCGTTCACAGGACCGGCCGAGGAGATCGCGACCACCGCTGTCGTCGCCACGTACGTCGGGGGGCGCCTGGTCCATCACGCCTGAGCCCGCCGTACCCCTTCGCCCACCCCGCCTGCCGACCGCACCAGGAAACGGAATTGCCATGCACCTGCGAAAGCCCGCCACCACCCGCCTCCTGGGGGCCGTCGTGCTCGCCTCCCTCGCGCTGGTCGGCTGCTCGAACAACGCACCCGCCACCACCACCGGGGCTGCGCCCGTGGCCAGCGTCAGCGCGGACACGGCTGCGGCGGGCGGCGTTCCGGAGAAGATCAAGAAGGCCGGGGTCATCAAGGTGGGCATCGACGCCACCTACGCACCCAACGAGTTCAAGGACCCCTCCGGCAAGGCGACGGGCTGGGGTGTCGAACTGCTCGACGCGGTCGCCGCCAAGCTCGGGGTCAAGACGACCTACCAGCAGGCCAGCTTCGACACAATCATCCCCGGCCTCACCGGCGGTAAGTACGACGTCGGCCTCTCCTCGTTCTTCGACACGAAGGAACGGGAGAAGATCGTCGACATGGTCAACTACTACACCGCGGGCACCCAGTGGGCGTCCCGGGCAGGCGACAAGGTCGACCCGGACAACGCCTGCGGGCTCAGCGTCGCCGTTCAGGCGCAGACCACCCCCGACCTCAAGGAGATCCCGGCCCGGTCGGCCAAGTGCACCGCGGCCGGCAAGCCCGCGATCACCAAGCTGAAGTTCGACAGCCAGGACGCGGCCACGTCGGCGGTCGCCACGGGGCGGGTCGCAGCCTTCGTCGCCGACTCCCCTGTGACCCAGTACCAGGTCAAGAACAGCAAGGGGAAGCTGCAGCTGGCCGGTGACGTCTACGACGTCGTCCTCTACGGCATGCCGATCGCGAAGGAGAACGCCGACCTCGCCAAGGCCATGGTCTCGGCGTTGGAGAGCCTGTCCGCCGACGGCACCTACAAGGCGATCCTCGACAAGTACGGCGTGTCCACCGGTGCGGTCAGCACGTTCGGCGTCAACGGCGCGAAGAGCTGACCGTGGCGAGGTCCGGCCAGCCCGCCCCGGCAGCCACCGAGACCGATCCGGCGTACCTGCAGGAGCGGATCGACGTGGTGCGCCGCCGCCGCCCCGGCAACACCGCCGCGGCAGTCGTGCTGGTCGTCGCCGCCGCGCTGTTCCTCTACGGCGCGGCGACGAACCCGACGTACGGCTGGTCGGACTTCGCCCGGTACCTGTTCGACTGGCGGGTCATCGAGGCCGCCCGCAACACCTTGCTGCTGACGGTGTTCGCGATGCTCGGCGCCGTCGTCATCGGTGTCTCGCTCGCGGTGATGCGCCTGTCGCCGAACCGGGTGCTGCAGTCCAGCTCGTGGGTCTACCTGTGGATCTTTCGCGGGACGCCGGTCTACGTGCAGCTGGTGTTCTGGGGCCTGTTCTCCACGATCTACAAGGAACTCCGCCTCGGGATCCCGTTCGGCCCGACCTTCGCCACCCTCAGCACCGAGTCCGGCCTGACGGTGTTCCACCTCGCCGTCATCGGCCTGGCCCTCAACGAGGCCGCGTACATGGCCGAGATCGTGCGGGCCGGCCTGAGCAGCGTCGAAGACGGCCAGTCGGAGGCGGCGACGGCGCTCGGCCTGTCCTGGTGGCAGACGATGTCGCGCATCGTGCTGCCCCAGGCGATGCGGGTCATCATCCCGCCAACGGGCAACGAGGTGATCTCAATGCTCAAGACCACCTCGCTCGTGACCGCCGTGCCGTACAGCCTGGAGCTCTACACCCGCACCCGCGACATCGCCTCGGAGACGTTCAACCCGATCCCGATGCTGCTCGTCGCCTCGGCCTGGTACCTGCTGTTCACCTCCCTGCTCATGGTCGGGCAGTTCTACCTGGAGCGACACTTCGCCCACGGCAGCACCCGCGCCCGGCCCAGCCGTCGCGCCCGGGCCCTGTCCCGCGCCGCCCAGAAGGAGCAGGCATGAGCTCGCCGACCGGCGCCCCGCCGATGCTGCGGGCAGAGCAGGTGTGCAAGGAGTTCGACTCCCTGCGCGTCCTCAAGGGCATCAGCCTGGAGGTGGCCCGCGGCGAGGTCATGTGCCTCATCGGGCCGTCCGGCTCGGGCAAGTCCACGTTCCTGCGCTGCATCAACCACCTGGAGCGGATCACCTCAGGCCGGCTCTACGTCGACGGCGAGGTCATGGGCTACCACGACCGCGGGGGCCGCTTGCACGAGATGCACCCGCGGGACGCAGCCGCCCAGCGTCGTGACATCGGCATGGTCTTCCAGCGCTTCAACCTCTTCGGCCACCGGACGGCTCTGGAGAACGTCGTCGAGGCGCCGCTCCGGGTCAAGGGGGTCCCGCGAGCCGACGCCGCACGGCGCGCGATGGCCCTGCTGGACCGGGTCGGCCTGACTTCCAAGGCCGACGCCTACCCGGCCCAACTGTCCGGCGGACAGCAGCAGCGGGTGGCCATCGCCCGGGCGCTCGCCATGGAGCCCAAGCTCATGCTCTTCGACGAGCCGACGAGCGCGTTGGATCCCGAGCTCGTCGGCGAGGTGCTGGACGTCATGAAGGCGCTCGCCCAGGACGGGATGACCATGGTTGTCGTCACGCACGAGATGGGCTTCGCACGCGAGGTCGCCGACACAGTCGTCTTCATGGACGACGGGGTCGTCGTCGAGTCCGGCGAGCCGCAGGCAGTGCTCACCGACCCCCAGCACCAGAGGACACGTTCGTTCCTGTCCAAGGTGCTGTGAGCCTCGCGGCACCGGGCCGCACCGCCCCGGCTACCGTGGCACCGGTGAGCACGGTCACGACCGTCGGCGGTGGTCTCGACGTGCTGTTCGCCGTCGCGACACGGCCTGAAGGCGCTACCGCAGCCTCCGTGGCAGCGCAGCTCGGGCGCGACCGGAGCCAGGTCTCCCGGCGGCTGCGCTCGTTCACCGAGGCCGGGTTCACCGACCGTGACCCGGCTTCGCTCGACTACCGCATCAGCGCCCGGCTGGCGGTGCTCGCCTCCCAGGCGGCCGCCGTGCGCCTCGAGCGGGCTGGCCGGGCGGTCGCCAGCCGGCTCGCCGAGGACCTCGACGTCGTTGCCCGCGTCGCGGTCCTGCGTGGAGATGCGACGGTGACCCTTGCCGAGGCGTACCCGCAGCGGACGATGCAGATCACGTCGTGGCTGGGTCGGTCCTTCCCCGCCTACTCCAGCGAGTCCGGCCAGGCGCTGCTCCTGGACGTCACCCTCGCGGAGCTACGGAAGGTGTTCGCCCATCGGCCGTGGGTTCAGCAGTCACCCACGACACCGGCGTCGGTCGAGGAGCTGCACGCGGCGATCGTGCGAGCCCGGGCGCAGGGCTACACGGTGATGGACCAGACCGCCGGCCCCGGCCGGTTCGCGGTCGCCGCCCCCGTGCGCGACTTCCGCGGCGGCATCGTCGCGGCCCTTTTCGTCAGCACCGGCAGGGACAGGCACGACGTCACGGCCCGGACAGACGAGGTCGGCCGGGTGGTCCTCGCCGCCGCCTCGTCCCTGAGCCGCAGCCTCGGCGCGCCGGACACCGAGCCCGCCGTCCTGCTCTGATTCACGTTGCGGGCCGCGGCCGTCGCCGTCCTCACGGGCGCGGTCCCGGGAGATGTCGAGCAGCAGGGCCACTGCGAGCAGGTCCGCGAACAGGGCGGACCCGCCGTAGGACACGAAGAGCAGCGGGAGACCCCGTCACGGGCATGGTCCCGAGGGTCATGCCGAAGTTGGCGAAGGCCTGGAACCCGAACCAGGCCACGATGCAGCCGGCGACGACCCGGCCGTACAGGTCCTGCGCGTTCTGAGCGATGGTCAGGCCGCGCCACAGCAGTACCCCCAGCGCGGCGAGCAGGACCGAGGAACCCACGAAGCCCCCCTCCTCGGCCGCGACAGTGAACACGAAGTCGGTCTGCTGCTCGGGGACGAACCCGCCGTCGGTCTGTGAGCCGGCCAGGAAGCCCTGGCCCGTCAACCCGCCCGAGCCGATGGCGATGAGGGACTGCTGGATCTGGTATCCGGTACTGGTGCTGGCCGGATGATCCGACGTGAACGCCGTGAACCGCTGCTCCTGGTAGGGCTTGAGCAGGTGCAGCGTCGCCGCGAGGTAGCCGACGAGCAGAGCCACCCCCGTCATGAACTCGCTCGGCTCCAGCTGGACCGGGCCGAACGAGAGCCAGGCGTGCGCGCCGTTGACCGTAGAGCCCAGCGGGCTGAGAACGAGCACCAGGAAGAGGCAATTGACCGCGTACAGGATCGGAGCGAACGCGCGCAGCCGACGCAGCCCCACCCACAGCACGGGCGCAGCCATCACCAACCCCACGGCGAGGTTGATCAGGTCTCGCTTGAGGTAGGCGGTCCCGGGTCGGCCGCCCGCTACCAAACTGTTGCGCGTCGCCGCATAGACGCTCAGCGCCCCGATCACGTACAGGACGGTTGCGGACAGCAGCAGCTGCCAGTCGGCGTGGCGGCGTACGGCCTACGCCGAGCCGGCCGCAGAACCACTCGAGGCCGGCACGAAGGCAGTCACGATCAATCCCCCAGCAAGGGTACGAGTACGGCTCAACGATCGATCCCTGCGGTCGGGAACACCGACCCCTACCGGACAGCCTGCGCCACCAGGGATCAGCCTGCATCGGGCGATACACACATGGAGGAGCCGTCTCAGCGTCAGCTCAGGCACCACGCGACCGACATCTGTAGCGTCGGGCCCGAAGATTCCGCTCACGGAAGGGGCGCAGCGTGGAGGGGGCTCTCGCACCCTGGCACATCATCGTGGTCGCGGTGGTGTTCCTGGTGCTCTTCGGCGCCAAGCGGCTCCCGGAGGCCGCGCGGTCGCTGGGTCAGTCGATGCGCATCTTCAAGGCGGAGACGCGCGGGCTGCGCGCCGAGCAGGCCACCGGCGCCCCGGTCGCCGGGACGTCGACGGTCCAGCCGCGATTCGACGGCCACACGGGTCTTCCGTTGAACACGTCGACTCCGCAGGATGCCTCGGCCGAGCCCGTCCCGGTCCGCACGGAGACGTCGCCCTGAGCCAGCCTGGCACCAGCAGCGCGGGGACACCCTGCGACACCAGCCTGCCCGGCATGAGCGACTCGGGCGAGCCCGTCAGCGCCCACGCACATCTGCCGTTCCACCTGCAGCGGCGCCTCGGATTGCTGGGCCAGACCGGCGAGCAACTCGCCCGCGAGGCCGCTGCGGCCATCCCGGCATGGCTACGCAGTACCGCGCCCGAGAACCGGCTGCCGGTCACGGCCGCGGTGCTGGTCGCGATCGGGCTGCAGCTGACCCTGCCCCGGCAGCTCAGCCTCCCGCAGCGCGAGTTGCTGCCGGCGCTCGAGCTGCTGCTGCTCGTCGCGCTGAGCTGGGCCAATCCGGTGCGCCTGGACCGCGAGCACCCAGCGCTGAGGGCGGCGAGCAGGATGCTGGTCGGACTGATCACGCTCGCGAACGCCGTTTCCGCGGCCCTCCTGGCTGAACGCCTGGTCGCCGGCCAGGCCGGGCAGGACGCCGCCCTGTTGCTGCGTGCCGGCGCCAGCATCTACCTGACCAACATCATCGCCTTCGGGCTCTGGTACTGGGAGTACGACCGCGGCGGGCCCTTCGCGCGCCGGCGCGGGCAGCGTCCGCACGGGGACTTCCTGTTCCCGCAGATGGCCGCGCTGGAGACGGCCGACCCCGACTGGGAGCCCCGTTTCCTCGACTACCTGTACGTGTCGTTCACCAACGCGACCGCCTTCTCCCCGACCGACACGATGCCCCTGTCGCGCTGGGCGAAAATGCTCATGAGCGTCCAGTCGGCAGTCAGCCTGATCACTGTGGCCCTCGTCCTGGCGCGCGCCGTGAACATCCTCAAGTAGTCCCCCGCGGGCTGAAGGGTGTGACGCCGTGCCGGCGATCTAACCGGCGCGGCGATCACGTGGTGTCCAGGACGGCGGCCCCGGCATACCGGCCGGCTGCGAGATCTGCCAGGGCACGGTCGGCCTGCTCCAGCGGGTAGCTCACGGTCCGGGCCCGGATGCCGGTGCGCTCGGCCAGGCGCAGGAACTCGGTGGCATCGCGCCGGGTGTTCGCCGTGACGCTGCGCAGCTGCCGTTCGAGGAACAGCTCGTCGGTGTAGTGCAGCACGGGAATGTCCGACAGCCAGATGCCGGCCACCGCCAGGCTGCCGCCGCGGTCCAGGGCACGCAGCGCGACCGGCACCAGATCACCTGCGGGGGCGAACAGGATCGCCCCGTCCAGGGGTTCGGGCGATGGATCCGCCGGCCCGCCGACGGAGTCGGCGCCGAGCTCGGCGGCCAGCTTGCGGTGCGGCTCACCGCGCGTGAAAACGTGCACCCGCATGCCGAGCTTGACGGCGAGCTGCGCCGTCAGGTGCGCACTGCCGCCGAAGCCGTAGATGCCGAGCCGGCCACCCGGCGGTACGTCCGCAAGACGCAGTGCGCGGTACCCGATGATGCCGGCGCACAGCAGCGGTGCAGCCTGCTCGTCGGTGATGCCGTCGGGCAAGCGGAGGACGAACGCCTCGTGGGCGACGCAGGCGTCGGCGTAACCGCCGTCGACATCCCAGCCGGTGAACGTCGGCGCCAGGCACAGGTTCTCGTGTCCGTCGCGGCAGAACCGGCAGGTGCCGTCGGTCCCGCCCAGCCAGGGCACGCCCACGCGGTCGCCAAGGCCGAAGCGGGAGGCCTGCGGGCCGAGCGCCTCCACGGTGCCGACCACCTCGTGCCCGGGCACCACCCTGGGCCGGCGCGGTGGCAGGTCACCCTCGGCAAGGTGCAGGTCGGTACGGCACACCCCGCAGCAGCTGATCCGCACGCGCACCTGATGCGGGCCAGGCTCCGGCTGGTCACGGTCCACCAGCCGCAGGGGATGTTCGTCGATGGGCGCCGGGCCCTCGACCACCCAGGCGCGCACCGGTCAACCCGCCGTGTAGCCCGCAGACAGGCCAGAGGGGATCATCTTCGGGCCGGGTCGCTTGCGAGCAGTGTTGAATGCCGGGCCCCGTGGGCGAAGGTGTCGTGGCAGCAACCGTCCGCGTGAACATAAGGATGGTCGGCGTGCTCCGCACGCCCTGCTGGGTGAGGTCATGACGGCTCCTCTGCTGCAGACCATGCTCCGTGGCGTCCGCTTCCCTGGCAACACGGAAGGGGCAGAACAGTTCAGGCGAACAGCGCAGCACCGAGCGACTCGCCGCGAGCTATCCCCGGCGGGCACGCAAAGACCGCGGTGCCCGTGTGGCGGATGTACTCGTTCAGCGCGTCATGCGCACCCAGGTTGCGCTGCAGCGGCACGAACTGGCTGCGCGGGTCCTTCTGGAAGGCGATGAAGAACAGCCCGGCGTCCAACTGCCCGGTGTCCGGCCGGATGCCGTCCGTGAAGCTGTAGCCGCGACGCAGCATTTTGATGCCGCCGTTCGAGGCCGGGTTGGCGAGCCGGACGTGTGCCGTCAGCGGGAGGACCGGCTCGCCGTCGGCGCCTGTGGCCTCGAGGTCCACGGGGTCGTGCTCCCTGTGCCCGGTCAGCGGCGCCCCGGTGTCCTTGCGGCGACCGATGACGGCTTCCTGGTCCGACAGGCGGTCGCGGTCCCAGGACTCGAGAAGCATCTGGATCCGCCGGGCGACAAGGTAACTGCCGCCGCGCATCCAGGGCTGGTCGGTCTCCGCGCCGACCCAGACGTGCCGGTCGACCTCCGTCGCCTGCTCGCTCTTGAGGTTGTTGGTGCCGTCCATGAAGCCCATGAGATTGCGCGGCGTGGCCTGGGCCTCGCTGGTGCTGCTCGTCTGGCCGAACCCCTGCTGGGTCCAGCGCAGCACCGCCGTGCCCTCGGCCAGCCGGCGCAGGTTCCGCATGGCGTGGAAGGCGACCTGGGGATCGTCGGCGCACGCCTGCACGCACAGGTCACCTCCGCTGCGGGGCTCCTGCAGGGCGTCCCTCGGAAACCTCGGCAGGTCGGCCAGCGCCGCGGGTCGCCGGGACGCCAGTCCGAAGCGCCCGTCGAACAGGCTCGGCCCGAAGCCGACCGTCACCGTGAGGTTGCCCGCGGACAGCCCCATCGCCTCGCCGGTGTCGCGGGGCGGTGACCCGGGGTCGCCCTCGTCGTCGGCCACGGCCTCGCCCGCCGTCATCCGGCCGATCGCGAAGGACCAGGTCGAGAGCAGCGAGACCAGATCGGCCTGCGAGGCCGCGGTCAGGTCGAACGCTGCGAAGGCCAGCGAGTGCTGCTGGGGCGTCACGATCCCGGCCTGGTGCGCGCCGTACGGACTGACGAGACCGGTAGCCGCCGCCGCGGTCGACGCTCGCGGCCCGGACGACGCCCAGCTGCAGGCAGTGAGCGCCGCACCACCGCCGGCCAGACCCACCGCGGACAGGAAGCCCCGACGGGACAGGTCCGCCACGCCGCCCCCTACTTCCTCACCAGCAGCCCGCCGACCTGGGACATCGGTGCGGCGAGCGCGTCCACCAGGTTCGCCAGCACCCGGTGCTGGCCGACCGGCACCGCGCTGTACGGGTGGAAGTCCGTCGGGCCACTGCCGGTCCGGTACGCCGACAGCGCCTTGTCCAGCGCCGTGAACCGCTCGGTGATCGTGGTGACGAGCGTGGCGTCCCGCTTCTGCAACGCCGGGGTGAGCAGGTCGAACGCCCTGCGGGCGCCGTCGACGTTGCCCTGGAAGTCGACGAAGTCGATGTGGCTGTAGGCCTCCTCCTCACCCGTGATCTTGGACTTTCCGATCTCGTCGAGCAGCGACCCGGCACCGTTCGCGAGGTCCGACGCCGTGAAGCTGACCGTCTGCACGAGCGACTGCAGCGTGAAGACATCTGCCTGGAGCGCCTGGGCGACGGCGGCCATCCCGGCGAGTGACTTGTCGGCGAAAATGGCCTTCTCGAGGCGGTGGTAGCCGGTCCAACCTGCCACGTCCTCGACGTCGGCGATCCGCGCGTCGAGCCGGGGGTCGAGGTCGTCGAACGACTCCGACACCGGCTCGATCCGCTCGTAGTTGACCCGCGCCGCCGGGTAGGCCGCGGCTGCCGCCGCCAGGTTGCCCTCGCGGACCGCGTCGGTCAGCGCCTTCGTCGCCGTGACCTGCTGCGCGACCTGACCACGCACGTACTCGGCGTACGCCGCGGCGGCCGCGGCCTGTTCGGCGCTGTCGTCGATCGTGCTGGCGCCCGTCGCGCCAGCCTGTGCCCGCGTGACGGTGACCGGCTGGTCCTGGGGGCTGCCGCCCAGGCAGCGCAGCGCGTAGCTGCCTTCCTTGACCGTCAGTGTGAAGGCGCCCGACCCTCCAGGGGCGATGCGCTCCTTCTCCGCCAGGGTGCGCTCACCGGCGACGAGTGCGACGCCGGTGACCTTGCTGGTCCCGGTGTTCTTGATCGTGACGGTCACCGGACCGGCGGGGATGGTCGTCCGGTCGAGGTCGCAGCCCTTGTCGGTGAGGGACACGGTGACCGTCGGCCTGTCACCGCCGGCGCCGATGGTCGTCGACGAGCCACCACCGCAGGCGCTGAGCACCAGGACGGACACGAGGCCCACGGCAGCGGTCCCGGTGCGGACGCGGCTGCTGCGAGCGGGTGTCAGGGAACTGGTCATGGTGCGGCGCGTCTCCTCGTCGACGTGATCATGTGAGCGGGTCGCTGGACCCTACACGTCGACTTAGGTAAAGCCAACCTAACTATGCGTCAGGCGCCGACCTGGCGGCGCCAGTGCCCTTGGCGGGCACCTGCGTCCTCCCTGGCATCAGACGAACACACAGAGGGAGTCCGTCCGGGAGCAGGTGATACCGGGGTACATCGGGCCGCTTGCCCGTGCCCGTACGACAGCGGTGTACGGGGGACCCGACCGATCCAGCCGTGGCGCAGGTGAGGCACCGGGGCTGCCGGGAGCGTCCGCGCGGTGCTTACCGCTGCAGTCCGTAGATGATGTTGAACGGGGTGCGGGTCGCCTCCTGCACCCGGCTGAAGCCCGCCTGCTCCGCAAGCGCCAGCGTCTTGACCGGGCCTGCCTGGTTCCCGAGACCGGCCCGCGGTTCAGCGGACAGCCCGCTCGGTAGGCAGATGAGCACCGAGGCCCCCGCGAACAGTCGCCCGACGGGGTTGAGGACGTCCTCGACCATGTCACCGCTGATCGGCTCCACCAGCATCACCCACCCCTCCTCGCGCAGGGCTGCCCTGGCCGACTGCAGCGCGCTCAGGGGGTCCGGCATGTCGTGCAGGCAGTCGAAGAACGTGATCAGGTCGTACTCGCCGGTGAGTTCCTGCGCTCCCGCCTGCTCGAAGGTGACCCGGTCCGACAGCCCGGCGGCCGCCGCCTTCTCGCGGGCCTGCTCCACGGATGCGTCGTGGTAGTCGATTCCCACGAGCGTCGCCGCCGGGTAGCTGTCCGCCATGATCCTGGTGGAGGCGCCCAGCCCGCACCCGACATCGGCGATCCGGCCGCCCTGTTGAAGCTGCGCCTCGAGTCCGGGGAGGGACGGGATCCAGGAGCTGGTGAGGTTCGCGAGGTAGCCCGGGCGGAAGAAGCGCTCGGTCCCCTCGAACATGTCGGGGTGGTGCTCGTGCCAGCCCATGCCGTCCCCGGTGCGGAACGCATCGGCGAGTCGGTCCTGCGAGCGGACGGCGGCTGTCATGTTCTGGAACCCCCCTGCCACGTAGGCCGGGCTGTCCGGGTTGGCGAACAGCTCTGCCTGCTCGGGCGACAGTTCGTACTGCCCATCCCCCTTGTAGTCGACGTAGCCGGAGGCCGCCATCGCCAGCAGCCATTCCTGCACGTACCGGGCGGAAAGCCCGGTGCGCTCGGCCAGTTCGTCAGCGCTGACGGAGCCGGTGCCTGCCATGGACTGAAACAGCCCGAGCTTGTCCCCGAGCCGTACGAGGGGCACGGTGACGGCGGCACCCAGATCGCCGATCACCTGTCCCAGGAGCCCGTCGAGCCGATCCTGGTCGATCTCCCGCGCGGGCGCGGCACCCTCGCGCGGAGCGGGTATGGCGGCTGCCGAGGTGTCCGCCGCACCCGAGCCGACCGTGCCACCTTCTGCCATCTCGCCCTCCCGCGGACGTGCTGCAGGCCCCGCAGATCGCGCCACTCGCGGAACTGCGTCGAGTCCGGCCCACTGGGCCACGGTTGCCATGCTGTTCCTCCGGCGAGGGCACGTCGAGGCCCTGACCGTGCCCGACAGCAGGGGTTCTGTATGCCGGCTGTCAGCGGCCCGCTTCTCCTGCACCGGCTGAGGAGACGGACGCGTTGATCTGCTCGAACGCCTTGCGCACCCCCTCCAGGTCCGCTCCGGCTGCGAGCAGCAGGCTGAGCAGGATGCGGGCCTTCAGCCCGTCCAGGAAGCCGGCCGGGATCAGCCCGCGCGCCAGCAGGTCACGCTCGGAGCCGGGGAAGCCGTACGTCTCCTGCAGGAGCTCGCCGCCGCCGGTACGGGAGGCCAGCACCACCGGCAGCCGGCTGGCCAGGTCCGCCAAGGCAGGGACGACCTGCGCCGGGACGTGACCGCCACCGAAGCCGGCGAGTACCAGGCCGGCGTACCCGGCCTCCTCGACGCGTTCGACCAGCCGGGCGTCGTCACCGAGGACCGCGGTGACCAGCGCCACCGGAGGCACGTCCTGGTCGAGGACCGACGGCAGGCCGTCGAGCACCGGCGTACGCAGGGCGATGCGCGGGCGGCCCTCGACGATCCAGCCGAGCGGACCGGCCGTGGGAGAACGGAAGGTGGCGGGACTGGACGTGTGCGTCTTGCGCACGAACCGCGCGGCATGGATCTCGTCGTTGAGCACGACCAGGGTGCCCAGGCCGCCCGCCTCCGGTGCCGCCGCCACCTGCACCGCACCGAGGAGGTTCGCCGGGCCATCGGCGCCCGCCAGGGTCGGGTTGCGCATCGCACCCGTGACGACGACCGGGCGCGGACTCCGGACCAGGAGGTCCAGCGCGAACGACGTCTCCTCGATCGTGTCGGTTCCCTGGGTCACCACGACTCCACTGGAGCCGGCGTCGAACCGCCGGATGATCTCCGCGGCCAGCGCGATCATGTCCGGCAGGGTCAGGTCGCCCGAGGCGGCCTGGCGAAAGGCCACTGCCTCCAGCTCCGCGACATCGCGCAGCTGCGGCACAGCCTCGACGAGCTCCTGGGCCCCCAGGCGTGGCCTGACCCCGCCTGCCGCTCCCCCGCCGCCGGAACTCGTCGAGGCGATGGTGCCGCCGAGGGAGAAGACCGTCACGCGGGGCAGTTCAGCCTGTGCAGCCATGGTCCCTTCGCCTCTCATCCGAGGCCGACGAACGTGTGGAAGGAACGTTCGAGCAGTGCGGTGTCGATGTCGCGGACGATGAAGACGAGCCGGGTGCCCGGCGGCACCGTACCGGTGAGGTGCTCGGGCCGGTGCACCACGTGCTGCACCCCGTTGAGGGCGACCGGCCCGACGTCACGGACGTCCAGGACACCCTTGACCCTGAGCACGTCCTGGCCGTGCCGGTGCAGCAACAGGCTGAGCCAGATCGAGAACGCCTGCCAGTCCCAACGGTCGTCGGTGACCAGCTCCAACGTGGAGATGCCGTTGGTGTGCGCCGCCATGACCGGCCGCGGTGCCGGCCGGGCGCCGGCTGTCGGGGCCGTGGTGCGCAGCAGCTCACCGGCGGCCGTGACGCTCACCCGGGCCGACGGATTGAGCTCGCGCAGCCGGCCGACCAGCTTTTCGACCTGTTCGGCCTCGACCAGGTCCGCCTTGGTGACCAGCACGTCGTCGGCCGCGAGCAACTGCCGCAGCGCCACCTCGTGGTGCTCGAGGCTGGCCAGGCCGGTGAGGGCGTCGACGGTGACGCACACCCGGGCCAGTGCGTAGTGGTGCTTCAGGACGGGGTCGTTCGCGATCGTGAACGCGATGGGCCCCGGGTCGGACAGGCCGCTGGTCTCGATCACGACGTGTTCGCGGCGCGGCGCTCGGCCGCGCTGCTCGGCGTCCAGCAGACCGGCGAGGGCCTGGGCCAGGTCGTCCCGCCGGGTGCAGCACGCGCAGCCGCCGGACAGGACGACCGGACGTTCCCCGTCGACCGTGAGCAGCACGTCGTCGACCATGGTCCGCCCGAAGTCGTTGACGATCACGGCCGGTGGCCGGCCCGTGTCGCGGTCCAACTCGCGCCGTAGCAGCGTCGTCTTGCCCGACCCGAGAAAGCCGCTGAGCAGCGTCACCCGGCGCCGGCCCTGACCGTCGGCGGCCGGCTCAGCGACCGCCGGCAGGCTGAGCAGTGTCACTCCGCGACGTCCGGGCTCAGCGCCGCGAGGAGTGTCGGGTCGAGCACGTCGAGCCTTCTCGGCGACAGCTCGTCGGCAGCCCGCCAGACGGCGGGCAGGCCGGCCGCCACGACGGCCGCCCCCTTGCGGTCGGCGACCACGCACTGCGGGCCGCTGCCCGGGTCGGACACGGTCAGGCCGTACGGGGCCAGGACCACGGAGAGCAGGCGCGTACGCCGGTACCGCGCCCGGCCCGGCAGGGTCCGCGCGGCATCGTCCGAGACCCCGTCCGACCAGTGGTCGTCCGGGGCCAGCTCGTAGCAGAGCACACACATGACGTCAGCATCCCTCGGTCGCGGCGGGTGACGAGCCTCGGCCGGGGGGCGTCGGCGGGCGCCCCCCGGCCGGCCGATCAGACCGAACCGGGCATGAACGGGCTGCCCTGCGATCCCGGAAAGGCGTACCGCTTGCGGAAGTCGTTCGCCGCGTCCTCCATGGTGACCCAGCTGACGCCCTCGTGGCCGTTGATGTACTCGATCATCCGCTCGAGCATGAGCAGAACCTGGGGGCGACCCGAGACGTCCGGGTGGATCGTGAACGCGTAGACGCCGTAGTCCTGCTCGCGGTACACCCAGTCGAACTCGTCCTTCCACCACTGCTCGACGTCACGCGGATTCACCCAGCCGCCGCTGTTCGGCGCCTTCTTGATGAACATCATCGGCGGCAGGTCGTCCATGTACCAGTTCGCGCCGATCTCGACGAGGTCGATCACCTCGCCGCGCTCGAGCGGCTTCATCCACGTGCTGGCCTCCTGGGTGTAGTCGATCTTGGTCCAGGTGTCGCCGACCCGGGCGTAGAAGGGCGTGAAGTCGTGGAAGCCCTGGCTGTGGTCGTACGTGAAGCCGTACTTCTGCAACAGCGACGCGGTGGCGTTCGACATCTCCCACCACGGCGCGACGTAGCCCCGGGGCGCCTGCCCACTGACCTTCTCGATCAGCTCCACGCAGCGCGACAGGACGTCCTCCTCCTGCTTCGCCGTCATCGCGACCGGGTTCTCGTGCGAGTAGCCGTGCGCACCGATCTCGTGGCCCGCGTCGACGATCTGCTTCACCGAGTCCGGAAAGGTCTCGATCGAGTGGCCCGGGATGAACCAGGTGGCAGGTACGCCGTACTTCTGGAAGAGCCTCAGCATGCGCGGCGTCCCGATGTCGCCCGAGAACATCCCCCGCTGGATGTCCGACGGCGAGTCCTCACCGCCGTACGAGCCGAGCCATCCTCCGACGGCGTCCACGTCGACGCCGAATACGCACTTGATGTCCTTGGGCATGTCATCTCCTCGTAGGTGGCGCACGCGGCGGCGCCGAGCAGTGGCTGGGTGGGGCGGGAACGCACGGACTGCGTTGCTGCGGTGTCGGGACGCCGGGGTCAGCGCAGCGCGGTCTCGGGCAGTCGCTGGAGGTGGCTCACCACCTCCTCGGAGGTGAGGGGATCGGCGTACTTCGCCGTCATGTCGAACAGGTTCGCGTCGTGCGGACCGGCCGACCTGTCCGCACAGCAGTCGGTGACCACGAAGGTCGGGAAGCCGTACTGGACCGCGTCCACGACCGAGGCGCGCACGCAGCCGGACGTGGTCGCACCCATGACGAGGACGGTGTCGATCCTGGCGGCCACGAGAAGGGCCTGCAGCGGCGTCCCGAAGAAGGCGGAGGCGCCGTGCTTGGCCACGACCGGCTCGTGGTCGAGCCGCCCCAGCCGCACGTCGATGTCGACCCACGGGGAACCGACGGTCAGCTCGCCGAGGGACGGGACCTTGCGCAGCCACGTGGTGGTCGCGCGCGCCCCCTCGTCGTACGCGATGGTCGTGAAGACGACGAAAGTCGAGCGTGCCCGGGCGACGTCGAGCAGCACCCGAGTGCGCTCGACCTCCGCGGTCGTGTCCGAGCCCAGCGGACATGCAGGGTCGGTGAAACCGCGGCAGAAGTCCACCACCAGCAGGGCCGGCCGGACCCCGAACTCGAACGAGCCCGTGAACCCCGCCCTGCGGTAGGTCTCGTGCGTCAGCGCGTCGACCTCGCTGTTCCCCGGCATCTCAGTCGAGCCGCACCTTGCGCGGGTCGACATTGCGGGCACCGAGGATGATCAGGCCCGACGCGAAGATGGGCAGGCAGCCGAACAGGAACGTCGCCTGCGTCCAGCTCTGACCGTTGTTCAGCGCCCAGGTGATGAGCAGGCCGCCGATGATCGCCCCGACCTGGCCGGCAGCGTTGATGATGGAGCCGCCGGTCGCGCGGGTGTGGACCGGGAAACTCTCGCCGTTGAAGAACAGCAGCGCCGAGTAGGGGCCGATGAGGAAGAACAGTCCCGCGCTGTACAGGGCGATGATCAGGCCGAAGTTCCCGTTCGGGGCGAGCAGCATCCCGCTGAAGGAGGCCCCGCACAGGATCCACCCGAGCGCGATCGCGTTGCGCCGGCCGATCTGGTCGCCGAGCCAGCCGTGGAAGAGGTAGCCGGCGAACGCGGTCGCGTTGGAGACGATGAGGATCGCCAGCGCGCTGTCGAACGCGATGCCCTTGCCGTCCTTCGCGGTCAGCAGGGAGGTGCCGAGGATCGCGAACGCGAGGACGCCCAGCCAGTTGAGCAGGAAGGCGATACCGATGACGACGGTGGACCGCAACGACTCGCCCTTGAACGCGGACGCCAGCGGCGTCGACTGGTCCGACAGGTCGACGCCGGCCTGGGCCGCCAGCGCGTGCGCCTCCTCCGTGCGCCCGTCGGCCAGCAGCGACTCGGCCCGGTGACGCATCACGAACTGCGGGCTCTCCTTGAGGTAGCGGCCCGCCCAGACCATGAAGATGGCCGGGAACACGGCGACGATGAAGCACAGGGACCAGCCGCCGATCGGGAACAGCAGGTAGATCGACGCGGCCGCGAGCACGGAGCCGATGGGCCAGCCCGACTGCACCAGGGAGTAGATGAGCCCGCGGCGACGCGCCTTGGCCGGGTCGGAGTAGACGTGGGCGAACAGCTCGTTGAGGTAGGTCGCGTTGATCGCCTGCTCGGCATACCCGAGGCCGGCAAGAGAGCGCACCAGGACCAGGACGACGAGACCGACACCAGCGATCACGCCGATCAGCCATCCCGCGAACGCGGTCAGGAGCGAAGCCACGGCGGCGCCCACGACAGCGATGATGATGCCCTTGCGCCGACCGAGCCGGTCAGCCAGCGGACCGACACCGAACGCGACGAGCGCGGTACCGGCCGTCACCCAGGTGTTCACGCCCGTGGAGTGGCCCGACGACCAGCCGAGGTCGGCGGCCAGCTTGGGAAGCAGATTGCCGAACAGTACGAAGTCGTAGACCGCGAACGTCCACGCGAAGAAGCACACCCAGGTCGCGATCCTCACATCCCTGTCGGTGACCTGAGGCGCCTCATAGACCAGCTGATCAGTTACGTCCATGACTCTGTCCCGTTCGTAGAGTCCGCACCCGGTCCGAGGACATGGGTGGTGCGCGACACCCAGCGGTTCTGCCGGAGTGGCAGAACCGATCTGACGCGCGGCCGATCTACGAGGAAGGTGATGTCTGTCCAGCGCCGCGCACGCCCTGCGAGTACGTCGTCCGGTAGCCGATATGTAAGGCCATATATAGCGATGGTCCCAGGCCCGGTCAAGAGTTTCCGCGAACAGAACAGCGCTCTGCCCCTCGCCGCGAGCCGGGCCACGCACCAGACGTTCTTGTGGCCCAGCTGTTTCCACCTGGCCACGGGGACGCTGGGCGGGCCCTAAACTGCCGTTGGCGCTGATGCGCAGGCGTTGCAGAGGGCAGTACCAGTACCTATCTGGCCTGACATATCAGCTTGTTCAGTCCCAGGACAGGAGCGAGACGTGGGCACACCGGGCCGGCGCGAACCCGCCTTCCGGCGCGTCTGGAGCGACTTGCGCTCGCAGATCCTCGGCCACGAGTTCGGCCCCGACGCGGCACTGCCCACCGAGGCCGAGATCGCGAGCAAGTATTCCGTCAGCCGTCAGACGGTGCGGCGCGCGTTCCAGGACCTGGTCGCCGAGGACCTCGTGTTCCGGGTTCCGGGGCGAGGCACGTTCGTGACGCCCACCTCGGGGCGGTACCTGCGACAGTTCGGCTCCGTCGAAGACCTCATGGCCCTGTCCGCGGACAGCCAGCTGCGGGTCCTCCGTCCCCTTGCCGCAGCGGTTGATCCCACCGCCGCGGGCAGATTGCGCCTGCCGGACGACCGGATCACGACGACGACGTTCCTCCGGCTCCACCACGGCGAGGCCTTCTCCCACACCAGTGTCGCGCTGCCGCCACGGGTCGCCGCCCGACTCGGTGACGTGAAGGAACTGGCCTCCGCCGGCACCGTCAGTCCGGTCACGCTCATCGGTCTGCTGGACCGGGTGCTCGCCTCCCCGATCCAGGACGCCGAGCAGAGCATCACAGTGGGGACCGCCCGCGGCGAGGCGGCCGAGGGCCTGGGCCTGGAGCCCGGCACTCCGTTGCTGCGGATCGACCGCATGTACTTCGACGCCGACGGAGAGCCGGTCGAGCTGGCCATCAGCCACTTCCACCCGGACCGGTACTCCTACCGGGTCCGGCTCCGGCGCAACCCGAGTTAGGCACGCGCCGCGCGGCCCTGGGCAGCCAGACGTCCGCGCCCCGGACGCTGCGGCGCCCTTGACAGGACGAGCCAAGGCCAGCCTAATGGCCGTACATTACGTATGGCGCACTCATGCAGCGCTGTCCTGTCCTGGAGGAGGTGGCGTGTGAGCTCCGTTGCCGCCGGACTGGCCCGGTGGGCCACCGACTTCGAGCCGACCGCTGCGGACCTCGAGCTGGCGGAGCGCTCTCTCCTCGACACGGTGGCCGTGGCCGTGGCCGCGCGCGCCGAGCCTGTCGTGCGCGCGTCGGCGGCTCTGTCCGAGGCCGGGCGCTGGGCCGTGGCGGGCCATGTCCTGGACTTCGACGACCTGCACATGCAGTCGACGACCCACATCAGCGCCGTGTGCGTACCCGCCGTCCTGGCGACCGGGGGTGGCGCCCGCGCCTACCTCGCCGCGGCAGGTGTCATGGCGCGGCTCGGCTCGGCGCTGGGCTGGTCGCACTACTCGGCCGGGTGGCACGCCACGACCACGGCCGGCGCCCCGGCAGCCGCCGTCGGCGCGGCCATCGCCCTCGGCCTCGACACCGAGCGGATCGCGATCGCCATGGCCCTGGCGGTCCCGGCAGCGGGTGGCGTCCAACGTGCGTTCGGTACGGACGCCAAGTCACTGCAGGTCGGCTTCGCCGCCGAGGCCGGCGTACGGGCTGCGCACCTGGCCGCGGCCGGCGCAACCGCCGACCCGCATGCCCTCGACAGCTGGCTCCGGCTCGTGGGCGGCGACGTATCCGCCCTGGACCTGGCAGGGCCGGCGGTACCGGGCGGCCTGGCCATCAAGATCTTCCCCTGCTGCTATGCACTGCAGCGCCCGATCAGCGCGCTGTCCCAGCTGGTCGGCGAGGGGCTGGATCCGGCCGAGATCAGCCGCATCGTGATCAGGACGCCGGCCGGCACGGTGATGCCGCTGATCCATCACCGCCCGGACACCGGCCTGCAGGCCAAGTTCAGCATCGAGTACGCCGCGGCGACGGCTCTGCTCGACGCCTATCAGGGCTTCGCCAGTTTCACCGACCAGGCGGCCCAGCGGCCGGCGGCCCGCCGGCTGGTGGATCTTGTCGACGTGGAGCTCGTCGAGGGCGGCGACTGGCTGCTCGCCGGCGAGTTGGAGGCGGAGGTCCACGTCGGCGTTCAGGTCCTCCGCGCACGGCAGCGCTTTCCACCCGGCTCGCCGCAGCGGCCTCCTACGCCGTCGGAGATGGCGCGCAAGCTGCAGGACTGCCTGTCCGGCACCTCACTGGACCCGGACACCATCGACTGGCCGACCGCGGGGCAGATCCTGCGTGACCATCTGTGATCCGCTGTCGCCGCGAACCAGGCACCACCCCAACCCGAGAGGAGTCCCCGTGGAGGGGCTGAACGGTGAAGAGCAGGCGATCGTGGAGACCGTCCGCGACTTCGTGAACCGCGATGTGAAGCCGGTGGTGCAGGAGCTGGACCACACGAACACCTACCCGGAGAAGCTCATCGAGCAGATGAAGCAGCTGGGCATCTTCGGGTTGGCGATCCCCGAGCCGTGGGGCCAGGGGCACGTGAGCACCCCCTGCTACGCGCTGGTCACCGAGGAGCTGTCGCGTGGCTGGATGAGCCTGGCCGGCGCCATGGGCGGGCACACCGTGGTGGCGAAGCTGATCCTCGACTACGGCACGCAGGAGCAGAAGGACGCCTACCTGCCGCGGATGGCGACCGGAGAGCTGCGCGCCACGATGGCTCTCACCGAGCCAGGGGGCGGCTCCGACCTGCAGGCGATGCGGACCACCGCCGCCCGGGTGGGCGACGAGTACGTCGTCAACGGCTCCAAGACCTGGATCACCAACGCCCGCAGGGCCGGTCTCGTCGCGCTGCTCTGCAAGACCGACCCGGCCGCGAAACCGGCGCACCAGGGCATCAGCATCCTGCTGGCGGAGAAGGGTCCGGGGTTCACCCTCTCCCGTGACCTGCCCAAGCTCGGCTACAAGGGCGTCGAGAGCTGCGAGATCTCCTTCGACGACTTCCGCGTCCCCATCTCGTCCCTGCTCGGCGAGCAGGAGGGGCAGGGATTCGGGCAGATGATGCGCGGGCTGGAGATCGGCCGTATCCAGGTCGCCGCCCGGGCGCTGGGCGTCGGCAGGGCCGCCCTGGAGGACTCACTCCAGTACGCGCAGGAACGTGAGAGCTTCGGCAAGCCGATCTGGAAGCACCAGTCGATCGGGAACTACCTCGCGGACATGGTGACCCGGCTGACCGCTGCCCGCCAACTGGTGCTGTACGCGTGCCGTCGCTTCGACGCCGGGGAGCGCGCGGACATGGAGGCCGGCATGGCCAAACTGTTCGCCTCCGAGACGGCGATGCAGATCGCGCTCGATGCCATCCGGATCCACGGTGGCTATGGCTACTCCACCGAGTTCGACGTGGAGCGGTACTTCCGGGACGCGCCGCTGATGATCGTCGGCGAGGGGACGAACGAGATCCAGCGCAATGTCATCGTCCGGCAGCTGGTGGACCGGGGAACGGTGGCCCCCTGACATGGATCGCGACACCGAGGCGCGCGCACTGCTGCCGGCCGTGGCGGAAGCCCGGTCGTGGCTGTTCGTCCCCGGCGACCGGCGAGACCGGTTCGGCAAGGCTGCCACGAGCGGCGCGGACCTCGTGATCTGCGACCTCGAGGACGCGGTCACCACCGACCGCAAGACGGCAGCCCGTACGGAGGTCGTCCGCTGGCTGCAGGAGGGGGGTGTGGCATGCGTACGGATCAACGCCCGCGGCACGCCGCACTATGACGCCGACGTCGCCGCGCTGGCCGGACTACCGGGCCTGCGTGCCGTGATGGTGCCGAAGGCCGAGGATTCCCGAGCGGTCACCGAGCTCAGCGAGACCGTGGGTCCGCACACGCCGGTGGTCCCGCTCGTCGAGACCGCGCTGGGCGTGCACCGCGCGTACGACCTGGCCGGCGCGCAGGGCGTTGTCCGCCTCGCCTTCGGCTCCCTCGACTTCGCGCTCGACATCGGCGCGACGGAAACGGCAGCAACGCTGTTGTTCGCGCGCACCTCCCTGGTGGTGGCGTCCCGTGCCGCCCGGGTTGCCGCGCCCGTGGACGGTGTCACGCGGGCCTTCGACGACCCGCTGGTGATCGAGGCGGACGCGGCCGCAGCGGCCGGCCTGGGCTTTGGCGGCAAGCTGTGCATCCATCCGCGCCAGGTGGCGGCCGTCAACGGCGCATTCAGCCCCAGCGAGGAGGACGTGCGCCGGGCCCGCCGTCTCCTGGACAGCGTCAGCGATGGCTCAGCAGGGCGTCTGGACGGGGAGATGGTCGACCGGCCGGTCGTGGAACGTGCGCGGCAGGTCCTGCGACAGGCCGGCGTGGAGCCCCGTCCCGGCCCCGCGCGGAGGTCCTGATGCACCCTCTGAGCGGCATCACCGTCGTAGCGCTCGAGCAGGCGGTGGCCGCGCCGTTCGCCACCCGGCAGCTCGCCGACCTCGGCGCCCGGGTCATCAAGATCGAGCGGGCCGGCAGCGGTGACTTCGCCCGCAGCTACGACGAGACGGTCAAGGGCATGTCGAGCTACTTCGTATGGCTCAACCGCGGGAAGGAGAGCGTCGCCCTCGACATCAAGGACCCCGACGACCGCGCGCTCCTCGACGCGCTGCTGGCCCAAGCCGATGTCTTCGTGCAGAACCTCGTGCCCGGCGCGACGAACCGCCTGGGGCTGGACGAACAGACTCTGCGCGCGGCGCATCCGCGGCTCATCACCTGTTCCATCTCCGGTTACGGAGCCGGCGGGCCGTACAGCAGCAAGAAGGCGTACGACCTGCTCGTCCAGTGCGAGGCAGGCCTGCTGTCCGTGACGGGCTCACCCGACTCCCCCGCCAAGGCCGGCATCTCGGTCGCCGACATCTCGGCCGGCATGTACGCGTTCTCGGGGGTGCTGACCGCCCTCTACGAGCGCGAGCGCACCGGCGAGGGCACGGGTCTCCAGGTGGCCATGCTGGACGCCCTCGGCGAGTGGGCCAGCCAGCCCTACCTCTACGCCACATACGGCGGCACCCCGCCCGAGCGCACGGGAGCCCGGCATGCCTCGATCTCCCCGTACGGGCCCTACCGCGCCGGTGACGGCGGGCAGGTCTTCATCGGTGTGCAGAACGAGCGGGAGTGGGCGGCGTTGTGCGCCCACGCGCTGGGTCAACCTGAGCTGGCGCAGGACCCCCGCTTCCTCCGGAACTCCAGCCGGGTCACGAACGACGCCGAGCTGCGCGTGTTGCTCGAGGAGGCGCTGTCCCACCTCACGGCCGAGCAGGTCACCGAGCGCCTCGACGAGCTCGGTATCGCGAACGCCCGCATGCGCACGATGCACGAGTTCGCCGAGCACCCCCAACTCGCGGCCCGCGACCGCTGGCGCGAGGTGGACTCCCCCGCCGGGCCGGTGCGCTCGTTGCTACCCCCGGTCACCGTGACCGGCCGCGAGGCGGCGATGGGCCCGATCCCCGCGCTGGGCGAGCACACCGCGGCCGTCCGCGACGAGTTCGCCCCCCGCCGCACAAAGGACCGCCATGACCTCGGGTGAACCGGACGTCAGCACCCGCACGGAGCTCATCACGCCGGAGCCGGCCGAGGCGCTGGCCGGGATGCTGGACCTCGATCCGCCTGCCGGCGAGGGAGATCTGCCTGCGCTCTGGCACTGGGTCTACCTGCTCGAGCGACGCAGGCAGAGCGACCTCGGCCCCGACGGCCATCCGACCGACGGGATCCCGGCGCCGCCCGGGCCCGGCCGGTTGCGCATGTTCGCCGGCGGCCGGGTCACCCTGCACACGCCGCTGCGCTTCGGCGAGCCGGCGACCCGCACCACCCGCGTGGTGCACACCGCGGAGAAGGACGGCAGGTCCGGCCGGCTGACCTTCGTCACGGTCCGCAGCGACATCGAGCAGGGCGGCCGGCTTGCCATCGGCGACGAGCAGGACATCGTCTACCGCGCCCCCGGCTCGACCCTGCCCCAGGATCCGGCGCCGGGGGCCTCTGCCCCCGGCGCCTGCGACCTCAGCCTTGACGTGGACTCCGTGCTGCTGTTCCGGTTCTCCGCCTTGACCTACAACGCACACCGGATCCACTACGACGCGGCGTACGCCGCGCAGGAGGGCTATCCCGGTCTCGTCATCCACGGGCCGCTGCAGGCGCTGATGATGGGCGAGCTGATCAGGCGGTCGGGGGTGTCAGCAGTCGGTCAGGAGTTCGCCTACCGACTGGTCGCCCCGATGTTCGGGGAGCAGCGCATGCGCGTGGCCACGGAGAACGGTGAGCGCGGGATCTCCGCGCGGGTCACGGACGCCGCTGGCCGGCTCACGGCCACAAGCACCCTGCGCTGACGGAGCGCCGTTGATGCGTACCGGATCAGGCGTGGACCTCGCCGATGTGGTTGATGAAGGTCAGCTGATCGAGGCTCACGTGCGGGCAGTGGTGACAGGTCCAGACACCGAGTGGGACGACGATGTCGCGGACGCGTACGTCCTCGCGGGCGCAGAGCAGGTGGTAGGCACGACGAACCCGGTGCAACAAGTGGCGCATCGCTCAGTCGGTCCTACCGGGCACCGGGGAGAAGACGCACCTCATGCTCCCGAGCCTAGCTGTGCCGGTCAGGGCGGCTCAGGGCCCGGTCAGGGCCGAACGGCGACCTCGGTGAGCGGCCAGGTCGGCAGCACGGTGCGCTTGAACGTCGCGTTCGTGACCCCGGCGAAGGACGCGTACCAGGCCAGCAGGGCAGTCAGCAGCCCGAGGTAGCCGCCGACCTTGGTCATCCCGCTGCTGCCGGCGAAGGCGGCGATCGTGAGCACGAGGAACGTCGCCGTCAGAGCGACGAGCACGGTCACCACGATCCCGGTCGTGCGCAGGCTCGCCACCGTCATGTAGGCCGTGAAGATCGTCCACGCGAGCAGGAAGACCCCCGTCGCCCTGTGTGCGTCGCCTGCGGGCAGGGTGGGCAGGACGCTTGTCACGTAGTACCAGAACGACAGCCAGAAGGCGCCGTACGAGGTGAACGCAAGGGCACCGAAGGTGTTGCCCTTGCGGAACTCCCACATCCCCGCCAGCACCTGGGCGATCCCGCCGTAGAACAGCGCCAGTCCCAGCGTCGTGGCTTCGAGGGTCGTCGGCAGGATGCCGGCGTTGAAGACGCTGAGGACGAAGGTCGTCATCGCAAAACCGGCGAGGCCCAGCGGTGCGGGGTCGGCGACCCCGATGTCGGCTGCGGCCGCTGCGGGCGGGGCCTGTGGTTCGGGCGTGACCATCCCGCGTTGCTGGGTCGCGGAGACTCGGCTTTCGGTCATCGGAGCGACTCCTTCTCCCGGATGCGCCGGCTGCTGCTCAGCCGGTGCTGCCCTCTGCTCCGGTCATGCCGCGCGGCTGTCTCGCACCGCCGGTCGGGTCGCCGCACAACCACACGGGCGACGTCGTCTCGGCTGCCGGGCCGCGGCCCCTCCTTGCGCTCACGTGCAGACCCCCAGCCTCCCACTCGGGACGGCGGACGTCATCAGGTCGACGCCGGCGCCGGCGAACGTGGCGAGACCGGAGGTTTCGGCCGCCAGCGCGAAGGCTGCTTCTGCCCACGTTTCTGCGGCGGTGCACCCCCACGGCACGTCGTTGCGAAAGTCGAACTCGCGCGAACGAAAGCGTCCCGATGGCGACTTCTCCTTCGCTTGTTGACGTCTTGTTTCACCGGTGCCAACTTCCTGACAGGGGCTGTGGTCCACGTCACATGACGGGCCCACTGCCACGACGACAGGGGCGACCATGGCGGGGATCGCGGAGCGCGACCGCCAACAGGCCGTCCTCCGTCTTCTGGACGAGGCGGGCAAGGTCGGCGTCGGTGAGTTGATGGACCGGTTCGGGGTCTCGGCGGTCACCATCCGCAAGGACCTGGAGGCGCTCGAGCGCCGTCGATTGCTGCGCCGCGTACGCGGCGGCGCGGTCGCCCTCGTCGGCGCCGACGAGGGTGCGTTCGACATGCGGCTCCGGCACGCCACCGCCCAGAAGCAGGCGATCGCCCGCAAGGCCGCGACGTTCGTCCAGGACGGCGACGCGATCGCGCTCGACTGCAGCACCACCTGCTACTACCTCGCCCTCGAGATCCGCTCGCGCCGGGGTCTGGTCGTGGTCACCAACGGGCTGCGGGCGGCCGACGTCCTCAGCGAGTCCGACGCCGTCACCGTCGTACTCCCCGGCGGCACCGTCCGCAGGTCCTCGCAGTCGATCGTCGGTGACTTCGGCGACGTCTTCTCGAGCCGCGCCCGCCTGAACTCCGGCTTCTTCGGCCTGCGGTCGCTGGCGCCGGCTGACGGGCTCATGGAGCTCAGCTCCGAGGAGACGGCCGTGAAGCGGCGGCTCGCGGCGGCGTGCACCGACATCTACGGGCTCTTCGACTCCTCGAAGGTCGGCCGGTTCGCGCTGCACCCGTTCGTCACCAGCGACCGGATCGCGGGCCTCGTGAGCGACGAGGGCCTCGGCGACGACACGGTCGGACAGTGGGCGGAGTGCGGCGTGCCCGTGCACCGGGTCGCGCCGGACCAGCCCTCCGCACGACTGTCACGGGTGGAGGCGGGATGAGCGCCAGCCACCGCTGCGTCGCCGTCGACCTGGGCGCGGAGAGCGGCCGGGTCGTCGTCGGCAGCTTCGACGGCGTGCGGCTGCACACCGAGGTGGTGCACAGGTTCGCCAACGTGCCGCGCCAGCGGGACGGCCACCTGCGCTGGGACATGCAGCGGCTCTGGGACGACGTCCGCACCGGGCTGCGCTCTGCCGGTGAGCAGGGAGTGGTGGACTCTGTCGGCGTCGACACCTGGGGCATCGACTTCGGGTTCCTCGACGGCCAGGGCCGGCTGCTCGCGGATCCCGTCTCACACCGCGACGGCCGGACCCGGCACCTCGTCGAACTCGCGGACAAGCTCGTGGGCCACCGGCTCTACCACGACACCGGCACGCAGATCATGCACATCAACTCGGTCTTCCAGCTGATGGCCGAGACGCGCAACGAGGGCCTCCCGGGCGAGGCGCGCACGCTGCTGATGGTGCCCGACATCTTCCACCATCTGCTCAGTGGTTCCCGCGTCGCGGAGTACACCGCCGTGAGCACCACCGGCGCGTACGACATGGCGACCCGCACGTGGGCGGTCGACCTGCTCGAGGACCTCGGCGTGCGGACGGATCTGCTGCCCGAGGTGGTCGATGCGGGGACCGACCTGGGCTCGCTGCAGCCGGAGCTGGCCGACGCGCCCGGGCTCGCCGCCACCCGCGTGATCACCCCCGGTAGCCACGACACCGCCAGCGCCGTCGCGGCTGTGCCCTTCCTGGACCCGCACGCGGGGTACATCTCCTCCGGCACCTGGTCGCTGGTCGGTGTGGAGCGCGAGCGACCTGTCATCAACGCCGCGGCGGAGACGGCGAACCTCACCAACGAGGGCGGCGTGGCGGGGACGGTCCGCCTGCTGCGCAACGTGATGGGCCTGTGGATCCTGCAGGAATGCCGCCGGCAGTGGGAGCGCGAGGGCATGACGCTCTCGTACCCCGACCTCGTCCAGCTCGCGCAGGACGCGCCCGCGCATCACGCGGTGGTCGACGTCGACCATCCCGCGTTCGTCGAACCGGGCGACATGCCGGAGCGGATCCGCGAGTTCTGCCGGCGGTCCGGCCAGCCGGTGCCCTCGTCGGTCGGTGAGATCAGCCGCTGCGTCCTGGAGGGCCTCACGCTGCGCTACCGCTACGCCTTCGACCAGATCGCCAAGGTCACCGGCACGCCGGTGACCGCGGTCCACGTCGTCGGCGGCGGCTCCCGCAACGACGTCCTCAATCGCGCCACCGCCGCCGCGACGCAACTGCCGGTGATCGCCGGTCCCGTCGAGGCGACAGCGATGGGGAACCTGCTCGTCCAGCTCTGCTCGCTCGGGGAGCTGGGCGGCCTCGACGACATCAGAGACGTCGTACGGGCCACCGAACCCACGCGCGACATCGACCCCGACCCGTCCGCAGCCGCCCGCTGGGACGACGCCTACGCACGACTGCACGAGCTGATCGCCGTGGCACCGGCCGACCTGGCCTGACCCGTCTTCGCCGCCCAGCAGCTGCAGATCCTGCCCCACCGTGGGTGCAGGCACGGAAGGAGCGCACATGCGAAACACCAGGAGGACGACGAGCGTGCTCGCAGTAGCGCTCGTTGCCGTGGTCGCGGTCAGCGGCTGCAGCAAGAAGTCGGAGACGACGGCCGCCACCGGGACGGGCGGGACGAGCGGGGCCAAGCAGCTCAAGATCGCCTTCGTCCCCAAGCTGCAGGGCATCCCGTACTTCGAGGCGATGAACGCCGGCGGCCAGAAGGCCGCCAAGGATCTGAATGTCCAGTGGATCTACAAGGGGTCGACGACCGCCGATCCCGGCGCCCAGACCGACATCGTCAAGTCCCTCATCCAGCAGAAGGTCGACGTCCTCGTCGTCGCCCCCAACGACCCCGATTCGATGGCGCCGGTGCTCGCCGACGCCAAGGCCAAGGGCATCAAGGTCATGACCTCCGACACCGACGCGCCGAACTCGGTCCGTGAGGTGTTCGTGAACCAGGCGACGGCCGACGGGATCGGCAAGGCCCTCACCGACGCGCTGCTCGAGAAGATGGGCGGCAAGGGCAAGTACGCCATCGTCTCCTGCGGCCAGACGGCGGCGAACCTGAACGCCTGGATTGCGGTGCAGAAGAAGTACACCGCGGAGAAGTACCCGAACGCCCAGATCGTCGACACCGTCTATGCCGGTGAGGACGAGGCCAAGGCCGTGTCCATGGCCAAGGACCTGATGAACGCGCACCCGGACCTGACCGGGCTCGTCGGCGAGTGCACCTCCTCCGCTCCCGGCGTGGCGAAGGCGGTCCGCGAGGCCGGGAAGATCGGGAAGGTCTTCACCGTCGGGCTCGGCACGCCGCAGGCGATGAAGCCGTACCTCACGGACGGATCGTCGAGCTCGTCGATCCTCTGGAACGTCGAGAACCTCGGCTACCTCACGGTGTGGGCCGGTGCGCAGCTCGCGAACGGCAAGACGATCGACGCCAAGCCCGCCGTCGGCGGGGGCATCGACGGCGCCACCTACACCGCCGCTCAGAAGATGCTGCTCCTCGGTGAACCGCTGCGGATCACCAAGGCCAACGTCGACCAGTTCAACTACTGACGATGGAGAGCGGGGACGGCCGTGTCCCGCCGTCCCGGCCCTTCTCCACGGAGGCGTCATGACCGTGACCGACAGTGATCGAGCGGACGGGTCTTCCGCCACCGCACCCCCGATCCTGAGGCTCACCGGGATCGAGAAGCGGTACGGCGGCGTCCACGCGCTGCGTGGCGTCGGGCTCGAGGTCGCGGCCGGCGAGGTGCATGCGCTCGTCGGCGAGAACGGCGCCGGAAAGTCGACGCTCATCAAGATCGTCTCCGGCGCCGAGGTCGCCGACGCGGGCGCCATCGAGCTCGACGGTGTACCGCAGCCGTTCGGAAGCACCACGTCCGCGTTGGGCGCCGGCATCGCGACGGTGTACCAGGAACCTCAACTGTTCGGCGAGCTCACGGTCGCGGAGAACATGTTCCTCGGCCGGGAGCTGCGACGCCACGGGGCGGTGGACCGGGGCACCCAACGCAGCCGGGTCGTCGAGCTGCTCGAGCGCATCGGGCTCGACCCCGAGCTCGCCGATGTCCGCGTCGCCGACCTCGCCGTGGCCGAGCAGCAGCTCGTCAGCATTGCCAAAGCTCTCTCGCAGGAGCCGCGCATCCTCATCCTCGACGAGCCGTCCGCGATCCTCACCGACCGCGAGATCGGGACGTTGTTCCGCGCCGTCCGGGCCATGCGCGAGAGCGGCGTGGCCGTCATCTACATCAGTCACCGGCTCGACGAGCTCGCGCAGATCACCGACCGCGTCACGGTCTTGCGCGACGGCGAGGTGGTGGCGAGCAAGCCGACGACGGAGCTGTCCGTGCGCGCAGTCGCCGAACTGATGGTCGGACACGCGCTGCAGTCCGACGTCGTCGACCGCAGCATCCCGGACACCCCGCCGGTGCTCGCGGTCGCGCACCTGTGCCGGGGCGGCCGGTTCACCGACGTGAGCTTGCACGTACGCGCCGGCGAGGTGGTCGCGCTCTACGGTCTCGTCGGCTCCGGCGCAGGCAACATCGCGCGCGCCCTGTACGGCGTGGATCCGGCAGATTCCGGCACGGTGACGCTCGCGGGGAAGCCCGTCGCGCTGCACTCCCCCGCCGACGCGGTCCGTCACGGAATCACCATGCTGCCGGCCAACCGCAAGGTGCAGGGCGTGTTCGGTTCCAAGAGCATCGCCTTCAACATCTCCAGCGCCCACCTCCGGCTGCTGAGTCGCGGTGGCCTGTGGCTCGACCGCTCGCGCGAGCGCCGGGTGGCCGAGGAGTTCCTCACCCGGATCGCCATCAAGGCACCGAGCGTCGCCACCCTCGTCGGCAACCTGTCAGGTGGGAACCAGCAGAAGGTCGTGCTGGCCCGTCAGCTCGTCGAACGTCCGCGCATCCTCCTGCTCGAGGAACCCACCCAGGGCGTGGACGTCGGCGCGAAGGACGAGATCCACCGCATCGTGCTCGAGCTCGCGGATGCCGGCAGCGCGATCGTCGTCGTGTCGTCCGACCTGCCCGAGGTGCTCCAGCTCGCCGACCGCGTTCTCGTCGTGCGAGGCGGCCGGCTGACCGCGGAGTTCCCCCGCGGTGCCGGACAGGCCGACGTGCTCGCCGCGGCAGCCGGCGACGACCAGACGGTCGAGGAGGTGTCGCTCTCATGACCGCACTCGTCGAACCGGCTGCTCTGCGCAGCCGCCGCCGTCCGGTCGCGCGGGCCGTGGAGGGGCAGGAACTGGCGCTGGTCGCCGTCATCGCCGCCCTATGGGTCGCGCTCTCGTTCGGTACGAACACCTTCCTGACGGCCGGCAACCTCAGCAACATCGTGTTCGCGGTCGCGCCGGTCGCCCTGATCGGCATTGGGATGACCGCGATCATCGTGACCGGCGGCATCGACGTCTCCGTCGGGAGCGCGGCGGCGGTGGTCATGGTCGTCGTCGCGAAGCTGATCCGCGACAGCGGCGTCCCGATGGTCGAGGCCATCGCCGTCGCCCTGGTGCTCGGGGTGCTGCTCGGCACGGTCAACGGGCTGCTCGTGGCCCTCGGCGGCATCCACCCGATCATCGTCACGTTCGGCACGCTGAACCTGTTCCGGTTCGTCGCCCTGCGACTGTTCGAGAACAAGCAGGTGACCGGCGTCCCGTCGACGCTCCAGTGGTTCGGCGGCGGCGAGACGGGGCTGAGCATCGGGGTGCCGAACGCCTGGTGGCTCGCGATGGCGGTCGCCGCAGTCATGTGGGTCTACATGCGGCACTGGCCGACCGGACGACACTGGTACGCCGTCGGCGGAGACCCCGCGGCCGCCCGCCTTGCCGGCATCCGGGTCCACCGCAGGCTCGTCGCGGCGTACGCACTCACCGGGCTGCTCGTCGGTCTCGCGGCCTGCGTGCTGATCGGCAGCGGCGGCCTGGTGCAGCAGAACGCCGGGACGGGACTCGAACTCCAGGTCATCGCCGCCGTGGTCATCGGCGGGACGAGCATCCTGGGCGGGCGCGGCACCGTGCTCGGCACCCTGCTGGGGGCCCTGCTCGTGGGAACGGTCACGAGCGCGATCACGCTGCTCGGCTGGCGCAGTGAGCTCACCGAACTCTTCATCGGCGTCTTCATCCTCGTCGCGGTCGGCGTCGACCTGCTCCGCGAACGGCGCAGGAGGTCAGCATGACCACGCCGACGGTCGCCCCCCCGCCCACGCCTCGGGCACCGGCCCCGGCACGGGCCGGTGCCCGAGGCGGGCTCGGCAGACTCCTCCGGTTGATCCTGGTCGAGCGGGTTGCCCTGCTCACCGTGCTGCTGGTCGTCGTCGTCACGTGGTTCTGGATCCTCGGCGACAACGGGTACCTGATCGCGCGCTACGACTCCGACTACCTCGCGGCCGCCCTCGACACGCTCGTGCCCCTCTCCATCCTGGCGCTCGCCGAGTTGATCGTCATGGTCTCCGGACGCGGCGGGATCGACCTGTCGGTGGGTTCGATCGTGAGCCTGGCCGGCATGTGCTTCGGCTTCATGGTCGGCCACTGGGGCTGGCCGGTGGCGGTGGCCGTTCCGGCGACAATTCTCATCGGCGGCCTGCTGGGCGCGGTGAACGGCACCCTCGTCGCCTACCTCGGGTTCCCGGCGTTGATCGCGACGTTGGCGACCTTCTACGCCTTCGGCTCCCTGGCCCTGGTCAGCAACCAGAACGCGCCCATCTCCACGAAGCCCGTACAGGACCTGCACGCGCTCACCTCAGCAGTGGACCTCTCGCCGCAGATCCCGAGCTTCCCGCTGCAGGTGATCACCTTCCTCGTCCCGGTCGTGCTCGTCGTCTGGCTGGTGCTGAACCGGACGACGTACGGGCGCAAGCTCTACGCGATCGGCACCAACGACGTCGCCGCCCGGTTCGCGAACATCAACGTGCGCCAGACCCGGTTCCGGGCGTACGTCGCGTCCGGCCTGCTCGCCGGCGTCGCGGCGGTCGTGATCGTCGCCCAGTTCGCCTCGGCGCGGCCGGATGCCGGCAGCGTCGGCAACGGCATGGCGCTGCCGGCCATCACGATCGCCGTCCTCGGCGGTGTCGTCGTCGCGGGCGGAATCGGGCGCGTGGCCGGGGTGGTCATCGCGGGGCTGCTCGTCGTGTGGCTCAACGCCGGCATCCTGCTGTTCTTCGAGGGCTCGGACGGCAGCCAGTTCCAGTTGTTCGCGCTCGGTGCGCTGCTGGTCAGCTCCGCCCTGCTCAATGCCTGGACGCTGCGCCGCGGCCGGAGCGCAGGATGACGGTTCGTCTCGACGCCTCGAAGGTGCCGGCCGAGCTGGTGCGGCTGACGTCCCGGCTCGGCGACCCCGCCCGTGACCTGGTCGTGCTGGCCGAGGGCAACACCTCGACGCTCGTCGGCACGGACCAGCTGGCCGTCAAGGCGAGCGGGGCCCGCATGGACAGGGCGGTCGCCGCGGACTTCGTGCTCGTCGACCTGGACGAGGCCGCCGCCGTTCTGGCGGACCCGGGAGCGACGCAGGCGGAGCTGACCCGGCTGCTCGCGGTGGAGTCCGGCCCGTACGAGGGCCGGCGCGCCTCGATCGAGACGCTCCTGCACGTCGCGGCTGCGACCACGGGACTGGCCAGCTGGGTGGCGCACACGCACCCGACCGCGATCGTCGGCCTGGTGTCCACCCTGGAGGGTCCGGCCCTGTGGGAGGGCCCGCTGTTCCCGGACGAGGCCGTCGTGGTCGGCACGCCGGCCTGGGTCGGGTACGAGGAGCCGGGGCTCGCCCTCGGTCGTGCGGTGGCCGGCGCGATCCGCGACCGCCTGGAGCTGACCGGCGTCCCGCCGCGCTGTGTCCTGCTCGGCAACCACGGCCTGGTCGCGCTCGGCTCCTCCTCGGAGGAGGTCGAGGCGATCACCGTCATGGCGGTGAAGGCCGCCCGCACGCGTGCCCTCGCACTGTCCGTGGGCACGCCGGCCTGGCTGGACGCCGGCCTGGGCGCCGACCTGGCGGCGCGGGGCGACGAGGTCGAACGGCGGCTGCGCCTCACCGGGGGCCGCCCATGAAGGGTCTCCGCGATGTCGACGCCGTCTTCTTCGACGTGGGAGGTCCGCTGTACCCGGACGAGGCCTTTGCCCGGGCCGTCCTGGCGGCGCTCGACGAACTGCTCGCGGAGCGCGGGCAGCCACCGGCGGACCGGGCCAGCTTCCGCGGGACCTACGACGACCTGCGGGCCCAGCAGTCCGGCTCGCTCCGGCGGCGACTCGCGGCCGAACTCCTCGGCGACGAGGGACTGCGGGACGTGCTGCACGCGCGGACCGCACGGCACTGGGTGCACCCCGCCGGCTCGCTGTACGCCGACGTCCTGCCCTGCCTGCGCGCGCTGCACGGGCGGGTCCGCATCGCCGTCCTGGCCAACCAGGAGGCCACCGTCGTGGACGCCCTCAAGCGCGACGGCGTCGCGGATTTCGTCGACGTGTGGGGCGTGTCCGCGCTCGTCGGGCTGGAGAAGCCGGATCCCGCACTGTTCCGGTGGGCGCTGGAGGCAGTCGGCTCCGTCCCCGAGCGCACCGTCCACGTCGGCAACCGGCTCGACACCGACGTACGCCCGGCCCGGGCCCTGGGGCTGAAGACCGTGTGGGTGCTGCGGGGCGAGGCACCGGACCACCCGACGCCGGAGCAGCTGGCCGAGCCGGATGCAGCGGTCCCCGACCTCATCCCGCTCCCCGAGCTCGTGCTCGGCGCGGCCGGCGAGCGTTCGACGTGACACCGTTCGTGCTCGCCGTCGACGTCGCGACCGCCGACGTGCGGGTCCTCGCGGTCGACGCCGGCGGACGGGTGCTCGCGTCGGCGAGCAGCCCGCTGCCGGCGCCACGACGTGACCGGCCGGGCTGGTCCGAACAGCGATCGGTGCACGCGGACACCGCTGAGCGGGTGCTCGCCGTCGTGACCGCCCAGCTGGGCGGGGCCGTACGGCCCGAGGCTGTGACGGTCACCGCGACCTCCGGCACCGTGGTCCCGTGCTCGGGGCGGCTCGCCGCGACCGGGCCGGCCCTGCTGTACGACGACCGCCGTGCCGAGGATCCCGGGTCCGGCGTCGACACGTCCCTCACGCTCACCGCGCCGGCGCTGGCCAGGGTGGCCTGGTTGCAGCTGCACCGGCCCGCGGAACGGTACGCGCACGCGGGCGATGTCGTCCTGGCCCGCCTCGCCGGATGTGCGGTGCCGACGGATACGAGCACCGCTCTCAAGACGGGCGCCGACCCCGGCACCGTGTCCTGGCCTGCACACCTGTTGGCCGCGGCGGGCATCGTGGCCGCTCAACTGCCGGAGCTCGCCTTGCCGACCAGACGCGCCGGCACCGTCGGGCGCAGTGCCGCAGCCGCAACCGGGATCCCGGAGGGCACTCCGCTGCTGCTCGGCATGACGGACGGCTGCGCCGGGCAGGTCGCCGCCGGTGCGGTACTGCAGGGGCAGCGCGCGTCGGTACTCGGCACGACGCTCGTCCTCAAAACCGTGGCACCGCGGCCGGTCACCGACCCCGCCCTGGGCGTCTACAGCCACCTCTCCCCCGATGGCGCCTGGTGGACCGGTGGCGCGAGCAATGCCGGTGCCGGCGTCTTCCGTACGACGAAGGGCGATCTGCCCGCGCGGGATGAGGCCGCAGGTCGGCGCGGACCGGCGGCCGCCCTCCGCTATCCCGTGCCGCAGCCCGGCGAGCGGTTCCCGTTCGTCTCCGCGGCGGCCGGCGGTCCACTGCGGGGAGAGCCGCGGGACGCCGCGGAGGCGCACCGGGCGTTCCTCGACGGTGTCGCGTACGTCGAGAGGCTCGGCTTCGACGTCCTGGCACGCCGGGGCGCCCAGGGAAGGGGTCCGGTGCGGACGGTGGGGGGCGGCGCGAACAGCACGGTGTGGCTGCGGATCCGCGCCAGCGTCCTCGGCGAGTCGATGGAGGTTCCGGCCCAGCCGTCCAGCGGTTTCGGCGCCGCGGTGCTCGCGGCGTCGGCAAGCCTGCACGACGGCCTGGGCGCCGCCGTCGACGCGATGGTCCGCCTCGCGCGCATCGTCGGACCCGACCCCGACCAGCAGCCGGCCCTCGCGTCCGGCTACCAGAGTTTCGTCAGCGCGCTGGAGCAGCGCGGCTGGCTCACGACCGAGTTGTTCTCCCGCACCCCCCACCCGATCGAGGGATGACCATGCAGACGACCGAGGCGAAGAACGTCCTGCGCAGCCAGCACATCGAGACGCCGTCGTGGGCGTACGGCAACTCCGGCACGCGTTTCAAGGTCTTCCCCGAGGCCGGCGTGCCGAGGGACCCCTACGAGAAGATCGACGACGCCGCGATGGTGCACCGCATGACCGGGGTGGCCCCCAGCGTCGCCCTGCACATCCCGTGGGACCGCGTCGACGACTACGCCGCCCTGCGCAGGTACGCCGAGGACCAGGGCGTCCGCATCGGGGCCATCAACCCGAACGTCTTCCAGGACAACGAGTACAGACTCGGCAGCGTCTGCAACCCCGACCCGGCGACCCGACGCAAGGCGACCGACCATCTGCTCGAGTGCGTCGAGGTCGCCGTACAGACCGACTCGCCACAGCTGTCACTGTGGTTCGCCGACGGAACGAACTATGCAGGGCAGGACTCGATCGGCGCCCGTCAGGACCGGCTCGCCACGGCGCTCGCCGAGACGTACGCCGCGATGCCGGACGACATGACGATGCTCGTCGAGTACAAGCTGTTCGAGCCGTCGTTCTACTCGATGGACCTGCCGGACTGGGGCACCTCGTTCGCCCACTGCCTGCGACTGGGCGACCGGGCCAAGGTGCTGGTCGACACCGGCCACCACGCGCCGGGGACGAACATCGAGATGATCGTCGCGGTGCTGCTGCGGGCCGGCCGCCTGGGCGGCTTCCACTTCAACAGCCGCTACTACGCCGACGACGACCTGATGGTCGGATCGGCCGACCCGTTCGGGCTGTTCCGGATCATGCACGAGATCGTGCAGGGCAACGGCCTCGACGGCGACATCGCGTTCATGCTCGACCAGTGCCACAACATCGAAGGCAAGATCCCCGCGCTGATCCGCTCCGTCATGAACGTGCAGGAGGCGACGGCGAAGGCGCTCCTGGTCGACGCCGAGCTGCTTGCCGACGCGCAGGCCCGGGGTGACGTCCTCGCGGCGCATGCCGCCGTGATGGACGCGTTTGCGACGGACGTCCGTCCGTTGCTCTCAGAACTGCGCGAGGACATGGGGCTGCACGGTGACCCGATCACCGCGTACCGGGACTCCGGTTACCAGAAGAAGGTCGTCGCCGAGCGCGTCGGCGGCACCGCGATGGGGTGGGGCGCATGAACGAGTTCCAGCCGCGCCACGACGTTCCGACCGGCGTCTCCGCGGAGGTGGCGGCCATGCTGGACCGGGCCAACCGCCTCGGCTCCGATCCGACCGTCACCAACTACGGCGGGGGAAACTCGTCCTGCAAGGCGGCGGCGGTCCATCCCGCGACGGGTGAGCCGGTGACCCTGTTGTACGTCAAGGGGTCCGGCGGCGATCTGGGAACCCTGCGCTACAAGGGATTGGCGGTCCTGGAGCTCGACCGTCTGCGGCGGCTCGACGGCCGCTACGGCGGGCAGGACACCGAGGACGCGATGGTGGACCTGTTCCCGTTCTGTGCCTTCGGCCCGGGCGGGGCGGCGCCGTCCATCGACACCCCGATGCACGGGCTCGTCGAGCCGGCACACGTCGACCACCTGCACCCGGACAGCATCATCGCGCTCGCAGCGTCCGCGGACGGCGAGCAACTCGTCGGGGACTGCTTCGGCGACCGCGTCCGGTGGGTGCCCTGGATCCGGCCGGGCTGGGAACTCGGCCGCCTCATCCGCGAGATCGCGGCCGACCCCCGGGTGGAAGGAGTCGTCCTCGGTGGCCACGGGCTCACGGCGTGGGCATCGACCAGCGCGTCCTGCGAGGAAGGGTCCCTGCGGCTCATCCGGGAGGCCGCGGACTTCCTCGTGCGCACCGGCAAGGCCGAGCCGTTCGGGGCTGTCCGGCCCGATCGGGCGCCGTTGCCGCCAGATGCCCGCCGGGCGCGGGCGGCCGAGCTCGCGCCCCTGCTGCGCGGCATCGCCTCCACCGACAGCAGGATGGTCGGCGCGTTCCGTGACGACGAGGTGGTCCTCGACTTCCTGTCCAGGCAGGCGCTCGATCGACTCGTGCCGCTGGGCACATCGTGCCCTGACCACTTCCTGCGTACCAAGGTCCGGCCGCTGCTGCTCGACGTGGCCCCGGACGCGCCGCTCGAGACCGTCGAGCAACGCCTCGGCGAGCTGCACACCGCCTACCGCGAGGAGTACCGGGCCTACTACGAGCGGTACGCCGGTCCGGGGACGCCACCGATGCGGGGCGCCGACCCCGCGATCGTGCTCGTGCCCGGCGTCGGCATGTTCTCGTTCGGCGCGGACGCCCAGACCGCACGCATCGCCGGTGAGTTCTACGTCAACGCGATCAACGTCATGCGCGGCGCCGAGGCGGTCTCGACGTACCAGCCGGTGGCCGAGAGCGAGAAGTTCCGGGTCGAGTACTGGGAACTCGAGGAGCGCAAGCTCCGGCTCCGCCCTGCACCCAAGCCGCTCGCCGGCCGCGTCGCCTACGTGACCGGCGGCGCGTCCGGTATCGGGCGCGCCACCTGCGAGGCCCTCGCCGCCCAGGGCGCCTGCGTCGTCATCGCCGACCGGGACGACGAAGGCGCCGAGCAGCTGGCCAAGGAACTGGGCGGTCCGGACGTGGCCGTTGCGGCAGCGGTCGACGTGACCGATGAGGACTCGATCCGCGCGTCGCTGGCCGCGGCCTGCCTCGCCTTCGGCGGCGTCGATCTCGTCGTCAACAACGCCGGCCTGTCGAAGTCGGCCCCGCTGCAGGACACCAGCGCGCAGATGTGGGACCTCCAGTTCGACGTCATGGCGCGCGGCTCGTTCCTCGTGTCCCGGGAGGCGGCGCGCATCCTCCGCCAGCAGCGGCTCGGCGGCGACATCGTCTACATCGCGAGCAAGAACGCCGTCTTCGCCGGACCGGCGAACGTCGCGTACTCGTCGGCCAAGGCTGCGCAGGCGCACCAGGTGAGGCTGCTCGCGGCCGAACTCGGCGGCGACGGGATCCGCGTCAACGGCGTCAATCCGGACGGCGTCGTACGCGGCTCCGGGATCTTCGCCGGCGGCTGGGGGGCGCAACGCGCACAGCTGTACGGCGTACCGGAGGCGGATCTCGGCAAGTACTACGCGCAACGGACCCTGCTCAAGGAGGAGGTCCTGCCCGAGCATGTCGCCGCAGCCGTCGTGGCCCTGGTGGACGGTTCGCTCAGCCGTACGACGGGGCTGCTCGTGCCCGTCGACGGCGGCGTGGCGCAGGCGTTCCTCCGATGAGCACCGGTGCACGCAATCCGCTCGGGATCCACGCGGCCGTCTTCGCGGGCGGGTGGTCGCCGCAGGAGTGCCGGCATGCGGTGTCCGCGGCCCGCGCCACCGGCTACGACGTCCTGGAGATCCCCGCGCTCGACCCGAGCGCGATCGACATGAAGGACACCCGCCGGGTGCTCGACGACGCCGGACTCACCGGCGTCTGCTCCCTCGGGCTCGACATCGACGCCGACATCTCCAGCCCGGATCCCGCGGTGGCTCAGCGCGGCGAGGAACGGCTGTTCGACGCACTCGAGATCGCGGCGGGTCTCGGCGGCGGCTACCTCGGCGGGGTCGTGTACTCCGCCCTCGGCAAGTACAACCGGCCGGTGGACCCGCGGGGTCGCGACAATGCGGTCGCGGCGATCGGCAGGGTCGCGGCCCGGGCCGCGGAGGAGGACGTCACCCTCGGGCTGGAGCCGGTGAACCGGTACGAGAGCAACCTGATCAACACGGCGGCGCAGGCGGTGCAGTTCATCGACGACGTCGGTGCGGGCAACGTCGTCGTCCACCTCGACATCTACCACGTCAACATCGAGGAGAGGTCGGTCGCCGAGGCCATTGCGGACTGCGGCGAGCACCTCGGTTACGTGCACGTCGGCGAATCGCACCGCGGCTACCTCGGCACCGGCTCGGCCGATCTCGACGGGCTCTTCCGGTCGCTCGCCGACGTGGGGTACGACGGGACGATCACGTTCGAGTCGTTCTCGCGGGCCGTGATCTCGCCGGACCTGTCGGACCGGCTGGGCGTCTGGCGCGACCTCTGGGACGACGGTGAGGACCTCGCGCGGCACGCCCGGGAGTTCATGGCGGCGAGGTTGTCCGCCCGCGCCTGAGAACAACGACCGCAACGACCGCTCACGACATGGCCCCTCACCTTGATCCGGGTGTCGTGAGCGGTCGTTCTTCCGGCTAGCCCAGACGACGCCGCAGCAGGCCGGCCGCGCCGGCCCCCAGGCCGAGGACGACGACAGCGGCCAGGCCGCGCACGCCGTTGCCGGCGCCCCCGGTCTGGTTGCCGACGCCGGCCAGCGT